>JAWOGU010000139.1:0-6984 GCA_046496595.1 Chloroflexota bacterium
TTTTCACAGCCACAGCTCCCAGGCGAGTTCAGCAGTTTGTTTGCCGCGCTTTCAGCCAATGACGCCGCTCTCTTCCATTAACCATTCACAATTGACAATTAACCATTGACAATTATTCCGCCTACTACTCCTGATCGAAGCTTTTGCTTATTCAGTTTTCAAAGAAAAACCGAGTTTCGGTGAAAACTCGGCTCTCAGGTGGACCTGAAGGGATTCGAACCCTTGGCCTCTACAGTGCGATTGTAGCGCTCTCCCAGCTGAGCTACAGGCCCAAAAGCGAACGGAATGGTAGCCCGAACGAGGCGTGTTGTCAAGCGAACGCGAACCGTGATGTTACCCCGCAGCCGCTTCAGCCAATAACGCTTCCGCCTTTTCCACCAACGAACGATTGCCAATATAAAACGGCGCTCGCTGATGGGCGCTTGTAGGCACAATATCCAGCAAAGAACGTCTGCCGTCAGATGCGTAACCGCCGGCCTGTTGAATCAAAAAAGCCAGGGGAGCCGCCTCATACAACAGTCTTATCTTGCCTCTGGGTTTGTTGATTTCTGCCGGATAACAGAACACGCCCCCTTTTAGTAGATTGCGATGAAAATCCGCTACCAGGGAACCGATGTAACGAGCCGACAATTCCGGCGCATCCGAACCGTCGCGCCCTTGCAGCCAGCGCAAATACTGCTGTACGGGCGCTGCCCAGCGTTCAACATACGCCGTGTTCATGCTGTAATACTGTGGTGGTTCCG
Organism: Chloroflexota bacterium; assembly: GCA_046496595.1. GTDB lineage: Bacteria > Chloroflexota > Anaerolineae > Promineifilales > Promineifilaceae. Next base: position 744 of record JAWOGU010000139.1, read on the forward strand.
GCAGCGTCATATTCTCATGAGACAATAAAAATTCGCCGATGTCGGGATCTAGTGTAAAGCCATGAACGCCCTGTCCGGTGCTGTAAACCATCATCGTGCTGGAGCCAAACAAGATATAACCGGCGGCCACCAAATTCCGACCGGGCTGTAAAATATCTTCAACTCTGCCTCTGGTGGTCCAATCCAGACAGCGATAAATGCCAAAAATGGTGCCGATGCTCACGTTTGTGTCGATGTTGGCGGAACCATCCAATGGGTCGTAAACCAGCACATATGGCCCTTTTTCGTAATGATCAGGAATGGTCAGCGGATCTTCATGCTCTTCGGAAGCCATAATACACAAACGGCCGGTATGATCACACAGCCGGTAGATGACGCCATCTGCATACACATCTAATTTTTGCTGATTTTCCCCCTGTACGTTTACCGCCCCGGCTTCGCCCAGAATGTCCAGCAATCCGGCCCGGTTTACTTTGTGGGAAATGACTTTGGCCGCCAGGGCAAGATCATACAACAGGGCAGTGAGATCACCTTTGGCATATTCAGGCTGCCTATCCAAAATAAATCGTTCAATCGTGGTGATTCTAGGCATAACTTGTACTCCTCCAGGAGCCTGTCAGAGAACATCATTTCGTAGCCGCGGTATCCTTACCGCGTTCGTGTAAGCGCGACAAGGATGTCGCGGCTACAACCACTTTTCCGACAGCCTGCTAGCGCTTGATGAAGCAGGAGAGCAGTGAATTGGGTTAATTGTTTCACCTAACATGAGGAATCGACTGGGATTTAAGCCAGATACAAAACGACAAAATAGGACATCGCCATCGTCCATATCAGGGAATCGATACGGTCCAAAGCACCGCCATGCTCGCCAAAAATGGCGCCGGAATCTTTCACTTTTGCCTCGCGCTTCAGCAGCGACATGCCCAGGTCGCCTAAAGGACTGACAATCGAGGCCAATAAAGCGATGATGAGCGCCGGCAGCCAGGCGAGTTGCAGCAGAAAATAAGCGACGCTGACTGTGAACAGGACGCCAAAAACGATGCCGCCCACATACCCTTCAACCGTTTTATTTGGGCTGAGGCGGGGGGAAAGTTGATGGCGGCCCAGGACTTTACCGGCCATGAATTTGCCCACGAGATAAGCGCCCGAATCCGCAGACCAGGTGCTCAAGAGGGCGACAATGGTCCACTGCCAGGCATAGGTTTCAACACCGCGCAAGCGCAAGAAGTAGCTGGCTACCCAACCAAACAGCAGCAGCCCCCCCATCATGGAGACCCAATCCAGGGTGGCATGGGCGCTGATCTGCCGTTCATAAAGCCAGAGGGCATACGCCATGAAGATGAGCAGAGTCAGAAAGGTGAGCAGTTCAAACAAGGCTAAAGAGGGCCATTGCGCCATGATAAATTGTATGACGACAGCGGGCGCCAACAACCAAACGGAGACTCTGGCGCCGATTTTCTCCATGATGTGACTATATTCCACGGCGGCTAAAACAAAAACGGCCGTTATCGGCAAAAAATAAAACCAGCCGCCTAGATAAACCAAATACAATGCCAGGGGACCAAGCGTCAGAGCGATGAGAGCACGTTTCCACAACATAGGCGAGGGTTGATTACTCCTTAAGAGGGTTCTTCCTGTACTAATCCAAAGCGGCGTTCCCGTTTATTAAAGGAGACAATAGCCTCATATAAATCCTGCCGGCTGAAATCAGGCCACAACGCCGGCGTCGGATAATATTCGGCATAGGCAGCCTGCCAGATGAGAAAATTACTGATACGCAGCTCCCCACTGGTGCGGATAACAAGATCGGGATCAGCCAGCCCGGCCGTAAATAAATAAGAACTGAACAATTCTTCATCCAGGTCTTCCGGGGAGACGCCATCAGCCAGCATCATTTTGATGGCGTGTAATATTTCCGCGCGACCGCCATAGTTGAAAGCCACATTGAGAATCAGCGTGTCATTGTCTTTTGTGAGTTGGATAGCGCGGCGCACTTTGTCCTGAAGCTTAGGTTCGATTCCGGCGAGGTCACCCAGGTGATGCAAACAAACGCCCTGCGCATTCAGATCGTCGATCTCCTGATCCAGCACACGGGCAAAAATACGCATCAAAGCTTTGATTTCGCTCTCAGGTCGCCCCCAGTTTTCGGTAGAAAAGGCATAAATCGTCAATATCTTAACGCCAAATTCTACGCAGGCATTGATGATATGACGCAGATTTTCCGCCCCCTGTCGATGGCCTGCCTGCCGCGGAAGACCACGTTTTTTTGCCCAACGGCCGTTACCATCCATGATGATGGCAATGTGCCCCGGCACATAATACCCATTCAAACGCAGTGGCTCATCTTGCCTGTTGATCATACCTTATACTTCCATGATCTCCGCTTGTTTCTGCTCTCCAATTTTGTCAATCTCTTCCGTATATTTATCGGTCAGATCCTGTAAATCCTTTTGACCACGATGGAGCTCATCTTCGGAAATAAGTTTTTCTTTTTCAAAATCCCGTAAATCATTGAGTACGTCACGACGCACATTACGCACCGCAACCTTCGCCTCTTCGACACGCCTTGCTATCAAACGACCCAGGTCCCGGCGGCGCTCTTCTGTGAGACGCGGAATATTGAGGCGGATAATCTTGCCATCATTATTAGGCATAATACCCAAGTCTGATTTCAAGATCGCTTTTTCAATAGCAGAAATACTTTTAACGTCATAAGGACGAATTCCCAACTGCTGTGGCTCAGGCACCGAGACCACAGCCATTTGATTCAGAGACATCTCGACGCCATACATCTCAACTATAATCTTGTCCAACAAGTGAGGCGAGGCTCGTCCCGTGCGAAAAGCAGCCAGATCGCTTTCTAAGGAAACTACTGCTCCATGCATTCGACTTTCAGTTTCATGTAATAATTCGCGTATCATCGGACCCTCCGTTTGCTGTTTGGTGTTCCCCAAAAAGTTACTTGAATTCCCATGAAATGACGCCTGGAAAGCCCTTTAAGGAAACCACAAATTTTGTAAGAAATCTAGTTCAAACTACGCTTCGCCGCTGCGTAACCAAAGGATCGTCCCAGTTCACCAAATAAAAAGACCAAGGAGTCTATCGTATTTACAATAATACCACGACATCCTTAGTCTTCACATGTTCTCTGTATTCTGGCTACAGGTTATGGATAATTGTACCGACGGCTTCCCCTGCAACCAGGCGCTTGACGCTGTTTTCCTGCCACAGATTCAAGACCACAATGGGCATATCATTATCCATGCACAAAGAAATAGCCGTGCTATCCATCACCCGTAAACGCAAATTCAGCGCATCGATATATGAAAGTTCCTCAAAGCGATTGGCGTCATGATTCTTTTGCGGATCAACATCATATATGGCATCCACTTTGGTCGCTTTGATCATCACATCCGCGCCAATTTCATTGGCTCGCAGCGCCCCAGCCGAATCCGTGGTGAAATAAGGATTGCCCGTGCCTCCGCCAAAAATGACGACACGTCCCTTTTCCAGGTGACGCATCGCGCGCAGGCGAATATAGGGTTCGGCAACGGTGCGCATTTCAATGGCCGTTTGCACGCGGGTAGGCACCCCAACACGCTCCAGGGCGTCACGCAGCGCCAGCGAATTCATGACGGTGGCGATCATGCCCATGTGATCCGCAGTAGAGCGTTCCATCCCCATGTCATTGCCTGTTGTACCCCGCCACAAATTACCACCACCAATCACAATGGCAATTTGCACCCCAAAATCATGCACTTCTTTGATAACCTGCGCGATTTCAGCCGCCCGTTCCGGGTTAATACCAAAACCGCCTGGTCCAGCCAAAGCTTCCCCACCCATTTTTAGCAATATGCGTTTGTATACTGTTTTAGACATGTACGTCTCCTGAGCATCAACTTGCCTGATTGATCATAGAGGCAAAAAAAAGGGCGTTCAATTGAACGCCCTTTTTAATGCTTCTTAGTCGAGCGCTTCACCCAGTTCATATCGGGCGAAACGCCGGATTTTGATATTCTCACCGGTGACGCGGATGGCGTCTGTCAGCATCGTTTGAATGGTGATCTTATCATCCTTGATGAATGGTTGATCGAGCAAAACAGTTTCTTCGTAGAACTTGCTCAGACGACCCGCCACAATCTTTTCGACGACCTGTTCCGGCTTGCCCTCGGCCAAAGCCTGGTTGCGCAGCACTTCAAGTTCACGGTCTAATTCAGCCTGTGGCACATCTTCTTTGGTCAGGTAACGGGGACTCGCCGCCGCAATGTGCAGGGCCAGGTTATGAGCTAAGGTACGGAATTGTTCGTTGCGCGCCACAAAGTCGGTTTCGCAGTTGATTTCCAGCATGACGCCGATGCGGTTTCCAGGATGCGCGTAGAGTTCAATAACGCCTTCATTGGCATCACGTTCGGAGCGCTTGGCAGCCCGGGCCGCCCCTTTTTCACGCAGCAGGTCAACTGCTTTGTCGAAATCGCCGTTGGTTGATTCCAAGGCTTTTTTAGCTTCGAGAACGCCAGCGCCTGTGGATTCTCGTAATTCTTTCACCAGCTGGGTTGTGATTTGCATGGTGGTTACATCTCCTAATTTGTTACTTGATTATTCGTTTTCTTCATCAGCGCCGATGATTTCTTCATCAACTTCCAAAGTGTCTACTTCATCGGTCAATTCATCTTCGATATCTTCTTCGGTTCCACGAATTTTTGCGAGGGTGGAAGCGCCCAGAAGTTGTTCGTCTTCAACATCTTCGACACCGTCGTATTGGGCGTCACGCTGGTAAGCATCGAGGTCTGTGATTTCGGCGAGAATGTCATCTTTGCGCATGTTGTAGCCTTCGAGGGCGGCGTCAGCCATTTTGCCTGCGATGAGCTTAATGGCGCGGATGGCGTCATCATTAGACGGGATGATGTAATCGATGGGATCGGGGTCACAGTTGGTATCAACCACACCAATGACGGGAATTTTGAGGATGTTGGCTTCACGAACGGCCGTTTCCTCTTGCATTACGTCAATAACAAACATCAAGGCCGGCAGTTTCTTCATTTTACGAATACCACCCAGGCGCAAGTTGAGTTTCTCAATCTCGCGTTCAAGACGCATCCGTTCCCGTTTTTTCAACAAGTCAAAGTCGCCGGCATCACGCCGTTTTTCGAGTTTTTCCAGGTAGGCAATACGTTCGCTGATGGTTTTCCAATTTGTTAACGTGCCGCCCAACCAACGATCATTGACATAAGGCTGACTCGCCCGCGCTGCTTCAGTGGCAATGGTGTCTTGCGCCTGCCGCTTGGTGCCGACAAACAAGATCTCGCCGCCATCGGCAACGGTGTCACGAACCAGACTATAGGCGTCGGTGATCAGGGCTAATGTTTGTTGTAAATCTAAAATATGGATGCCGTTGCGCTCGGTGAAGATGTAAGGCTTCATCTTCGGATTCCAACGACGGGTCCGGTGACCAAAATGCACGCCTGTTTCTAACAGGGCTTTCATGGATATAACGGCCATAGGGGTAATTCTCCTTTCTATGTGTTTTGTTCTTCCATACCCATCAACCTGCTGCGGAACTTACTTGGCCTATACCCTGTTTACGCTGTCCGCCGGCTCTATTTGAACCAGGACAGCCAGACACAGCGTATTGTAAGCACACCCGTAACAGTCCGAGTATGTGTAAGATGTAAATAATAAATTGCCCATAAACGTACGGGAACCTGCCTAAATGGCAAGCCGGTAGATTATAGCGAAAGTGGGTTTTTGTGCAAACCGGCCAAAAGTCGATCTCCCTTCTCCCTTTTACTTTTTGCCTTTTGCCTTCTGCCTTTTACCTCCTGCTTATTGCTTTCTCTTTTCCTTCCGTCTAGAATCCTTCACAGTATGACAAAAAGACAGTTACTCATCATCATCGGTAGTTTTTTCATCCTGGCCTTTGTCGCCGGTTATCTGGTAATCAGCTTTGTGCCCAACGTCGCCGCGCAGGGCGCCAATGCCCTGCGCGGCCTTATCGGTAAAGAAGCAGTGGGCCAACTAGAAACCGTCTTTTTCACCCTCCAGGACAACGTCAAACGTGTGCAGTACGACGCCGGTCTGGCAGCCGCCGAAGCGCCCTGGGAAATAGCTACGGTGGGCGCAACGGCCGTTCCGCCCACATCCATCCCACCTAGCCCCACCAGCCAACCCACTCTGCCGCCAACTACCTCAGAGACAGCCCCAGAACCCACGCCGACTGCCCCGCCAACGGCCGTTCCTTCTC
>JAWOGU010000159.1:0-3333 GCA_046496595.1 Chloroflexota bacterium
CTATTTTCGGTTATTTGTGTTAGAAAAAAATCAGAGGGGCGTTAGATATGCGTATGAGGATTAGTTTGGGGTAGTCGAACGAGATTTGTGATGCGTGATGCGTGATGCGTGATGGTCTTTGTTCACGCATCACGCGTCACGGTCAATTCCGTTAAATTTGAAGTCTTGAGGTGCATCTTCTCAAAATTTCGTGGGCAACGAGGCCTGAGCTTGTCGAAGGCCGTTGGTTCGGCGAAGGCCGTTGGTTTCGACAGGCTCAACCAACTCCGCCGCGATTTATTGAGAAGATACCCTTGAGGTGATTTAAAGGTGGGTGAGGCCAGACGGGATGGGTCTGGCCTCATCGGGGGAGAAGGGATGCAGAAGAGGAGAGGAAAAGAAAATTAACTCTACCGAAAAAAGCTCATGCAAAGGCGGGAACGGCCGTTTCGTGCGTTGTCCCGTTCGCGCTTATCTGAGTGGGTGTCGGCCAATTCCATGTGGAGAGAACCGGCAGCAGCGAGTAGGCGGTGTAGTCGAGCTGTAAGGGGGTGATGGCGGCGTAACCCTGGGCCACCGCGCCGATGTCGGCGCCTTCTTGCGGGATGCCGGTGGGGGTGTCGCCGCCAATCCAATAGTAATCGTTGCCGCGTGGATCGACGCGCTTTTCCAGCCGGTCGCGGTAGACGCGAATGCCCATGCGCGTGAGGCGTATGCCGCGAAACTGCTCTTTGGGGATGTTGGGCACGTTGACGTTGAGGTAGACGTTGAGGGGATGATCGGCCTCCAGCACGGTGGCTAAAACCTGGCTGGCGACTTCGGCGGCCAGGCTGTAATTTGCTTCCGGCTGGCGCTGCAAGTCCAGGGAGACGGCGATGCCGGGGAGTTTCCAGATCATGGCTTCTTTGACGGCGGCGGTGGTGCCGGAGTAGGTGATGTCGAAGCCCAGGTTGGCGGCGCTGTTGATGCCGGACATGACGAAGTCTACCGGTTCATCGAGCAGGCCCATGGCGGCCATCGCCACGCAGTCGGCGGGGCTGCCATCGGTGGCGTAGGCGTTGAGGCCGTTGAGCAGGGTGACTTTTTCGACGCGCAACGGCCGTTGGAAATGTTTGGTATGCCCGCAGCCGGACCAGTCGTGGTCGGGGGCGACGATGCTGACTCTGCCGAAGGGGCGCATGGCCTGGGCCAAAGCGAGGAGGCCGGGGGCGGTGACGCCGTCATCGTTGGTGATGAGTATGTGCATTTCGTTTTCCTTTTTCTTGTGATATGGAGAAAGGATAAACGAGGGGTGTTAACGGCCGTTTAAGGGCAAGTTACCGGTTTGTTATGGAACGATGAACAATTGCCACTTTACCACTTTACGCCACGGCCGTTTCCATTCTTGCGGCCTCTTTCACTCCTTCGATAATGCGCACGTAGCCGGTGCAGCGGCAGAGGTTGCCCAGGATGGATTCGGCGATTTCGGCGTCGGTGGGGTGGGGATTGCGCTGAAGCAGGGCGTGGGCGGAGATGAGGATGCCGGGGGTGCAGAAGCCGCACTGCACGCCGCCCGATTCCTGGATGGCTTGCTGCACGGGGGCTAAACGGCCGTTTTCCGCCAATCCTTCCACCGTGATAATCTGCGCGCCGTCGCACTCCACCGCCAGTACCAGGCAGCTGTTCACCGGTTCGCCGTTCAGCAGGACGGTACACGCGCCGCATTCACCCGCCGCGCAGCCGTTCTTGGTGCCGGTCAGCACCAGCTTTTCGCGCAGCATTTGCAGCAGCGTCATGTGCGAGGGCACGGTGAGGATTTCGGTTTCGTTGTTGATTGTTAGGGTAATTGTGTGGTGGGACATAGGGTTTCTCCAAAATGATTCGTGATGCGTGATGCGTGAAAAACCAACCGTCACGCATCACGCATCACGCATCACACTCCAAACGTCGGTGACTGCCTGCCTGGTGAGGTTGCGCACCATTTGCTGGCGATAGCGGGCGGAGCCGCGGGTGTCGCTGATGGGGGCGCAGGCGTGCATGGCGGCGTCGGCGGCCTGGTTGATGGTGTCGGCGGTGATGGGCTGGCCGGCGAGGATGGCTTCGGCGGATGCAGGGACCAGCGGCGTGGGCGCGACGGAGGCCAGCGCCAAACGGAAGGTGCAGCCGGATGGCTGCGTGCCGTCAGGATAGCCAAAGGCCGTGACGCCGACGATGGCGAGGTCGCCGAGGGTGTTGCGCCCGAGCTTGAGGTAACGTCCAATGCTGCTGGCCGGCGGCAGGGGGAAGGTGATGGCGGTGACGATGTCGCCGGGTTGGAGGGCGGTTTTGCCGGGGCCTTTGAAGAAGGTGGTGAGGGGGAGGGTGAAACGGCCGTTTACGCCATGCACCTCCAATATCCCGCCCAAAACAATACAGGGGCCGGTCGTGTCGCCGGCGGGGGAACCGTTGCACAGGTTGCCGACAATGGTGGCGCGGCTGCGTAACTGATAGCTGGCGACGGTGCGCGCCGCTTCAGTCAGCAGCGGGTAGTGGGCGTTGACTTCTGGCGAAGCGATGACTTTGTTCATGGAAACGGCCGCGCCGATGCGTAAGCCCTTTTCCGGACTGAAGGTGATGTCGGCCATGCCTTCAAGTTGTTTGACATCGACAATGTATTTGTCCTGCCAGGCCCCGTCGCGCATTCTGACAAAGGTATCGGTGCCGCCCAATAACGGCCGTGCTTCGCCGGCGTGCTGTGCCAGGAACTGAGAGGCTTCAACCAGCGAAGCTGGTCGGACATAATCAAACTCTGGTAAACCAGGTGACGGTTCGTGCATAAGCGTGTCCTCCGTGGAAAAGTGGGAAAAAGGAAAGATTAAAGATTGAAGATTGAGGGTCGAGCCGTCTCCAATCTTTAATCTTTAATCTTGGGTCTTATAGGTTAATATCCTCGCGGTCGCGGATGCCAAAGCGGGATGGCGGCACTGCCAGGAACATCAGGTTGAGCAAAATGCCGACGATGGCGGCAAAGACGATGGCGGGGATGCCGTCCGGGAAAAGAACCGGGATTTCAAAGGGATACAAGCCGTTTTCCAGACCCAGGTTGCCGCCGATGCCGGTGATGAGAATGACGGCGCCAATCGCCAGTTGACGCGGCTCAAACAAGTTTACTCGTTCGGACTGGATCAGGGCAATACCTTGCATCCCGATGACGCCGAACAGATAGATGGACAGACCGCCGGTGACGGCGACAGGCACGGTGTTGACCACGGCCGCCAGCTTGCCTACAAAACCGAGCAGTATGGCAATGGCGCCGGCTGTCATGAGCACCGGTACGGAGTAGTTGCGCGTAATCGCCATCAGGCTGTTGTTCTCGCCATAATTGGTGCCGGCGCA
>JAWOGU010000184.1:0-3830 GCA_046496595.1 Chloroflexota bacterium
TGCACCCATTGAACGGGAATCCAGTCAATTCCCGCGCCCGTTTTGTGGCAATCTCCGGCAGCTTGTTGCGGTCCATGTTGTCCGAACCGTAAGCGCCCACGCGGAACTGCGTGGGATCAATACTGCCAGCCTTTAATTTCAAAGCGGCTGTACTGACGATGTTGCCCGTTACTAAACCCAGGACAACGTCATCACGCTGCTGGAGTGCTTCCAGCAGTTCGGGAACGCCGGGGCAGGGGAGAATATCTTTGTGCGGAAAGGTTTCCCGCGCCCGGGCGGTCATCACATCGTAGATGATGGGCAGTTTCGCTTGAATGGCTTCGTTGGAGAAACCAGCAGCCAGGAGCAGGTCAGTGATAATGCGCGGATCAGTTTTGCCGCCCATATGGTAGCTGTCTATGGGACCTGTGGCGCCAAAAACCTGTTCCAGAGCATAGGTCATGGCTGCCCGCCCCGCGCCATTGCTGCGGATGAGGGTGCCGTCGATGTCGAAAAGCAAAAGTTTCATGTGCATTGAATTTTTATTCGGATAATCTTTTTTTCTCAATATCTTAGAGAAAACGAGGCCTGAGCTTGTCGAAGGCCGTTGGTTCGGCCAAGGCCGTTGGTTTCGACAAGCTCAACCAACTCCGACCCATTTATTGAGACGAATTGCTAATCCGGGTTAGGATTGGGCCAGAATGGCTTGCACGGCAGGCCAGGCTTCGGCAGGCGGCATGATGTGGGGCGGTATGGCGGGTCCCACAGGGATGCCCCGTTCGATCAGGATCTTTTTGATCCAGCCGATGCGTTTGCCGTCTGGGGCCAGGGCCAGGATTTGGCGGATGATATGCTGCTGCCGCTGGGCTTCAGCCAGGTCGTGGTGGGCGACAGCATGGGTGAGGGCGACGAGGGGTTCCGGAACGGCCGTTGCCAGACCAGAAAGCAGCCCGTTGGTACCCAGCGCCAACAATCCCAAGGCAATTGCTTCATTGCCTGCCAGGGTAACGATAGTCTCGGGCGCTTTGTCGAGAAGCTGGCGCACTTTGCTGGCGTCGGGGCGGCTGGTTTTGAGGCCAGCCAGGGAGGGCAGGCGGCTGCCCAGGGTATGCAGCAGGTCAGGGCTGATGCCGTTGGTGGCTAACTGCGGAATATCATAAAGAATCAGGGGAATGTCGGGCGCGGCCTCAGCAATGGCTTCATAGTAACTGGCGATGCTTTCATCGTCCAGGGCATAGAAGGTAGGGGTGACGGCGGCGATGGCGTCGGCGCGGATGGTGCGGGCGTGGCGGGCGAGTTCTACTGCCCAATCGGTGCGGATGCTGCCGACATGGACGATGACGGGGACTCTGCCGGAAACGGCCGTTACCGTGGCTTCATGCAGTTTTTTCCGTTCTACCAGGGGCAGGGCAATACCTTCGCCGGTTGAACCTCCGGCAAACAACCCTCTGACCCCTTTTTCTATTAGAAATTCGGCCAGTGGAGGAATAACGGCCGTGTTGACGGTAAAACTGCCCTCATGCAGGGGTGTAGCCATGGCGGGCGTCACGCCGCCGCTTAGATCTTGTTTGAGCTGCGCAATTTTCTCTTCCATATCACACCTAACTCCATGCCGGTTCGATGATCCGGAGCGTTTCTTCAAAAATTCCCAGCCCTTCGTCCACCAGATGCCGGGGGATATTCAGCGCGGGCGTGAAACGGATGCCATTGCGTCCGCAAGGAATGAGCAGCAGTCCGTTTTCAAAGGCATGTTGGATGACGTCGTTCCGTAAATCGACTGCCCGCTCTTTTGTTTCACGATCTTTCACAAATTCCAGGCCAATCATCAGCCCGCGCCCGCGCACGTCGCCCAGCGTCAAATGCTTGTCTTGCAGGCTGCGCAGTCTGTCCATGATGTAGGCGCCGGTTTCTTGTGCCTGCGTCAACAGTCCTTCCTGTTCGATGACGTTCAGGGTGGCCAGGGCTGAGGCGGCTGCCACCGGGTTGCCGCCAAATGTGCTGCCGTGCGAACCGGGCCGCCAAATCATGTCTTCGCGGCGGGCGATGATGCCGCCAATAGGCATACCGCTGCCCACGCCTTTGGCAAAACATACGATGTCGGGTTCGACGTTTTCATGTTCTATGGCCCACCACTTGCCGGTACGGCCGGCGCCGCTTTGAATTTCATCGACAATGAGCATGATGCCGTAGCGGTCGCACAGGTCGCGCAAACGCGGGAAGAAGCCGGGTGCAGGAATGATATAGCCGCCTTCTCCCTGGATGGGTTCTACCAGAATCCCAGCAATATCTTGCGGATCGAGGATGTTGTGTAGAATTTGATCTTCCAGGTAGCGAATTGCCGTTTCGCCGTATGTTTCTCCGTGTTGGGAGGCGAGAATGGGGCGGTAGGGATTGGGGTAGGGCATGTGTTGGACGGCAACGCCAGGCTGGTAATATGCCCGCTGCACGGCTTTGCTGGCGGTGAAGGACAGGGAGCCAAGCGTGCGCCCATGAAAACCGCCGGTAAAACCGATGAATTTGGTGCGGCGTGTTTTGTACATGGCTAATTTGATGGCGGATTCCACGGCTTCGGTGCCGGAGTTTGCCAGATAGACAAGGGTGTCTGGCATGGGCGCCGCAGCCTGGAGTTTTTCAGCCAATTCCACTGCCTGCGGATAGAAAAAGTCGCTCAGGCAGATGTGCCAGAATTTATCAACTTGCTCTTTGACGGCGGCGGTGACGACCGGGTGCCGATGCCCGACGTTGAGGACGGCGACGCCGGCCATAAAGTCGATGTAACGCTTGCCGTCTACGTCCCACAGTTCTGAACCTTGGGCGTGGTCTACAACCAGGGCGTATTCCCGGGTGTATGAAGGGGATAAACTGACTAAATCGCGTTCGATGATGGCTCGCCCAATGGGTCCGGCGCCATCCATTTTGAATTGCATTGTTCGGTCTCCTGTGTGGATGGTGATGTTGATACTGTAGATTGGTCCAATCTCAAAGATTGGACCAATCTTGTCCGTTATTCTGGTTCTATGGAAAAGTGTAATGGGAACCCTTCTAGCCCAGCGGCAAAGTGGGCTTTGCCAACTCGTGTCTGGGCTTCGGTTTTGGGGTAGGTGGCTACATAAGCTGTGCCCGCTGAATGTGCGATGAAGGTGACATGCTCGGCTGCTAGTGGTGACAGTTCAAAGATTTTCTGCAAGATGAGGACGACAAAATCGTAAGGAGTTGTGTCATCATTATGGATGAAGACTTTGTAGTTTGGCTCCAATGCTTGTTCTTGTTCGGTTTCTTCAAAGATGTCTGGTGCGGTTTCTAAGCCAGTTCCCATAGGTGGATTATATGAAGGGGCAGCGGAATGGGCAATAGGTAGAAACGGCCGTTTCCCTTTCTTGCTTATCCGGTCTGTCGTTTTGGCTAAAGGGGTTTGGGCTGCGCTTTCCAGGCTTTTTCAAAACCGCGTATCTGCTGCTCAATGTGGGGTGCGCAGGGATCGGCCACTTCCCGGCGGGCCATAACCAACTGCATGGCGTCATCCGCTGCGTAGCCTGTGCCAATGAGAATGCAAGTCGCCATCGCTACACTGCGGTGGCGCCCTTCCCGGCAGTATGTCAGAACGGCTTCGCCTTTTTCAATGACTGGCAGGGCTTCCTTGACGCCTTTCACCAGGGTGTTGACAGGGATTCGTAAATAGGGGCTGTCGAAGGTGCGGAATGTGACCATGCGAAACGGCGGTTTTGTGAGGATTTCCGCCGGTTTGTACCAGATCATGTTGATAATGAGGCGGATATTCCGCGACAGGAGTTCATCGGCAAATTCGCCATCGGGATGGGCGGCTATGTAGAGGTAGTCGGTGATTTCAGAGA
>JAWOGU010000189.1:0-10849 GCA_046496595.1 Chloroflexota bacterium
AGGCCGTTGGAGATGGCGACGCCGCTGCGCATGGTGTGGCAACGGCCGTTTCCGTCCCAGCGATACAGCGCGGCGATCGGATCGCGTTCGTTCATAGCCATGGTGCCAAACCAGAAACGGCCGTTGCGGTCGCACTTGCCGTCGTTGATGCGCAGGCGTGTATTGGTCTCAAGCCGGTGGACGTTGATGAGATCGCCGGTGACAAAGTCGAAGTGGTATAAACCGTCTTGCAGACCGACGAGGGCGCCGCCCTGACGGCGCAGGGCAAAGCAGCCGAGGCGGGACGGCATGGGCCAGCTTTCGCGGATGTTGCTTTGGGGATGCCAGCGCTGTAGTAACGGCCGTTCAATATCCACCCAATACAGCGCTTCCTCTTCTCTTGACCAGACCGGTCCTTCCCCCAATATGTCTTGTGCTTGAAATGCAGTTTTGATCTCCATCGATGTCTCCTTGAAGCTGGAGCGAAGATTTTCCTCTCGCTCCAGCTTCAAGGATTTTAACTCATGTGGGTAAGAACTGCTGGTTTGACTCTGTGAGAGTTTTGCGTTTTATGGTAAACTAAAGCACGTAAACATAATGTGTGCCTGTGCTGTAATCAGGTAAGGAGTGGCAGGTCATGGCAAATACACAAAATTCCAAACAGCAAAGCGCCGGAAGTAGTGTTCCGATCTGGCTTGTTTTGGTGATCGTGCTGGTCTTTTTATGTACGGCTGGAGTGATGGCAGTGATGTATCAACGGCCGTTTTCCGGGTCTGTGGCGGTAGCGCCTACACAGGTTGCGGCGGCTGTGGTCCCAAGCCTCACCTCCAGCCCCACAGGTGGTCCACAAGGCCCCACCGAAACGCCGACCTGGACGCCGCGTCCTTCTCGTATTCCTTACGTCACCCCGACCTTTGTGAACACGGCCGTTCCGGCCGGGCAAAACACGCGCTCCTCCTCGCAGGTATCATCGGGTATAAACACCATTAACACGGGTGGTGTGACGAGCGGCGGCTCAAACGTGGTCGTACCCACAGTGACGCCGGCCATTCCGCGTTCCACGCAGACATCGGTGGCGGCTACCGCCACCCAGGCCGTGACTGCCACGCAAGTGGCAGGCACCGCCACCAGCATTGCCGCCACTGCTACCCAGATTTCGGCCACTGCTACACAGGCAGCCAACTTCCCCACGCCCTTCCCCGGTACCTGGCATGGCGTTTATTTCAACAATAGAGACCTGGCAGGCGAGCCGGTGTTGTCTCGCAACACTCCTGCAAACACGTCGAACAATCCTTCTTTACTGTTTAATTGGGGCAGCGCCGCGCCGGTCAATGGTATAAACACCGATAATTTCTCGGTGCGCTGGACGTTGAATACCAATTTTAATGGCGCTAACTTTATCTTTTATGCGTTTAGTGACGACGGTATTCGCGTTTTTGTGGACGGGAATCGCATTATAGATAACTGGACCAACGCTACCAACCGCGTTTTGTATGGCACGATTGGTCTGGCGGCGGGTCCCCATGAGGTGCGGGTTGAATACTTTGAGGGTACGGGTGACGCACGGGTGGCGGTTGGCTGGCAGCAGGCGGTGAATGGCGCCTGGGTAGGAGAATATTTCAGCAATAACAGCTTGGGGGATCCGCCTGTTTACATTCAACAGGATAACCAAATCGATTTCAACTGGGGCAGCGGCTCGCCAAATGGGATTCCTGCCGATAATTTCTCGGTACGATGGGGCATCGATTATAACTTTGGCAATGCGGCGACCTATCGTTTTGTGGTGACGGTGGATGACGGCGTTCGAGTACGGGTGGGAAATACCACGATTATTGATCAGTGGCGTTCGGTGGACGGCCCACAAATTTACACATTTGAAGGGATATTTTCCGGTACGCAGCGTATTACGACGGAATATTTTAACGGCAGCGGCAATGCTCAGATTAAGGTGGATATTTCCAGGCCCGGCGTGCCCACACCCGACGCTACAGCTACTTCTGCGGCGGCGGCTACTGGTACCTCTGCGGCGGCGGCGGCTACTTCTATATCGGCTACCGCTACTTCTGCGGTGGTTACAGCCACGTCTGATGCGGCAGCCACGGCCACCTCAGTGGCAGCCACGGCCACTGCCGCCTCCCCTGGCCCGTAATTTTGCATTGTGGCTAAATATAAGACGCGCCTTGATAAGTTGTTGGTTGAACGAGAGCTTGTCCCTACCAGAGCCAGGGGACAGGCTCTTATTTTGGCTGGCGAAGTATTTGTCAGTGGGGAGCGAGTGGATAAGCCGGGAACGGCCGTTCCCGATGACGCCGAAATCACGTTAAAAACACCCATGCCTTATGTGGGTCGCGGCGGGTTTAAGCTGGCGGGAGCGCTGGCGGAATTTGGGGTGGTGGTAGCAAACCGTATTTGCGCTGACGTGGGCGCCTGTACCGGCGGCTTTACTGACGTGCTTTTGCAGCAGGGCGCCAAAAAAGTGTATGCCCTGGATGTGGGTTATGGGCAGCTAGATTGGAAACTGCGGCAAGACGACCGCGTGGTGGTGATGGAACGCACCAATGCCCGCTATGTGGAGACGCTGCCGGAGCCGGTCTCGTTTGTATGCATCGACGTCTCTTTCATTTCACTCAAGCTGATTTTACCGGCTGTAAAAAAGTGGCTGACCGACCCGGCTGACATTGTGATGCTGATTAAGCCGCAATTTGAGGCCGGAGCAAAACAGGTGGGAAAAGGGGGAATTGTGAAGGAAACGGCCGTTCATAAACAAGTCCTCCACGACATCATCACCTGGGCGACAGAAAACCAGTTTGCCTTCGCTGCCGTCATGAAATCCCCCGTAACAGGCTCAGATGGGAATATTGAATTTCTGGTATGGCTGAAAACTGGCGAAATCAGCAGCCATAATCAAGAGACATTAGCCAGACAGATTGAAGAAGTCTGTCAATCCTGATCACGCATTCAAGGCAGACTGCACCCGATCCAAAAGCGTTTTGGCATTAAACGGCTTTTTCAAAATCGACACAGATTCAGGATTGTCAAATTTGTTCAACACATCCATCTCATCATAGCCTGTTGAAATAATTACCTTCGCCCGCGGATTTACATCCTGTATCATCTGATAAACTTCAGACCCTTGCAGACCCGGCAAATTCATATCTAAAATGACAACCTTGATTTCATCGGCGTATTCTTTGTAAGTTGTTACGCCCTGGATTCCATTATGGGCACAAATGGGATTCATCCCCGCAGAGGTCAAAATTTCTTCAATCGCGTTCAACACAAAGGGTTCATTTTCAATGATGAGTACCATATCAGCTGATTTGGCGAACATACGACCCTCTCAAAAACAATTAATGGATGGGCGAGAATTTTTCGGGGTAGCTTGGAAAATAAATACGGAAAACAGTGCCGCGACCGACCTTACTCGTAAGAGTAATATACCCATTATGGTTTTTCACAACATCCATAACCGTAGACAAGCCCAATCCCCTGCCTTTAGGTTTGGTCGAATAGAACGGTGTGAAAATGTTTTCTAGCGTTTCCGGGGGTATACCCTTGCCATTATCACTGACCTGCAAAAACACGTAATCACCTGGAATAATATTTTGTTGCTGCCACACGTTCGTTGAATGAACCATCTTAGTGGCGCGGAATTTCCCGGTAGACAAGGTGATTTCACCTTGTTCTGGAAAATCAATAGCTTCTGCCGCATTAATCACTAAATTCATCACAATTTGTTGAAATTGGGAGCGGGATATTTTTATCAGTGGCAGGGATTGGGTTAACTTGACCTGAAAATTGATGCCGCTTAACAAAACGACGCCCACAAGGCTAACCACATCTTCAATCAAATCGTTTACGTCCAGATACTCTCTTGTCTGCCCATAGGGAGTAGCCCGAGAATAATTCAAAAGTTGCGCCGTCAAGACAGAAGCGTACTCGGCTGTTTTGACAGCCTTTTCTAGATGAGGTCTGGCTGCATCATCAATGGGCATTTTCAAAAGAGCCAGCGACATATGCCCCATCAAGCTGGTTAATAAATTGTTGAAATCATGGGCAATGCTGCTCGCCATTAACCCCATTTTTTCCATCGCCTCTGTTTGTGAGGGCGGAATAAGATTGATTTCTGGTTGTGGAACGGTGTCTTTTATCATAGGGTTAGTTGTTAAGATAGAACAGCGACCATATGGATAATGGGGGTGACAAGTATGTCGCAGTGATTGGCTTGTGAAAGGGGGCCAAAAATAATGATACAACTCATAAACTGGAAGCCCCCTTTCAATGAATACTTCCGTTACAATTATCGAAAATATAGCGTATTGAGACTCACTTTGAGCTTACCACAAAATTATCCCCACCGACTGCAAAACAACTTCAAATCAACTACAAAACAGCTATAAATTAGCTATAAAAATGGCGAAAATCAGCTACTCAATAAGGTGTTTCTCTTGAAGTGCGCGTAACTTGTTGTCAATCATCACCCACAATTCCTTGTCATGCAGTTTATGAGCCGTCAATTGTGACAAAGCCAGATGCAAGGTTTCTAACGCCAAAAGCTGCTTGCCCTGGAGTTCATAAACATCCGCTAAATTGTCTGTAGCAT
This sequence comes from Chloroflexota bacterium, assembly GCA_046496595.1. Taxonomy (GTDB): domain Bacteria; phylum Chloroflexota; class Anaerolineae; order Promineifilales; family Promineifilaceae. Next base: position 4,583 of record JAWOGU010000189.1, read on the forward strand.
TTGCCCAGTTATAAATATCGCCATTGTCTCTAAAAATAGCCGCTGCATGATTGAGCATGATCTCGGCCGTATCCAGCTCATTTAATTTGGTATATACCATGCCCAGGTTGTTATATAAATGTGCCAGCTCGCCTGGTTGGTTGACGATGGTGTTAATTTGTAAAGCCTCTTGCCATGCTTTTTCCGCTTCAAGGTAATGCTCCTGATGGAATGCGGCAATGCCTTGCGTAGTTTTTAGCTGGCTTAAGCGAACAAGATCCCCGGAAGTGTTTAGGGCAATTTCCAATTCACTTGCTAGTATTTCCACTTCTTTCCAATGCCCTAACTCAGTTTGAATAAAAATTATGTTTAATGCGGCTTGCATTTCAATCAGGCGATGGTTTTCTTTTTTGGCTAGATTGTAGGCAGACTCTGCCGCTGTCAAGCCCAATGACCATTCTCTCGATTTGATATAAGCGCTCGATAAAGATAGATCGATTTTTGCTATTGTTAAGTTGCTATAGGTTGAGTTAGAAATCTGTTTTGCTTCATGCAATAAATCAATGCTTCTCGAGAAGTTTCCCTGTAGTTCAGTTACATTTGCAATTTTGGTTAAGGTGACAACATAGTTATCCATGTCATCTAGTATCAAGTATTGAGCAAGACATTCCTGGTATATCTCTTGTGCCCCGGCTAAATCGCCTTTATAGGTGTAAATATTCCCTTTATAACTTAGTAAATTGCTCCCTTTTGCAGTTTGCTTGACTTGTTGACCGAGTTGGATCGCCCTTTCCAGATACACTAACCAGCGATCCCAGTCAGCATAGCCGAATACGATGGGAAAAAGCTGTTCAATTAAGCGGTAAGCAAGATCAAAACGATCTTCTCTTTCCAGAGACACTTCTAACGCTCTCAGTAAGTTGTCGTATTCCTGGATGATAGTTTGGGTGGGATCGTTTTGAATTGCCAGGATGCTCAACCAGTGAGCAGCGTTGGCAAGCTGCTGCTGCTGTAACACTTCACGCCACCTGGAGTGATCGGCCTTGCCTGGGTTTGTCATAGGTCGAAGGTATTGTGTAAAAAGGTCTCGGTGAGCCGGTGTATCCGGTAACGTCTTTCGTATAGATTTCCACCTAATTCAACTAATGATAGAAGAATCAAGTCCTCTAAGCAGCGATCTATACTTGTTTCTGACAGCCCTGAGATAGAAACGATATGTTCGAAGGTGAATCCTTTTTCACTGGCCTGGGTGAGTGATAGCAGAGTGGTCTTGTTTTCTTCATCCAGCGTATCCCATATTTCCTGGTAGATGTATTCAAAAAGTTTATCTTGAGATTTCTGCCCATCTTCTTCAAAACGCGCCAATACCCTGGGGAGTGAACGAAAGCGGAGCTGCCCCACAATTAATTTTAAAGCCAGGGGATGTCCTCCCACGACGTCATAAATTGTCTCTAGTTCTGCATCGGAGGCATCTGCCAGGGAAACAAAGCCGGTTCGCTGTGCCTCTAACCTTAATAATTCAAAAGAGGATTCTTTTGACAACTCTTTTAAAGACAAGGAAAAGACATCCGGTTCTTCCAGTAAACGAAAGCGAGAGGTGAGCAAAAATTTTGAGGGATTCTGATTTTTGCGTAAGGCGGGCAGCAAACTGCGGTAATCGGCGACCGTTTCCAGATTATCTATTACCACTAAACAGGAGCGTTCTTTGAGATGGTTTGTTACAAACTGCTGTTTTTGTAACTGCGTTGCGCCGGGGACATTTGGAATGATAAGCTGCTCAGCCAGTTTTTCGAGCAGAATGTGGTAGGTGAGTGCCGGCCGACTGGTCTCTACTTTGAGACGGCCTAGCGTGGATAAGTGCGTATGTTTGGCTGTTGTCCAGGCAATTTCTTCAAAGTGCATCTTGTTAATCAGGGTGCGCACAATGTGATCCGCTAAAGCTGTTTTGCCCATACCGCCCAGCCCATCGATGGAGATGATGAAATGGTCGTTTTCGTCTGCAAGAGCGGTGATTAGTTGTTGGGTTTGTTCCTCTATGCCAACCAACTTGACATAAGTGGGGAATTCCAGGCGTGAGAGCATTTCTTCGCGCCAACTGACGCTGGCTTTTTCTTCCAGATGATTCAGAATTTCTGTTAGTTGGCTGATGGCTTGTCTCTGCCGGTAATAAATAGAAGATTCCGAGACATTGAGCCGGTTGGCGACATCCAGGACATCACATCTGTCTTCAAACCTCTCCCGCAGCAGTTCTTCGGATTCTGGAGCCTGCACTTTCAGTATTTGTAAACCGTGATTCAGTATGGTGCGGTTTCTGGCAGCAAAATGGCCTCCAGCCATGCTGCTGTATCGGTCCTCTTCGCCCGAGATTTGCAGCCCCAGGCGCATGTGTGAAAGAGGCCAGTTGTTGCCGCTTTCTTTACCATGCCAGGAGCGCAGTCCTTCCAAAATGTCATCGGTTGTAATGCCTGGATCTATCATAGTAGTTTTGCTTTTCCCCTTATTTTCCGATTGTGATGATAAATCAGAAAGGGTAGATTGGGCAAGTATAGACGCCATGGCTTTTCCAACGTCTCAACTAAAAGGTGCAAACAAAGAGGGCAAAGAAAGGCACCAATCTTTGCGCTTTCGGGTTTAGGCGTGATTGGATGCACATCATTTTGGTTTAATCTTCTTTTGAAAGCGCAGGAAAGCCGTCAGATAAGCGATTTTTGCAGGTGTTTTGCAGGAAGTTTAAAGGTAGTTTGAAGCTGATTTGAAGATCAAATGCGGCAATTTCTTTGTATGCTTGTAACAGGTTATTTCGGAACAAATCATGTGAAGAGGAGATATTCAAATGTCAAAGAAAAATGCAAGTTTATTATTCGTTATGGCGCTGGTTTTCGCTGTTGTCGTATTTGCTGCTGTGTTCGCCACAGTTTCTTATGCAGGTTTGCTACCATGGGATGGTTCACAATTTGTAGCTTATTGCACGGGTAGTGCAGGCGGATCGTGTGGTGTTGGGTAATTGTTAGTTTTTAGTTCGCGGCAGACAACTTGTGGGTTGTGAGCAGCACGAGGTCCATTATGTCATTACCATATCGGAATCAGAAGAGAAAACGCATCCCCACTTACATCCTTATTGGCGACGGTTTTGATGAGTTGGAAGTGGTGTACTTTTTACACAAGTTCCGGCAGGCTGGCTTGCCTATCAAGAGCGTGAGCTTGTTTAACAAGCTAGTATTTAGCCGACAGGGTGTTGGTTTAAAGGCGGACTTTGCTCTGGCTGATAAACCAATCGATCCCAATAAGGATTGTTGGTTAATCCTGCCTTCTGGCGGTCGGAATGGTGACGTTTTGAGAGGTGATGTGCGCGTAAAGACGCTGCTTGAGACCATGAATTTAGGCCAGGGCAGTGTGGTTTTGACGGATGAGGGGAGCGAGTTGGCCGATGATGTGGTTGGGTTGGTGCCACAACGGCCGTTTTTCTTGCGGGCGTCTTCTCAAAATCTAGAGGATTTTGTGGATGGGTTGACCTGTCAGGCGGTATACAACTAACTGACAATTGCCTGGATGCTCAGGCTCCACTAAAATCTTGCCATGCATATTGGTATAGATTGCCGGCTGCCCCATTATCAGATGGGAGGCATCAGCCGTTACACGATTCAACTGATTCAGGCATTGGCGGAGATTGACCCGGAAAACCGATATACGATTTTCCACAGCCGCAAAGACGGCCGTTCTTACCAACCCTCCGCCGCCAATTTTCAACGCAAGAACCTGGTTACGCCCTGCCATCATCGCCTGGAGCGCCGGGTACTCGCCGCAGAACTGCTGCCTCACCGTTTGGACGTGCTGCACAGCCCGGATTTCATTCCACCGGCTGCCGGCGCCAAACGGTTCATCATCACCATTCATGATCTAAACTTTATCTTTTACCCGGAGTTTCTGACGGCCGACAGTCTGCGGTATTACCGCGATCAGATTGTCTGGGCGGCAGCGCGGGCGGACCATATTGTGGCGGACAGCCAGGCCACACGGCGCGATGTGATCGAGCGTTTGTCCGTTCCGCCTGAGAAAATCACCACCATTCCATTAGCGGCCAATCCTTTGTATGAACGGCCGTTCTCCCCGGCCGACATCGACGACACCTTGCAGCAATACAATTTACCGCGTGGGTTTGTGCTGGTAGTGGGCACGTTGGAACCGCGCAAGAATCTGCCCATGCTCATTCGGGCCTATCAGCAGATGCTGGCGGAAACGGCCGTTGACGCACCCCTGATCCTTGTGGGCGGCAAAGGCTGGATATACGACGACATATTTGCTGCTATCGACGAACTGGGCTTGCGCGGGCAGGTGCGTCACCTGGAAGGCGTCTACGATGCGCAGTTGGCTCACCTGTACCATGCCGCCGGCGTCTTGGTAACCCCCTCGAAATATGAAGGCTTTGGCCTGCCAGCCCTGGAAGCGATGCACTGTGACTGCCCGGTGATTGTCAGCGATTGCGGTTCGCTGCCGGAGGTGGCGGGGGGGGCGGGCATCCTGCTGAACCCGGATGACGAGAGCGCCTGGGCGGAGGCGATGGCCCGTGTCCTCACCGATTCTGACCTGCGCCAGACGATGATAGTGAACGGCCGTTCCCAGGCCGCCGCCTTCACCTGGGAAAAAACAGCCCGCGCCACCCTCTCCCTTTATACCGATTCCCCAAGATCGGAAAACGAGTAACGGATGACGAATCTGCTCCTGTTGACGCCGCAGCTTCCTTATCCGCCCCACCAGGGTACCAGTTTGCGCAACTTCCACATCATTCGCGGCCTGGCGGCGCGCCACACCATCACCTTGCTCAGCTTTTTAGAAGATAACCAGACGGTGGACCCCGAAGCCAACAAGCCGTTGTTTGACCTGTGCGCCCAGGTGGGGACTGTGCCCGTACCCGCCCGTTCTAAATGGAAGCGCCTGTGGCAAATGGCCTCCACGCGCCTTCCCGACATGGCCCACCGCCTATACAGCGCCGAGTTTGAGGCAAAACTACGCCAGTTTTTGGCGGAAAATCGGTTTGACGTGGTGCAGGTGGAGGGCATCGAACTGGCGCGGTATATGACCACCGTCCGCGCCCTCAGCCCGCAGAGCAAACTTGTGTTTGACGACCATAACGCCGAGGCCGAGTTGCAGCGGCGCAACATGGAAACCGACGCCGCGCACCCGCGCCGCTGGCCTGCCGCCGCCTATTCCTGGGTGCAGGTGGGCCGCCTGGAGAAGTTTGAAGCCTGGGCGTGCGGGACGGCGGATTGGGTAACGGCCGTTTCCGCAGCAGACGTGGTGCATTTGCAAAAACTTCTTCAACGCAAAGAAGCAAAGAAGCAAAGAAGCCCTATCAGCGCCATCCCTAACTGCATAGACGTGACTTCCTATCAAACTCCACCACAAAATTCATCCCTTCGACAAGCTCAGGACAGGCTCTTCATTCCTTCGACAAGCTCACGACAAGCCCTTCCTCCCTTCGACAAGCTCAGGACAAGCCCTTCCTCCTTCATCCTTCCTCCTTCATCCTTCTCTTTCGACCTTGTTTTCAGCGGCAAGATGGATTACCGGCCCAACGTGGACGCCGTTCTCTGGTTTGCCGACGCGGTGTGGCCGCTGATATTGGCGGAACGGCCGTTAACCACCTGGGCCATTGTCGGGCAGAAGGCGCACGCCCGGTTGGAACGGCTGCGCAGCCTGCCGGGAGTGACGCTGACCGGCTGGGTGGAGAGCGTGCAGCCGTATCTGGCAGGGGCGGGCGTCTACGTGATGCCGTTTCGCATTGGCAGCGGCACCCGTCTCAAACTGATTGAAGCGATGGCCTCCGGGTTGGCGATTGTGTCGACCCCCATCGGCGCGGAAGGTTTCCCGGTGAGCAACAACCGCGAACTGGTATTGGCTGAGACGCCGCAAGAACTGGCAACGGCCGTTCTATACCTGCTGGATCATCCCGATGAACGGCAAAAACTGGGTCAGGCGGCGGTGCAGTTCGCCCGGCAGTACGACTGGCGGCAGGTGATCCCGGCGTTTGAGGCAATATATGAGGAAATGATGAAGGATGAGGGATGAAGGATGAAGTGGAGAGCTAACAGCTAACAGCCAACAGCCAACAGCTAACAGCACAGGAGGATAGCCGGTGACAAGGCAAGGGGCAGAACCAGTGGTGGGGCGTTTTTTGGGCGGGGTGGCGGCGCTGGGCAGCGGGCGCAGAATATTGAAAATCGCCTCCCGGGCCCGGGAACCGGTGGGCCGGATCCGGTTCCCGGGGGGAGAGGGGATTTTCCGCCCCCG
>JAWOGU010000497.1:0-5085 GCA_046496595.1 Chloroflexota bacterium
TTGTGCGAAACCGTTGGGCCTGCCATTCATAAGGAACTTCCAAGAAAGGATCATGTTCATATTGCTCATACTCATCCTGCGTAAAGGGCGTATTGATGATCTCAAAAGAAGTTGCGGCGTAGGTTGATTCGTAAACAGTCATGGGTTGTTACTCCACGTCATCCGGTTTGGATTATCGGTGACTCTTGGCCTGTACACCACCCACCGGCACCCGGCGGACTGAAGGCATAGGCGGGCGCTGCTGTACCCGGGAATTTCCATTCGTAGCGCCCGATTGTGGATTAACCCGGGTTGGCTGAGCCGGTACCGGTTCATGTTCTTCCAAATAACTGGGCGCATTACCGGCGGCATACATCGGCTGGCTTGATTGTGGTTTGGTAGCCATAGCCGGACGAGGCGCTGGCGCCGGTTTGGGGGCGCTGTTGGTGGCGCGCAATGGACGGGGTGGCGCCTGAGCGGGCTGTGCTTGTGGTTTAGCGGCGGCAGCCGGCACAGTCGCGCTCTTGCCGCTGAAATCAAAGATGTGTTCCCCGGCAACGGAAAAGGCGCCAATGAACAAGATGCGCGTCAGCCAGACCAGTACCGCTACAAAAATGGGCACCCAGCGCAGCAGTTGTTCGCGTCCCAGCACTTCGTTGCCAAATTCGTGGTTGAGCAGAGTCAGCGACACAGCCCACCAGGTCATCACGGCGTTCATGGTAGCGCCCAGCAGCCAGGCGCCCATCAGGTACCACACTTCCCGGGGTTCATTCGCGCCCTGTTCCGGCGTGAATATCCGCACTAATCCGGCAAAATCGATGGCGCAAAAGGCAATTGCCAGGATGGCTGCCCAGCGCAGATTCATGAATTCCACATCGCCCATCAGATTCTGCAGGGCATAGCGGGTGGTGTCAAAGTTAAATATCTCAAAAGCAATCAAGGCCACTATCAAGATGACGCCGATAATTGCCTTACGTGGGAAGTGCATCTTCTGCATTCCCGAGCCAAAATGGTTGTTCTGCTGTGGGTGTAAATGTTGCATTTGCCTTACCTCCAGTGACGCTGACGGTGGGGTCAGTCGTCTGCTCCGTTTTGATTCCTATTCTCCATTCTACTTTTTGTTCTATTTTCTCGGTTAATTAGAACATATGTTTTATAGCACAGGTGTTCTACTGTGTCAATAACTGACTGCGGACTTGTGACATTACCTGTCCACTTATTTCAGATGACGCGGGCGGCAGCTAAAGATGGTGAAGCAACTATCAATATTTGGCAGTGGACGAGGTCAGAGCTTGTCGAAGGCCGTTGGTTTCGACAAGACTTCGGCGTGTGATCAGTTGAACGATCGAACGCTCAACCACCTCGACATGGAAAAGATTTTAAATTTGAGCCAGCAGATAAATCTGCACTCACGTTTACAAAGTCGGCCTTCGCCGACTAGAGAAGCGGCTTTTTTAGTCGGCGAAGGCCGACTTCGGTAGGGTTGCAGCGGTTTTAACCGCCAGATTGAGTTAAATTGAGAATTGCTGGCGGCTTATTGAGATGCTATACAGTCAGGTATAATATGGGCATGTTGCTCATCCTCACCCACGAAAATGCTGATTTTGATGCCGTAGCTTCGCAGCTTGGCGCTCATAAACTAAACCCGGAGGGCGTGCCGCTCCTGCCGCGCCGAATTAACCGCAATGTGATGCAGTTTTTGACGCTGTATTGGGATGTGCTGCCTTTTATGCGCCCCACGGACTGGCAGAAGCGGCGTGTGGACGAGATTTTACTAGTGGATACCCATTCCATGAGCAGTGTGCGCGGTGTGGGTAAAAAATCGACTATCCGGGTTATCGACCACCACCTGGACCAGAAACGGCGTGACGATTGGACTTACCATGTGGAACCAGTGGGCGCGACCACAACGCTGTGCGTGGAGCAGTTGAGCAAACGCGGTCTGGCGCTGACCAATGAAGAGGCCACGCTGCTGATGCTGGGCATTTATGAAGATACTGGCGCGCTGACGTATGACACGACCACCAGCCGGGATATTCGGGCAGCTTCCTGGCTCTTAGAAGAGGGGGCGCAGCTTTCGGTGGTGCGGCGCTTTCTCAACATTCCGTTGACTGAGGTGCAGCGCCAGTTGTATGAGGTGCTGCAAGGGTCAGCGCGGTGGTTGACGGTGCATGGGCAGACGATTGTGATTGCCAGCGCGGCTGCGCCTGAAGACTTTGACGATGAGATCTCGTCGGTGGTGCACCGTTTGCGGGATGCGCTGGGTCCGGCGGGATTGTTTGTGCTGGTGCAGATTGGTCGTGACGTGCAGTTGGTGGCGCGCAGCAGCCGGGATGCGGTGGACGTGGCCTATGTGGCGAAGGCGTTGGGCGGAGGTGGGCACAGTCGGGCAGCGGCGGCGATGGTGGTGGAACGGCCGTTATCCGAGGTCATCGCCGATCTGGAAAAAGTATTACCCAAAGCGGTCGCGCCTATGGCCCGGGTGGTGCAGATCATGTCCTACGGCGTGCAAACGCTCGAACCGACCACTCCTGTGCAGGAAGCGGCCGTGTTGATGCAGCGTTTTGGGCACGAAGGCTATCCCGTGGTGGACAAAGAGAAGCGCGAACTGGTGGGGCTGCTCACCCGCCGCGCCGTGGATAGAGCCGTCAGCCACGACATGGGCCGCCAGCCGGTGAGCCGCATCATGAAAGCGGGCGCCATCACCGTGCGCCCCTCCGATTCGGTAGAGCGCGTGCAGCAGTTGATGCTGCAAAGCGGCTGGGGCCAAATCCCGGTGGTAGCCGATTCGGAATTTAATCCCAACAACCCCATCGGCATCGTCACGCGCACCGATCTGCTCAATTTCCTCTTCCAGCCGCCGCAGGAAAGCGGTGAGCCGGACATGCGCCAGCTTCTCAGCGATACGCTGCCTGCCAGCTTATGGGCAATGGTGCTGGCGATTAGTGAAGAGGCGGCAAAACTCAACATGCCGCTCTACTTTGTCGGCGGATTGGTGCGCGATCTGCTGCTGGGCCATACGCCGACCGACCTGGACATGGTGGTGGAGGGGGACGGCATCAAGCTGGCTCAAGGGCTGCAAGCCGAATTCGGCGGCACGGTCCACGCGCACAGGCGCTTTGGCACCGCCAAGTGGTTTGTCACGCCCGACATCTGGCGGCAGGTGGGCGAGCATTTTGCCCGCGAGCCAATGTCCGCTTTGACGGGATTGGAACCGGCCTCCATTGATTTTGTGACGGCGCGCACCGAATTCTACCGGGAGCCGTCGGCGCTGCCGGAGATTGAGCGCGGCTCCATCAAACTGGATCTGCACCGGCGCGATTTCACCATCAACACGCTGGCGGTGCGCCTGGATGGGGCGCATCTGGGCGAGCTGCTGGACTTTTACAGCGGGCGGCAGGATTTGCACCACGGCCTGATTCGGGTGCTGCACAGTTTGAGCTTTATTGACGATCCGACGCGCATTTTGCGGGCAGTGCGCTACGAGCAGCGGCTCAACTTTGCCATCGAACCGCGCACGGCCGAACTGATTGCCGACGCCCTGCCGGTGCTGGACCGGGTGACGGGCGACCGCATCCGGCATGAGTTGGAACTGGCGTTGAAAGAGGCCGCGCCGGTGCAGGTGATGGAGCGATTGCATAACCTGGGCGTGATGGCGCAGATTCATCCGGCGCTGCGTTGGTCAGAGGAAACGGCCGTTTCCTACCATCGCGTCTCCGAAATCCTGCAAAATCCAGCCTGGCGGGCGGCGTATGGTCCCGATTCCCTCTTGTTCCTTTACTTTGCCTTGTGGATTTGGCCGCTGCCGCCCGGTGAAAAAGAAGCGGTGATGGCGCGGCTGAAGGTGCGCAAGGCGACACGAGACGACGTGGTGTCGGCCAACGAAGTGCGTGAGTCGCTGGCGGAGCTGCCGCCGGAACCGCAGCCGAGTGAGGTGGTGTTTTTCCTGCGCTATTTCCCGCTGCGATCCATCACGGTGGTGCGCATCGCCAGCCCGGACGAGCACGCAAACGGGCTGCTGGACCGGTATGTGGCGGAGTGGCTGGGGGTGAAAACGGCCGTTACCGGGGAAACCCTGCGCCAGATGGGTCTCAAACCGGGGCCGGAATTCGCCGTCATTCTGGACCGCTTGCTGGCGGCGCGGTTGGATGGGGAAGTGGGTGATGAAGCGGGCGAAAAAGCATTATTAGCTGAAATCTTGAACACAGATGCGCAAAGAAATTGAAGCCCGCCAAATCCTAAACCCCGTCAAGCAGCCCGATACCTGGTTCGGCCTCAAGTACAACATGAACCTCTACCGGGGCTGCCAGCACCGCTGCATCTACTGCGATTCGCGCAGCCAGTGTTACGGCATCGACCGCTTTGATCAGGACGTACTCGTCAAAACCAACGCCATCGACTTGCTCCGCGACGAACTGCCGCGCAAACGGGTCAAAGGCACCATCGGCACTGGCTCCATGAACGACCCCTATATGCCCCTGGAAAAACAGGAAAAACTGACGCGCCGGGCCTTAGAAGTCATCGCGCAGTTTCGTTTTCCGGTGCATGTGCTCACCAAAAGCGACCTGGTGCTGCGCGATTTGGACCTGCTCCGGCAAATCGGCCAGGTGTACACGGCCGTTTCCTTCACCCTCACCACCGCCGACGACGAACTGGGCAAACAGGTGGAACCGGGCGCGCCGCCCCCCCTCCGCCCGCCTGCAAGCCATCGCTCAACTGGCGGCGCAGGGCATTTACACCGGCGTACTCATGATGCCCCTGCTCCCCTTTATTCAGGACAATGAAGCCAATATTCGGGAACTGGTCAAACGCGCCGCCGACAGCGGCGCGCAGTACATCCTGGCCTCGTTTGGCGTCACCTTGCGCGACCGGCAGCGGGTTTACTTTTACCGCGAACTGGACCGGCGTTTCCCCGGCCTGAGCCAGCGTTACCAGAAAGCGTTTGGCGGCGACTATTTTGCGCCGGTTCAAGAGTATGAACGCCTGCAAGCCGTCTTCAAAGAAACGTGCGCGGCGGTGGGCATGGCCCGGCGCATCCGGCCGTTTTCCAATCCAGAAGCCGCGCAGCTATCCATTTTCCCCACATCGTAGGGGCGGTTCGCGAAC
>JAWOGU010000504.1:0-5712 GCA_046496595.1 Chloroflexota bacterium
TCCCTTGAGTGAGCCTGTTTTCCCCGCCAGATGCAGCTTCTCCGCTTCCGGTTCGTCCGTGCCATACGGGGAGAAGGGCAGGCAGCGGCCCACGCGGTCTGAGCCGACGCCGTCCATCAGGCGCAGCATTTCGGTGCAGGCTTCGGGGGAGATGAGCTGGCGGCGGAAAACGGCCGTTATCATGCGCGTCAATCCATCCGGCGTGGCCGTGCCCAGATCTTTAATGTCCTTGCCCAAAGCGCCAAAGTCAATTTTGCGATGGATCTGCACATCCGGGAAGCCGTTGGCGGTGAGCCAGGTTTGCACGTTCTCCAGGCCGACGTGGTCGATGAGCACGTTGGTCGCGAGATTGTCGCTGACGTTCATCATGAGGAAGGCCCAGTCGCGCAGGGGCATGACGAGGCCGGGGGTGAGGTGCTGCAAGAGGCCGCTGCCGCCGATTTTGTCGGCGCGGCGCAGCATCAGCGGATCGTCCAGGGAGAATTTGCCGTCCGCCGCCTGCTGCATCAGGGTGAGCAGCACCGGCAATTTGATAACGCTGGCGGTGGGAAACACTTCGTCGGCGCAGTACCGGTAGGTTTCGCCGGTTTGCAAATTAAGGGCGGAGAGGGCTAAACGGCCGTTAAAGGCTTGGGTAATTTGTTCGATGTCTATCATGAGTGCATTTTCTATGATGCGTGATGCGTGATGCGTAAAGGGTTTTTCACGCATCACGCATCACGTATCATTGTAAATCACCAATGGCATACACCACGCCATTATCCGCGCCGACGTAGACCACGCCATCGTAGACGGACGGCGATGAGACGCCGCCGCCGGTGGTGAAAAGCCACATCTGCTTGCCGCGCACAGCGTCAACGGCGTAGAGATTTTTGTCCCAACTGCCAAAATAAAGCACGCCATCGGCAATAGCAGGCGCTGAGAAGATGGTGCCGCCCGTGGGAAATTCCCAGCGAACGGCGCCGGTGTTTTGCTCCACGGCCGTTAACACCCCATTCAAATCGGCCACATACACCAGATCGCCCCATACAGCGGGCGAAGCGTAACCTTCGGTTTTAAGCTGGTAGCGCCAGCGCAGGTTTTGGCTTTCCAGGTCGATGGCGTACAACGCCCCCACCAAATTGGTATCTGTGAGTACGATGTAGATGAAGCCGCCGCTGATGACCGGCCCGGTTGATACGGAGCCTTCTCCGATCTGGATTTGCCAGGCTGCTTCGCCGTTGATGGCTTTAACGGCCGTTAACATCCCCGCGGCGTCGGCAAAAACGAGCAGGCCATCGGAAACGGCCGTTTCAAAAATAACCGGCCCGCCAGCTTCCACATGCCAGGCCTCCTGGCCGTTATTGATGTTCACGGCGTACACCTTGCCATCTTCACTGCCCACGTACACCTGACCATTGGCCACGGCCGGCGAGGCCAAAATGCTGCCCTGCGTGGCAAACTGCCACCGTTCCTGGCCCGTTGTGCGATCAATGGCGTGCAGCACCCCATTGATGCCGCCCACAAATACCAGCCCGTTGGATACGGCCGGTGACGAGATGACGGCGTCGCCAAGCGGGAAGCGCCAGATTTCGGCGCCGGTTTTGGCGTCGGCGGCGTACAGATTGCCGTCATAGCTGCCAAAATAGACCACATTCTCCACGACGGCCGGCGCAGTAAACACCCATTCCTTTGCCTGGAACTGCCAGTTGGCGCCGCCAGGATCTTTGACGGCGGTGGAGGTAAACACGCCGGTACGCTGCAAGTTTCCGCTGAAAAACGCCTCAGGTCCGGTGTTTTCCGGATCGCCGCTCCGATTAAAGCTGCATGCCGTCAGCATCAACAAACTGAGGGCTGTCACAAATAGAAATTTTCGCATTCTGATTTCCTTTGATTCACAAAAGATCGTAAAAGCCGCCGCATTATACCTGATAGCTGGCAAACAAGAGTGGGGAATCGGTTTCGACAAGCTCAACCGGCGGGGGGACCGGTTACGAAGAAAGGGGATGATGCGCCATCACTGGCTGGTTTTGCCTGAACAGCGGGCAGTGTGAAATAGAAAAGACAGCCGGCCCCAACCTCGCTTTCCACGCCGACTTTACCGTTCAGCCGTTCGACGATGCGGCGCACCACCGAAAGACCCAGCCCATGTCCTTGCACCCGCTTCTGACCCAGCCGTTCAAATTCTTGAAACAGGCGTTTTTGGGCTGCCGGATCCAGACCGTGTCCATTATCTTTGACCCAAAAGCGCACCATGCCTGCTTCTGCGGCGTCGCAACCAATCATGATGAGCGGCGGCTTGCCGCCGTACTTAAGCGCATTGCTGATGTAGTTAGCCCACACCTCTTCAATCCAGGGGCCATATCCCAGCGCCATCGGCCACTGTTCAGGCAGGCTGATTTCTGCCTGCGTTTGTTTGATCGTGACCTCAAACCGGTCCAGGACAGCCTGAATGAGATCAGACATGTCAAGGGTTTCAATGGGGATGCGGTCCTGGCCAATGATTGTGGCTAGCAGCAGCAGCTCGTCCACAATGCGCAGCATCCGACGGCCGTTTTTCTGAATACGCTCCAGATAAATTGCCTGATTTTCATGGGTAAAGGGATGCATTTCTGCCAACAGATCACTGTAACTGATGGAAAGCGCCAACGGGTTTTTTAGATCATGGGCCACCGTATGGGCATAAGCATCTAATTCTCGGATCAGCTTCTCCCGCTCCAATTCCGCCAGTTTGCGCTCAGACGTATCATGCCAGGTGATGAGCCGGCCGGTCAGGCGCTGCCTGTGATCCTGCAAGGGCACGATTTGAATCTCATAGTAGCGGGGTGATTGCACGCCCAGTTGTACTTCTTCCCGACCGGAGGGCAGATGGCGCAGGCGGTTTAGCTCATCGGGCCAATGCGTGAGCAGGGTCTCAAGCGGCTGCCCGATTAATGTTTCCTGTTGATGCCCGAACAGGGCGGCGGCCGACGGGTTGATGTCGACAATGCGGTCGGCGGTGTCCACCACCAGGACGCCGTCCGCCATGGTTTCAATGAGACGGCTGCGGGCTACCGGCGCCAGGTCCAGAAAGCCGGTGCGGAACAGGCCGATGGTTAAAATGACGCCGGTGAGCACAAAGAAAAAAGGCGTCAGGTCCAGGCCGGGCGGCCGGATACCGGCCAGACCAAGCATGTTGCCCAACCAGGGTAAAGTAGCGCCCAACAAGATGACGCCGACCTGCCAGCGGTATGGTGGGCGCACCTGCCAGAACATCTGGAACAATAAGATCAGGCCGATCAGGATCAGCAGGTAGGAGTAGCCGATGTTCAGCCAAAAGCCGGGACCGCCTTCTAAAAACATGGTGGAGTCAGGCGTGCGTTTACCGCCAAAAAAGAGGCCGTGCGCTTCGTCGGTCCACAGGAGCAGCAAGACGAGCAGCGGCTGCGCGACTAATACAATGCGCACTGGTTTGGTCAACCACTGCTCGCGGTGGGTAAAGAGGAGGGCGAAGAGGAAAAAGGCGGCCGGCACACTCACGGCGCCGATGTAGGTCATGTTGAGCCAAAACCAGCGCTGCTGCGGCGTTGTCACCAGCCAGTGGATGGCGTAGAAAAGCGACCACAAGGCCATAGCCAGCATAAACAGGAAGACGGGCACAGCGCCCTGCCTGTCCCGCCGCCGCCAGACAAACAGGGCGACAGCAATACAGGAGATAAAGGAGAGGATCAGGAGCAGGGCGTAAAAGTCATCCGGGCGGCGCATTGTTTTTTCTTTGGTTCATGTCGGCGCACAAGGTCATAAAAGTGGCTGCGTAACGTAATTTTAGGCGCTCCCTGAGGAAACGCCCCAGAATAACTTTCTGAAGATAAACGCATTATACACGTTCGTAGCCGCGACATCCTTGTCGCGCCCGTATAAGCGCGACAAGGATGTCGCGGCTACTGTTAGCGTTAAACCTTGAGCCGACCGCGAAAACCTCTGGCGGCGTAGTATGATTCAGCGCCGTTGTGATAGACGAAAACATGGTCGTAGCGACGATCACAGAAGAGCGCGCCGCCAAGCTCTCTTATCTTGGCTGGCGTTTTCACCCAGCTCGAAGTTTTTCTGTCGAATTCTCCCAACTCTTGCAAGTCTCGATATTGTTGTTCTGTGAGTATCTCAATGCCTATAGAGGACGCCATTTCGATGGCGTTTCCGCCTGGTTTGTTTGCTTTTCGTGAATCGAGAGCCTGGCGGTCATAACAAAGGCTGCGCCGGCCGGTTGGACTTTCCGGTGAACAATCACAGAAAATGAACTCGCTGGTTTTTTCATCATAACCAACGACATCCGGTTCGCCGCCGCTGCGTTCCATTTCAGAGAGTGCCTGGAGTTTTTGAGGATTGGCTTCTAATTTTGCTTGCACTGTGTTCCAGTCTATTCCTGTGTGCCGCCGCATATTTTTCGCGAATCGATCTTCGAGGGTTGTGATCAGCTCGTAAAGAAAGGCATCTTCCATTTCATTCGCTCCTTTATGAAACTTGCTTAACGGCCGTTTAATCTTCAACCGTCTGCTCATATGGCTGATTGCGTAAATCTAACGTCTGATTGAGGTGCGCTGGCAACGGCCGTTTCCCAATCCTTTCCCAATCACCAAACGCCAGCCAACCACGTCATACCGTGTATCGCTTGCGCCAACTTTCTGGAAAGGTAAGCCCATTGCCATAGACAAAGCGGATAAGCTGCCCGTGGTGCTGCACCTCGTGCTCAAGGAGCGCGAACGCCAGGTCAACCTGCGCCTCAGTCAAGTCCACGAAGCCAATTTCATCCAGGCGCTTCTGTGTCGCTTGCAAAGCGGCGAGCACGGATTGTTTTACCTGAGGCGTAGTGAGGCTGCACGAGAATCCTTGCCAACTGTCCGTCTCGATTGCTTTGGTGTAACTTTCGCGCGCCCCGACGAGGCACCAGAGCTGACCCGAGATTCGATTAGACGGCAAATTTGGTAGATCCAGGCCCAGAAATTCCTCATCGAGATGAACCACGAGGTCGTATGTGAGCTTAAATGACTGCTCCAGCTTTGTCTTCAGTTTCTGGTTCATACCTATCTCCTGGTTGCGATGCGCTGAGGCCATCAAGTTCCCGCAGGTTCTAACGCCTAAATCAGGGACGCGGCTTTTTTCGTTCCCTGCATTTTTTGTTAGCTTGTTTCGTCGATTTCATAACCAATCTTCTTGGCTTGACCAATAAACTTTTCAATATTTCCTTTACCCCATTGGTTTGAAATGGCATATTTGGTTAAATCAATGAATTCCAAAACCTCATCATCTCCAAGAAAATGCCGATAAATTCCTTGCCTATTATAAATTTCCTTTGCTTCCTGTTCAGGAACAAATAAGCCACCGCTTCTTATATCCTGTGGGAACGCCTGTATCAATTCGGAAATATTATTTGGCTTATTAGCCTCAACCCAATGACGTATCACAGCTAAAACGAGCTTTCTTTTATTAAATGAATCCCCATGAAAAAGGTAGCGCGTATAGTCTTTTGATGATTTTCTTGCTTCTCGCCGCTCTTCTAATTGTTGTTTTATCTTAACCTGGTAGCTTGCGACTTCCGGCAATGGAATAATTTGCTGCACATCAACAAGTATTTGTTCTTGATGCTTGTATGGAATTAAACGGACACAGCGAATATCAAGATTTCTTTCATTTAACCACATTACCGAAGTTGTAAGTTCTTTAGAAAAATCAGCGGAAACCAGAATAATACGTACA
>JAWOGU010000572.1:0-27648 GCA_046496595.1 Chloroflexota bacterium
TACATCCGCACCATGGATGTGACGGGCGCGATTACCCTGCCGGAAGGTGTGGAAATGGTCATGCCTGGTGACAACGTGAATCTGGAAGTGGAGTTGATTATTCCAGTGGCGTTGGAACAGGGCAGCAAGTTTGCCATTCGCGAAGGCGGTTTGACTGTCGGCGCCGGCGTTATCACCAAGATCATTGCATAAAAAATTGTTCGAGGGACGCTTTACAGAAGCGTCCCTCTTACTGAGGCAATTATGGCTAAGCAGAAAATCCGCATTCGCTTGAAAGCATATGACCATCGCGTTCTGGATCAGTCCGCGAAACGTATTGTAGGTACGGCTGAGAGAACTGGCGCTCGTGTTGTTGGTCCAGTACCGCTGCCCACCAAAATTGAACGTTTTACTGTGCGTCGCAGCACGTTCATCGACAAAGATTCGCATGAACATTTTGAGATTCGCACGCATAAGCGTTTGATTGATGTGATTAATCCTGATTCTAAAACGATTGATACGTTGATGCGGTTGAATTTACCCGCTGGTGTTGATATCGAGATATCAATCTAAGCAGCAAAAAATAAGCCACCTATTGGGGTGGACGCATAGGGATGATGCAACTTTAGCCTGGTAGTTGACAGTCCCGGGAGGTAGATGTGAAAGGTTTACTAGGCATAAAACTTGGCATGGCCCAGGTTATCGATCAACAAGGGGTGGTAACGCCCGTAACGATTGTGCAAGCTGGACCGTGTTTTGTAACACAGGTTAAAACAGAAAAAACGGATGGTTATAATGCCATTCAAGTGGGGTTCGGGGAAACCAAGAACGGCCGTTTAACCAAAGGTCAGCAAGGTCATCTGGGTCTCTTAAAAAAAGACAAGAAACATCCGCAGCGTAAACAAAGCAGCAGTATGCCCGCTTTGCGTTATCTCCGAGAGTTCCGCACCAAAACAACAGCCGATTATCAAGTTGGTCAAGAATTGACAGTCACTCAATTTGAGATTGGTGACCGGGTTGATGTTAGTGGCACCACCAAAGGGCGTGGTTTCGCTGGCGGTGTAAAACGTTATGGCTTTGCCGGTGGTCCTAAAACCCACGGTCAGTCAGATCGTTGGCGTGCCCCTGGTTCAATTGGCGCCACATCAGGTACGGGGCATGTTTTTAAAGGCAAGCGGATGGCTGGTCATTATGGAAATGAACATTTTACAGCCCAAAATCTGCAGGTTGTCAAAATCGATTCGGAAAAGAACCTGTTAGCAATTAAAGGCTCAGTTCCTGGTCACAAGGGTAGTCTCGTTCTTTTACGGGATTCCGTCAAAAGCTAGTTAGCGGAGGCGCTGTCATGCAAGTTCAAGTATATAACATGTCTGGCGAGGAAGTTAGCAGCGTTGACCTTCCTGCGGACATTTTCGAAGCAAAAGTAAACCGCGATCTGATGCATCAGGCATTGGTTCGCCAACTCGCGAATAAGCGCTTAGGTACGCACAAAGCCAAAACTCGTGGGGAAATTAATAAAAGCACCCGTAAGATTTATCGCCAAAAGGGCACCGGTAATGCACGGCATGGTAGTCGTAAAGCGCCGATATTTGTGGGTGGTGGTGTGGCGCATGGTCCGTTGCCGCGTAAGTATACAAAGAAAATGCCGCGAAAAATGCGTCGCGCCGCTTTGCGTTCAGCATTGTCTGTAAAAGCTGGTAATGGCGACATCGTTGTGTTGGACAAAATTGGCATGGATACGCCCAAAACCAAAGAAATGGTCATGATGATGGACCGGCTGACCAACAGCAATAGTGCTTTGTTGGTGTTGGCAGGCCATGACAATAATGTGGAAATGTCAGCGCGTAACGCGGTTGATGTCAAAACATTGTTGGCTTCATACTTAAATATTCGGGATTTATTGGGCTATGACAAACTTGTTATGCCTCTAGATGCATTAGAAGCGATTCAAGCCATTTTAAGTGTGGATGTTGACGCCTATGCCGATATTGACGACGCTGGTGAGGAGGAGTAGACATGCAAATTCATTGGCGCAACGTCATTCGCCGTCCCATTGTGACGGAAAAAAGCAACTACCAGTCTGATTTATATAATCAGTATACATTTGCTGTCGATTCGAGAGTAAATAAAGTACAAGTAAAACAAGCCATCGAGCTTGCCTGGCCTGATGTCAAGGTGGAAAAAGTACGCATCGCAAACATGCCACCCAAACGTGCACGTCGTTGGCGGCGTGTCTCCACACGCAAACCAGGTTGGAAAAAAGCAATTGTAACCTTAGCGCCTGGCAATAGTATTGATCTATTCGAAGGTGTGTAGGAATTTATTTTGAGCAGGGATGAGGCTAGTCGGGTAATGGGGTAAAAGTTCCCAAAACTTAGACAAGCTAGCGTCCGTCTCTGGAGGTAAGATGCCGATAAAAGTCTTTAAACCGACTTCTCCTGGCCGACGTGATATGAGCGGTCAGACTTTCGAAGAAGTCACACGAGCTTACCCAGAACCTTCATTAACCAAGGGGTTTAGGAAGCGGGCTGGTCGTAATAATCGTGGCAAGATCACCATTCGCCATCGGGGCGGTGGTAGTAAGCGTCGCTATCGTGAAATCGATTTTAACCGGCGGGATAAGTTTGCTGTGCCGGCAAAGGTAGCGACCATTGAGTACGACCCGAACCGTTCTGCCCGCATTGCCTTGTTGGTTTATGCAGATGGCGAAAAAAGGTATATTGTGGCGCCTTTGGGATTGCGAGTGGGCGATCCTGTCATGAGCGGACCGAAGGCCGAAATTAGGCCAGGAAACGCAATGCCATTGCGGGATATTCCCTTGGGTACCCTGGTTCACGCCATTGAGATGCAAATTGGTAGAGGCGCTCAAATGGTGCGTGCTGCCGGTACATCTGCCCAATTGCTGGCAAAAGATCATCCACAATATGTAACCCTACGTTTGCCTTCCGGTGAAGAGCGTTATGTGCCACAGGATTGTCTGGCTACCATTGGCCAGGTTGGCAATGTGGAACATGGCAACATTAAACTGGGCAAGGCTGGTCGTAAACGTCATATGGGTATTCGTCCGACTGTGCGTGGTTCTGCTATGAACCCGAATGACCATCCACATGGTGGTGGTGAAGGTCGGTCTCCGATTGGTATGCCTGGGCCGAAAACTCCATGGGGTAAACCAGCTCAAGGACGTCGGACGCGTAAGAATAAGGCAACGGATAAATTCATCTTCCGTCGTCGGACTAAGAAGCGTCGGTAAGAGGTGAAAAAATGTCACGTTCATTAAAGAAAGGACCATTTGTAAGTCCGAAGCTCTTAAAGAAAGTTGAAAAATTAAATGAGACGAAAGGGCGTCAGGTGATTCGTACCTGGTCCAGGTCTAGCACGATTTTTCCACAGATGGTAGGACATACGATTGCCGTGTATGACGGTCGTCGTCACATTCCTATCTATGTTACAGAGAATATGGTAGGTCACAAACTGGGTGAATTTGCCCCAACGCGGACATTCCGCGGGCATGTCTCTAAAGACGAGAAGAGGGGGCGTCGTTAATCATGGCTGAAGCATTTGAAGTGAAAGCAAGTGTACGTTACGTGCCTGTTTCTCCCCAAAAGGCTCGCCTGGTTTGCAACGCTGTACGTGGTATGCGTGCCGAAGAGGCATTAAACACGTTGCGTTTTATGCCTCATAAGTCAGCCGAGATTGTTTATAAATTAGTGGAGTCGGCTGTTGCGAATGCAGACCAGAATTTTGGTTTGGAAATTGACAACCTGGTTGTCAGACGTATTTATGCTGACGACGGTCCGCGGCATCGCAAGGCTCCTTATGGTGGTCGTTTTGCCGGGCGTGGTCGTTTCCGGCCGATTGTTGTCCGTTCGTCACACATTACTGTTGTTTTGGCCGAACGTGAAGTTGTCGACTACGGCATTTAAGGTGGTGGATTAATGGGACGTAAAGTACATCCTATTGGATTTCGTTTGAAATACATTCGTGATTGGAACACACGCTGGTTTGCAGAGAAACAGCAATATCGCGAATTGTTACATGAAGATTTTGCGATTCGTACGCTGATAGACAAAGAGTTGCCTGCTGCTGGTGTATCAAAGCTTGAAATTGAACGGGCGGCCCCGAATCAAGTTCAGGTGACGATTCATACAGCTAAACCTGGTATCGTTATTGGACGTAAGGGCGCTTCTGTGAAGGAATTGCGCGGTAAATTACGCCAATTAACGGGGAAAGCCGTGCGTCTTGAGGTGGAAGAAGTGACGCAGCCTGATACGGATGCCCGGTTGATCGCTGAGAACATTGCAAATCAGCTTGAACGGCGAATTGCTCACAGCCGGGCGATGAAGCGTGCTGCTTTGCAGGCGATGCGCCAGGGCGCGGAAGGTGTGCGTATTGAGGTGAGTGGTCGTTTGGGTGGTTCTGACATGGCTCGTAATGAGAAGGTTTGGGACGGCCGGGTACCACGGAACACAATTCGTGCTGATATGGATTATGGCTTCGCCGAAGCTTTAACAACCTTTGGCATGATTGGTGTAAAGGTCTGGATTTATCGTGGTGAGATTCTGCCGCAGCGGGCGGATATCATGGACGTTTACATCAGTGAGTAGAAGATTAGACCAGGAGATTAATTAGCGGCAATTTATATTCTGCTAATCTCTGTTAGGTAGTCTTTGAGGTTTTGGAGAAAAAATTATGTTGATGCCAAAACGCGTGAAATATCGCAAGCAATTTCGCGGACGAATGAAAGGCACGGCCAAAGGCGGTACTGATCTGCTGAATGGCGAGTATGGGCTGCAAGCGCTGGAACCAGGCTGGATTACCAGCCGGCAGATTGAAGCGATGCGCCAGACAATCGTGCGTAATATGCGTCGTCGCGGGAAATATTGGATTCGTATTTTCCCGGATAAACCAGTTACGGTGAAACCGGCGGAAACACGTATGGGTAAGGGCAAAGGTTCTGTTGACCATTGGGTTGCTGTGGTGAAGCCTGGCCGGATTCTGTTTGAGGTGTCTGGGGTGCCGGAAGAAGTGGCGCGCGAAGCATTGCGTTTAGCTATGTATAAGCTGCCGATTCGGTCTCAGATTGTTTCACGGGAGGATGAACTCTAATGGCTAGTATTGTTGAGCTGCGTGAATTAGATGATGCCAAGCTTGAGCAGATGTTGGAAGATGCTCGCGAGAGTTTGTTTAAACTCCGCTTTCGTCAGGCTTCTGCACAGATAGAGGATTACACTCAGATTCGGTTGACCCGGCGTGAGATTGCACGGCTGGAGACGGTGCTGCATTTGCGGCGCCAGGCGATTGAGGCGGCTGCGAGTGAGCCTGCGATTTCGGATGCTTTGAAAGGGAAAACCTGGCAAGCTAAAGCCCGATTTGACTATGAAGAAAGTGCGTATCAAGTGCATTTTTCTGATGAAGTCGGATCGAAGTTAGCCTCTGTTGTGGTTGACCTAAACAAGAAGAAGGTAAACGGCCGTCGTGCTCGTAACAGTAAACCACAACCACAACTGGTTACCAGTTATGAAGTTGCAGGGTAGGTGAGAAATGAAAGAACAACGTAAGCGTATGGTGGGTATTGTTACCAGCGATAAGATGGATAAAACGGTTATTGTTGAAGTGACCACCACAAAGCGGCATCCAGTTTATGGCAAGGTGATGCGTGTGCGTAAAAAGTATCAGGCGCATGATGAAGCAAATGACGCCAAGATGGGCGACCGTGTTGAGATTATTGAATCGAAACCGATCAGCCGTCATAAGCGCTTTATGGTTACTTCCATTTTGGAACGTGCCAAATAACGGTGAGTTGCTATGATTCAGAAAGAAAGTCGAATTAATGTGGCAGATAATTCGGGAGCGCGTGAGCTTCTGGTTATTCAAGTTATGGGTGGCTCTGTTCGCCGTTATGGTGGCGTTGGTGATGTGGTGACGGCCTCAGTGAAAAAAGCTGTGCCTAATTCATCCGTTAAAAAGGGCACGGTTGTGAAAGCTGTGATTGTCAGAACAAAGAAAGAGTTCAAGCGGGACGATGGCAGCCATATCCGCTTTGATGATAATGCAGCCGTGATTTTGGATCCGTCTGGTCAGAATCCGGTAGGAACCCGTATTTTTGGTCCTGTAGCTCGTGAGCTGCGTGACAAAGGGTTCGGCCGTATTATGTCGCTGGCCCCTGAGGCATTGTAAGAGGTTTAAGATGCAAATTAAGGTCAATGACGAGGTAGAAGTAATCGCCGGTAATGATAAGGGTGAACGAGGGAAAGTGCAGCGTGTACTTCCTTTGGAAAACCGGATTGTTGTGAATGGGGTCAATATGGTGAAGAAACACCAGAAGGCTCAGTCAACAGGCGGCCGTTCTAAAGCACAGGGCGGTATCATTGAGTTTGAAGCGCCGATTCATGTGTCTAATGTGATGTTGGTGTGTCCACATACGGGTGAGTTGACTCGTGTTGGGATTCGGCGTGATGAAAATGGTCAACGTGTTCGCTATTCAAAGAAAAGCGGACGGAATATTGAAAGTTAACTGGTAATTACTAGTTTGTTAAATAGTAAAAACCTTAGGTGAGCCAGGCGTCAGGAAGCGGTTTTAGCAGGTCAGTTTGTGGCCTGTGGTGAAAGCCTAAACCGTTGGCAGCCTGCCACTTAACCTGGAGGTAGGAATGGCTGTGAGTATGAAAGAGCAGTATACAACTGAAATTGTGCCTGCTCTCATGAAAGAATTTGAATATAAGTCTGTGATGCAAGTTCCCCGCTTGACTAAAGTTGTTGTCAACATAGGGTTAGGTGAAGCGCTTGATAATGCTAAAGCCCTTGAATTTGCAACAAATGATGTCATCGCGATAACGGGGCAGCGTCCAGTTATAACGAAGGCGAAAAAGTCTATTGCAGCCTTTAAGCTGCGTGAAGGTCGTTCTATCGGAGTGAAGGTAACTCTGCGTGGCGAACGTATGTGGAGTTTCCTGGCACGCCTTGTTCATGTGGCTTTGCCACGTACGCGTGACTTCCAGGGAATTTCTCCTGATTCGTTTGATGGTCGTGGCAATTACACGTTAGGTTTACGTGAGCAGTTGATTTTCCCGGAGATTAGCTATGACACGATTGACAAGATTCGGGGTATGGAAGTGACCATCGTGACGACGGCTGGGACGGATGAAGAAGGTCGTCGGTTGTTGACTATGCTGGGTATGCCATTTCGGCAGGATTGAGGTAGGAGAGAATAATGGCAAAGAAATCAATGATCGCCCGGGAGAATAACCGGAAATACAAAGTACAGGTTCGCAATCGTTGCGGACTGTGTGGTCGCCCACGCGGCTATATACGTCGTTTTGGCCTATGCCGAATCTGCTTCCGTGAAGAAGCATTGAAGGGTAATATCCCCGGCGTTGTGAAATCAAGTTGGTAGAGGTGCATTATGTCAATGAGTGATCCGATTTCAGATATGTTGACGCGAGTTCGTAATGCACAGATGCGGTTACATCCGACAGTGTCGATGCCGAATTCTAAAGTAAAAGAGGAATTGGCCCGGGTGCTTAAGGAAGAAGGTTATATCGTAGATTTTCAGGTTTTACCTGAGAAACCCCAGTCTGTGTTAAATATTACGTTGAAATACGTGGGGGATCGCCGTAACCGTCGCTCTGTGATTACGGGCTTGGAACGCGTTAGTCGACCTGGCCGGCGTGTATATGTTGGTAAAAAGGAAATTCCTTGGGTGTTGAGTGGCATGGGTATTGCTGTTGTCACCACGTCGCAAGGAATTATGACTGGACAGAAGGCTCGTCGCCTGGGTATTGGCGGCGAAGTTGTTTGCAAGGTCTGGTAGTTGGAGGTTGCTATGTCACGTATAGGGAGAGCACCGATCCAGGTTCCTGGCAAAGTGAAGATTGATATCCGGGACGGGAATAGTGTGGTTGTTGAAGGACCGAAGGGGAAATTATCTCAAAGTTTCCACCCTGATATGCAAATTGAAATAGATGAAGGGACATTGATGGTAAAACGTCCGTCTGATTCCCGTGAGCATCGTTCTTTGCACGGTCTTACGCGAGCATTACTCAATAATATGGTGGTTGGTGTAAACGATGGCTTTTCACGAAAACTACTACTTGAGGGCGTGGGTTACCGGGCAGAAATGAAAGGTAATACACTCGTCTTAAACGTTGGTTATTCTCATCCAGTGGAGTTTGATCCCCCAACTGATGTTCAATATGGTGTTGAAGATCGTGGAAAGACCATTCTTGTGTCTGGGATCGACAAACAAGTTGTGGGTGAGCTTGCTGCACAAATCCGCAAGCAAAGACCCCCGGAGCCATACAAAGGCAAGGGTATTCGGTATGAAACCGAATTCGTACGTCGCAAAGCTGGCAAAACGGGTAAGGTATAAGAGGTATTATTATGTCAACCAATTCTCGTAAAGCGCGTGACCGCCGCCGTAGGCGGATCCGTATGAAATTATCTGGTACACCAGAGCGCCCACGCTTGAATGTGTTCCGTAGCTTAGAGCACATTTATGCTCAAGTTATTGATGACGTGGAAGGGCGTACTTTAGCCTCTGCTTCTTCTAATGACAAAGAATTACGGGTGAACATGTCCGGGAGAACCAAGAAGGAGCAGGCAGAGTTAGTCGGCAAAGTTGTCGCTGAACGTGCTACAGCTGCTGGCGTAAAAACTGTGGTCTTTGATCGTGGTGGATTTTTGTACCATGGTCGTGTGAAAGCTCTGGCTGATGGCGCTCGTGAAGGCGGGCTTGAGTTTTAGAACAGGAGAAAAAAATGGGTCAGAGACGACAGTATGAACAAAGTGTTGAACTAGACGAGCGCATCGTTGATATTACGCGTGTTGCTAAGGTTGTTAAAGGCGGACGCCGCTTTGCTTTCCGTGTTGCCGTAGTTGTAGGTGATAACAGAGGAAATGTGGCAGTCGGCGTTGGCAAGGCGCGTTCCGTACCAGATGCAATTCGTAAAGCGCTGGAAGCTGCACGCAAAAACATGCAATCGGTTCCCGTTGTCGGCAGCACGATTCCCCATGAAGTAATTGGCAGTCATGGTTCTGCAGATGTGCTGTTGAAACCGGCTTCCCCCGGTACCGGTGTTATTGCAGGCGGCGCTACCCGTCAGGTCATTGAAGCCGCTGGTTATAAAGATATTCTATCAAAGTCATTGGGTAGTCAGAACACGTTAAATGTGCTGTTGGCTACGATGGATGGCTTGCGTCAATTGAAAGACGTGAATCAAGTTGCGGCTGAACGGGGCAAAGACAAAGCCGACGTTTTACCATTTTGGAGTCGTTAACTGATGAACAGCTTGAAAATTACATATACAAAAAGTGCAATTGGTTATAACAAGGGACAAAAGGCTACTATTAAGGCGCTGGGACTCCGAAAGTTAAACCAAAGTATTGAACATCAGGACACCCCGGTTATTCGCGGGATGGTTAAAAAAGTAGAACATTTGGTTACAGTTGAAGAGGTGAAATAAATGAAACTACACGATCTGCGCCCAAATCCAGGAGCCAAGAAAAAGCGCAAGCGAGTGGGTCGTGGTATTGCTGCCGGGCAGGGGAAAACTGCGGGCCGTGGTACCAAGGGCCAAAATGCACGCAGCGGTGGCGGTAAGGGCGTCTACTTTGAAGGTGGGCAGCTTCCCCTGGCTCGTCGTTTGCCATATAAACGCGGCTTTACCAATACCAACAAAATCTATTACAAGCCTGTTAACTTGGAAGATCTAGCGAATGTCGAATTTGTAGATGTCGAAGTAACACCAGAAATTTTGGTGTTGTTAGGTTTCGTCAAAAAAGAGACCGATCCCATCGTTATATTGGGTGATGGCGAGATCTCTCAGGCTTTGACCATTAAGGCGCATCGTTTTTCCAAATCAGCGGTCGAGAAGATTGAGGCAGCTGGTGGTAAAGCTGAAGTCATTCCATATGCTGGATAATTGGTGTGATTTTAGTGTAGATATGGAGAACAAACATGATTGATTCTGTACGATCCGCCTTTGCGCTGCCAGATTTACGTCGGCGAATTCTGATCACGGTATTTTTATTAGTGATTTATCGCCTGGTAGCCAATATTCCGGTTCCTGGCGTTAATTTGGATGCCTGGTTGCTGTTTACAAGCCAACCGGCAGGCGAAAATCAGGTGATTTATTTCCTTGATTTCTTGTCTGGTGGTGCTGTGCGTAACTTTTCAGTGATGGCAATGGGGGTTTATCCTTACATTACTGCCTCCATTATCATTCAGTTGTTAACCCCGATTATTCCACAGTTTCAGGAATTGTCTGCTGAGGGTGAATCGGGACGTAACAAACTGAATCGATATACTTATTACTTAACCGTGCCTATGGCGTTGTTGCAAGCAGTTGGTCAGATTAATCTGATTGGCTTGAGTACTGGCGACATGACTGCCATTATGCCGAATTTTGGTTTTGAGTTAGGCCAGATACTGCCCACGCTTACTACACTGACTGCTATGTTAGGTGGAACCATGTTTGCCATTTGGCTTGGCGAGATGATTACCGAAGATGGTATTGGTCAGGGTATTTCCTTGATTATCTTTGGCGGTATTGTGTCCGGTATATTACCGAACATTGCTCAGATGTGGGCGATGCCAGATCTGGTTGCACGTATCTTTACATTTACCGCATTTATTATCATCACCTTGTTGACTATATTCGTTATTGTGGTGGTTCAGGAAGGACAACGGCGCATCCCAGTTCAATATGGACGGCGGGTACGCGGACGGAAGGTGTATCAGGGGCAAAGCAGCTACATTCCTTTGAAGGTGAATACGGCTGGTATGATCCCGATCATTTTTGCGCAATCCATTTTGACACTTCCACCGCTGTTGGCTGGTTTGTTCATTACCAATAGTGGCAGTGTTGTGGATAATATGGCTAAAGCAGTAGCTGGATTTGGTTCTAGTCAGCCTACAACGGATCCATTTGCTTTTACTATATACTGGTTCGTCTTTTTCTTGCTGGTGGTTGGATTCACCTTTTTCTATACTGACGTCATGGTGCAGCAGCAAAACATTCCGCAATCTTTGCAGCGGCAGGGTGGTTTTATTCCTGGTATCCGGCCGGGTAAGCGTACGGCGGATTATGTCATGTCTGTTGTGCGCCGTATTACTTTTGCCGGTGCGGTATTCCTGGGAACAATAGCGGTATTGCCGGGCATTATGCAAGGTTTAGGTGCACTTCTTGGAATACCGGGTATAGAGCAAAGCGTGTTAGTGGTGAGCGGTTCTGGTTTGATCATTGTGGTGGGTGTTGTTATTGATACGATGAGGCAATTGGAAGCTCAACTCCTTATGCGGAATTATGAGGGATTTATCTAGGCAGCTATGGCTACTTATCTGGTTTTGATGGGAGCTCCTGGGGCAGGAAAAGGCACCCAGGCAAAGAGATTGGAAAGCGAACTTGGTTTGCCTCATATATCAACCGGAGATTTGTTTCGGTATCACTTGAATCATGGCACTGAATTAGGCAAGTTGGTACAGACTTACATTAACAAGGGCGAGCTTGTCCCTGATGATGTGACGGTAGCTCTTGTCCGAGATCGACTATCTCAGGATGATTGTTTGGCCGGTGTTATCCTGGATGGGTTTCCACGGAATCCGGCGCAGGCGATGAGCCTGGAGAGTCTATTAGCTGAGTCTGGCGGCGAAATTAGTGTGGTTCCTTACATACACGTCGATCAAGATAAATTGGTGGAACGCCTGCTGAAGCGAGCTGAAATCGAGGGGCGGGCGGATGATAATGAAGAAACTATTCGAGCAAGAATGGTGGTTTTTGAGGAACAGACACAACCGCTGCTTGATTTTTACGACGAGAAGGGTCTCCTGGTGAAAGTGGATGGAGATCAGTCGGTTGATGGTGTTTTTCAAGATTTGCTTGAGGTTGTGAAAGTTAAATTTGAGGGGTAGTGTGACCATTAAGGTCAGGCTCCTAACGAAGGGTGATTATTATGAAAGTAGCAGCGTCTGTCAAAAAGCGTTGTCCGAAATGCAAAATTATCAAACGCAAAGGTGTCGTGCGTGTGATTTGTGTTGATCCAAATCATAAACAGCGGCAAGGGTAGTTGGAGGAATTATGGCACGTATTGCTGGTGTAGATATTCCCCGCAACAAACGGGTAGAAATTAGTTTAACTTATATTTATGGCATTGGTCGGACTGCCAGTTCGCAAATTTTGACGCAAACTGGGATTGATCCGGATACGCGTGTACAGGATTTGTCTGAGGCAGAGGTTAGCCAGTTGCGGCAAGTTATCGACGAGAGTTTTGTGGTCGAAGGTGATTTGCGCCGGGAAGTGGCTATGAATATTAAACGCCTCGGTGAAATTGGCTGTTACCGGGGTCTACGTCATCGTCGTCATCTGCCGGTTCACGGACAGCGGACTAAAACAAATGCCCGGACACGTAAAGGTGTCAAGAAGACAGTTGCTGGACGAGGCCGTCGTAAGGGCAAGTAAAAGTTTGCATTGAGTTTTGTTGGTATCTTGCTTGGGTTTATTTTGTTGGATACTGCAAGGAACAATGCCGTAAGGAGACAGTATGGGACGCAGAAGAGGTTCTCAACAACGCAAGAAAATTAAGAGGATGGTGCCGCGCGGTCAGGCGCACATTTTTGCCACATTCAATAATACGATTGTGACGATTACTGACACGAATGGCAACACGGTATCCTGGGCGAGTGCTGGCAGCGCTGGCTTCAAGGGTTCGCGTAAGAGTACGCCGTTTGCGGCGCGTTTGGCAAGCCAAAATGCAGCAAAGGTTGCTCAGGATCATGGGATGCAGGAAATGGAGATCATTGTGAAAGGCCCTGGTCCTGGTCGTGAGAATGCTATACGTGCGTTACAGGCGTCTGGTATTCGGGTGACCGCGATTCGTGATATTACGCCGGTACCGCATAATGGATGCCGGCCGCCGAAGAAACGTCGTGTATAAGTCTGATGGGTGTTTAGCCGGATAGTCTGCGATTATCCGGTAGAATGGCTTTCAGGTTATTTATTGAGAGGGATGACGGGTTGAAGCCACACCTGTAAACCTCTCGCAACTATAATTTTTAATTGGAGGTTCAAGTTGGCGAGGTATAGTGGTCCAGTGTGTAGGCTTTGTCGTCGTGAAGGCGAAAAGCTGTTTTTGAAGGGGTCTCGTTGTTTGACTCCGAAGTGTTCTTTTGAACGCCGTTCTTATCCGCCCGGGCAGCATGGCCGTGAAGGGCAGTTCCGTCGTGGGCGTGCGTCTGATTATTTGTTGCAATTGCGTGAAAAGCAGAAAGCTCGTCGTATTTACGGGGTTATGGAACGGCAGTTTAGCAATTATTTTGAGCGTGCTGCTCATCGTTCTGGTTTGACTGGCTCGAATTTACTTATTTTGCTTGAATGCCGGTTGGATAACATAGTGTATCGCCTTGGTTTTGCTACTTCACGCGCTCATGCACGACAGATTGTGTCTCATGGGCATGTGATGCTAAACGGCCGTAAAACGGATGTTTCGTCCGCTTTGGTTTCGGCTGGTGATGTCATTTCTGTTCGTCCTGAGAGCAACCGGCGTACATATTTCAAGGATTTGCGCCAGAATATTGACGATCGACAGGTGCCACGCTGGTTATCCCTGGATGCCGGTACTCTGTCTGGTAAGGTGCTAAACTTACCTGTTCGCGAAGATATTGATGTATCTTTGAATGAGCAGTTGATTGTTGAATATTACTCCCGTTAAGTGCTGTGTGGATATTAAGTTTTTCCTTAGCTAGGGAAGGGAGGTATTCCGTTGGCTATAAGTAATTTGATTTTGCCGAAGATTGAAAGTACCGCCATGTCCAATGAATATGGGCGGTTTGTGGTTGGTCCTTTGGAAAGAGGGTATGGAACGACGGTTGGGAATTCTCTGCGTCGTGTGCTGCTGTCTTCTTTACCTGGGTCCGCTATCACTTCTATACGGGTAACTGATGTTCCTCATGAGTTCTCGGCGATTCCTCACGTTCGTGAGGATATGATGCAGCTAATATTGCACATCAAGAAACTTCGCCTGAAACTGCATAATACGGATACGGCGCGTTTACGCCTGGAAGTTCATGGCTCTGGCGTCGTTACTGCGGCTGACTTACAGGTGCCGCCTGAGGTCGAAATCATCAATCCGGATTTGTATTTGTTCAGTGTAGATTCTGACGACGCATTTTTGGAGATTGAGATGACGGCTGAGACTGGTCGGGGTTATTCACCTGCGGAAGAGCGCAGTCGTTTGCCGATTGGCGAGCTTCCGGTGGATGCTATTTTCAGTCCGATCCGCCGTGTGGGCTATGAGGTTGAGAAAACACGTGTAGGCCAAGTAGCTGATTATGACCGTGTGGTGTTAGAGATCTGGACTGATGGCACGATTAAGCCGGAAGAAGCATTGGCTCAGTCTGCTCAGATTATGATGCAATATCTGAGGCCGATTGGTGGCGTGAGTGAGGAAACGTTCCTGCCTGTGGAAGTGGAAGTAGAAGTGGAAGGCGCGATTCCGAACGAGATCTATGACACACCGATTGAGTCTTTGGATCTGAGTGTGCGTGTGTTTAATTCTCTGAAGCGGACTGGTATTACCAAGGTTGGTGAAATGCTGGATATGTTAGAGCGTGGTGAAGAAACGATGCTGGCTATTCGGAACTTTGGTGAGAAATCCCTGGATGAGTTAAAACAACAGTTACGCTCTAAAGGTTATTTGCAGGATGATGAAGAGGGATAGACGGCGCGGGTAACGGCCGTTTCCTTCACTAATTAGATTTTGCCTGAAAACCGGGTATGATTTGCCCGGTTTTCAGACTGTTAGAATGAGGTAAAAGCAATGCGACATCGAGTTCATGGTCGTAAACTAAATCGTAGTTCTGCGCATCGTAAAGCACTGCGTAAGAATTTAATCGCGGATTTGATCTGTTATGAACAAATCCTGACTACCGAAGCCAAGGCGCGCACCATTCGCCCGGCAGCTGAAAAAATGATTACTCTGGCAAAACGCAACCTGGTCAAAAGTGAAGAAAACCCGGCGATGGCCATTCATGCCCGTCGTCTGGCTGCTTCTCGTTTGCCCAAAACCCGCACCTTCACCGATGAAGACGGGGTTACGCAAGAGGTAAACGTCGTTAATAAGCTGTTCAACGAAGTTGCGCCGCGCTATCAAGATCGTCCGGGTGGATATACCCGCATGGTCAAAATTGGCAAACGTCCTGGTGACAACGCTGATATGGCCATTTTGATGCTGGTGGATAACGAGGGTTAGTATTTGGCACGGTTTCGCGCTCTCGTAGAGTATGATGGGACAAATTACTTTGGTTTCCAGCGACAAAAAGCGGACCAACCCACCATACAGAGCGCATTGGAACAGGCGTTAAGCCAAATAGTCCGCAGTTCGGTGAATGTTTCCGGATCAGGACGGACAGATAGTGGTGTACATGCAACAGGCCAGGTAATCAGCTTCGACAGCGAGTGGCGTCACAGCGTAACCGATTTACAGAGAGCGCTTAACGCGAATTTACCGGCCGACATTGCAATTTTACAATTAGGAATAGCAGAACCAACCTTTCACCCGAGATTCGATGCCCGGCGACGGGCTTATGAATACAACATTTACAATGCGGCTGTGAACAGCCCTTTACGCAGACAAAGAAGTTGGCACGTAGCCAAACCGCTCGACAGGGAACGGATGAATCAGGCGGCAGCCTGTTTGCCAGGTGTGCATGATTTTGCCACCTTTGGCCAACCTCCTCAAGGCGAGGTGACAGTGCGCGAGGTTTTCGCGGCTCATTGGGAACAGCGAGAAGAGTTTCTTGTTTTTTTCATTGAGGCCAATGCTTTTTTGTACCGTATGGTGCGCAGCATCGTGGGCAGTTTGAAAACAGTGGGTGAAGGCAGTTGGACGGTCGAACAGTTTGAGGCGGCGCTGGCGGCGCGTGACCGCAGCCGGTCTGGAAAAGTAGCACCGGCGCAGGGCCTCATCTTGGTATCTGTAACATACGGAGAATAGCAGGATGAAAACATTTATAGCGAAACCGGCTGAGGTTGAACGAAGCTGGTACGTGGTAGACGCGGAAGGTCAGACTTTAGGTCGTTTGGCTTCCCAAGTGGCGGCCATTTTACGTGGCAAGCATAAAACCATATTCACGCCTCATGTGGATTGTGGGGATTATGTGGTTATTATTAACGCTGAAAAAATTCGCGTGACCGGGCAGCGGCTTGATCAGAAGAATTATTATCGGCACTCTGGTTATCCGGGTGGTCTGACTGAAATTTCTCTGTCGGACCAGTTAAAACGGTTCCCCACGCGCCCGATTGAATTGGCCGTGAAAGGCATGATGCCGAAAAACAAACTGGGCCGTAAGATGTTCAAAAAACTGAAGGTCTACGCCGGACCGGAGCATCCGCATACGGCGCAGCAGCCAGTTTCGTTGGAGTTTTAGGAGAGATAAATGACAGATAGACGATACTTCGAAGGAATCGGCCGGCGCAAGACAGCCTCTGCCCGGGTGCGTATCTATGTGGATGGCGACAGCAATGGCGGGTTCACGGTAAATGACAAAGACGTGCGCGAATTCTTCCCCCGTTTTGGGGATTTTGAAACGCTGATGGGACCGTTGGAAGACAGCAGCCTGACAGGCAAGGTTGACGTGACCGTCCACATTAATGGCGGCGGCGTGACCGGTCAGACAAGCGCAGTCCGTTTAGGTGTGGCGCGCGCTCTGGTGAAATATGATGAGAACCTGCGCGGTGTGCTGCGCGCCCATGGTCATCTGACCCGGGACGCCCGCATTAAGGAACGCAAGAAACCAGGTCTGAAACGGGCGCGTAAGGCTCCGACCTATACCAAACGTTAATGATTTTGGATTTACGATTTACGATTGTAGACTGACGATTTTGGATTTGCGATTGTAGGTCTATACCATACAAAAATTAGGCGAGTCTTGTACTCGCCTTTTTGCTTTGAGGTGTGCATGACTATTACTGTAGTAGGCTTGGGGCCGGGCGACGGCCGTTTTCTGACCAGAGAAGCGTGGCAGGTGTTGGCGGAGGCCGGCACGGTCTGCTGCCGCACCATTCGCCATCCGGCTGTGGCTGAGCTGCCGGAGAATGTGGCTGTGGTCAGCTTTGATCACATTTATGAGACGGCCGACAACTTTGAACAGGTGTATGAACGCATTGTGGCCGAACTGCTGACAAAGGCGCAGGGCGGTGACGTGGTGTACGCTGTACCCGGTCATCCCCACATGGGCGAAGCCACGGTGACAGCCCTGGAAGCAGCCGCCGAAGATGCAGGCGTTACCGTCAGGATTGTGCCCGGTTTGAGCTTTTTGGAGCCGATGCTAACGGCCGTTTCCCTGGATGGCCTTGATGGTTTGCAGATTTTTGACGCCATCGAACTGTTGGCCTTCCACTACCCGCCTGTCAGCCCGGACGTGCCTCTGCTGCTAGGGCAGGTGTACAGCCGGTTGGTAGCCAGCGATTTGAAATTGGTATTAACGGCCGTTTACCCCGAAGAACACCCCGTGCAGCTCATCCACGCCGCCGGTATGCCCGAACAAATTGTCGAAGACGTGCCGCTTTACGCCATTGACCACAGCGACCATATCAGCCACCTCACCAGTCTCATCGTGCCGCCGCTGCCCTCCAAATCCTCCCTGCCCAGACTGGCGGAAACCATTGCCATTTTACGCGGCCCCGACGGCTGCCCATGGGACCGTGAACAGACCCCGCAGAGCCTGCGAGCCGGATTTTTGGAAGAAGCCAGCGAAGTATTGGAAGCCCTGGATACACAAGATACAGACCTGCTGCGCGAAGAATTGGGCGATATGCTCTATCATCTGGTGATGCAGACACAAATGGCCTCTGAGGAAGAATCGTTCCGTTTGCCGGAGGTGATTGCCGGCATCGACGCCAAACTGCGCCACCGCCATCCCCACGTGTGGGGTGATGTGGACGTGGCTGACAGCGACGAAGTGGTGCGCAACTGGGAAGCGATCAAATTAAAAGAGAAATCAACTCGTTCGGCCTCGTTGGTGGACAATATTCCGGAAGCCCTGCCCGCCCTGGCCCGTTCGCAAAAAATCCAGGAACGGGTCGCCAAAATCGGATTTGACTGGCCTAACGTCGCTGGTGTGTTTGAGAAACTGGCTGAGGAAATTGGCGAATTGAAAGCAGCCCATACCCCGGCGGAGCGGCAGGATGAACTGGGCGATTTATTGTTTGTCATTGTCAATCTGGCCCGCTGGCTGGGTGTAGACGCAGAGAGCGCCCTGCGTGAAGCGAATCTGAAATTTAGCAGCCGCTTCCGCCAGGTAGAACAGTTGGCCACCGAACGGGGGATTGACCTATCTCAATTGGATTTGGCCGGTATCGATGTGCTCTGGGAAGAAGTGAAGAAAAGTGGCGAGTAGCAGAGTTGCAGGGTTGCAGAGTTGCAGAGTTGCAGAGTAGTACGTCACTCTGCTGCCTTGCCACTTTGCTCCTTGCCCCTTGCCAAACTGACTTGGCTTGGCTAAAGTAGAGGTGGAGGACCACACAAAGGAGAGATTGTGCAAGCCGTTTTAAGTGTAATCATTCCGTTACTGGGAGCTATTGGCATTTTAGCCGCCGTTTTCTTTGGACTGCGGGCGCTTTCTGCCCGGTTTCAGGTTGGCAAAGAAGCTTATGGCGTAGGACAGCTTGAGACGCGCCGGTCGATGCAGAAGGATTTAATCTGGACGGTGTTGACGTTGGTCGTGGGTTTGATTTTTCTGGGTGTCTATGTTGTTATGCCGGAAGAGGCATTTGAAGCGGCGCCTGAACCGCCATCTGCCCCGGCAGTGACAGCCGAACCGTCGGAAACTGAAACGGCGCCCACAACCGAAACGGCCGTTCCCGGAACCATCAGCAGCCCCACCCCTGCGCCTTTCCCGGAATCCCAGGTGACTGTGCTGCCGTCGAATACACCACCCCCCTCTGCCACCCCCATCCCGACCGCTACGCCGGAACCTGCGCCGCAAACGGCCGTTGTCGCCAGCGGCGTTGGCGTCTATTTAAGGGCAGAACCAGGCGTCAGCGCCCAAGACTTGGAATGGCTGCTGGATGGCACTCTGCTTGAGATACTGCCTGGGGAAGCCGCGGCGGATGGCTACACCTGGGTCTTGGTACGTACCCCGACCGGCAACGAAGGTTGGGTAGCAACCGATTTCATTCAAATCACACCGTAGCGTTATCCAAAAGCCTTTTGGGCGCCAATGGAATGCATGGTACTTAATCTTAAATTTCTCCTATGGACAAATACTTCATTACTATTGCCGGTAACATCGGTGTGGGCAAATCCACGCTTGTACGTCTGCTTACCCAACGGTTGGGTTGGGAACCTGTTTTTGAAGCCGTCGAAGAAAACCCCTACCTGGCTGACTTCTATCAAGATATGAAGAGGTGGAGCTTCCAATCTCAGGTCTTCTTCCTCTCGCGCCGCCTGCGGCAGCACAATGGGCTGCTTACCCTCAAAAAATCAGTTATCCAGGACCGCAGTGTGTACGAAGATGCGGAAATTTTTGCCCGCAATTTATACGAGCAAGGCAACATGTCGGAGCGCGACTGGAGCTGTTATTTTGATCTGTACCGCACGCTGGGCGCCCTGCTGCCGGCGCCGGACTTGGTCATCTACCTCCAGGCGTCGGTGCCTACTCTGCGCCGCCGGATTGCCATGCGCGGCCGGGAATATGAGCAAGAAATCGACGAAGCCTATCTGGTTCGCCTCAACAGCCTGTATGACCGTTGGGCGGAAGGTTTCCGCCTCTGTCCGGTGCTGACGGTGGATACGGATAACCTGGATTACGTGCAACACGATGAACATTTAGATCAGATCTGGCAAAAAATTGAAGAGCGCTTGCAGGGTAAAGATTATTTAACGCTCACATAATTTGACACACTCCTGGTGACGAGGTAGACTCATCAGGCTTTGTTAGGTCACAGAAGTATTAACAAAACCATGCTGGGTTTACCCCGCTGTGCTTGTTTTATCTTCATTCACAAAAAGCCACAGACGCATTATCAACTGAATTCTAAAATCAGTTTCAGCCAGGGCTATTTCTGGCTGCCGCGTCTTGCTGTCATCAGGCAGGCACAAAGCTAAAAAAGAGGTAACTATACACGTAGGTTCCCTGAGCCTGTCGAAGGGAACCGGGCTTCGACAAGCTCAGCCCTCGACAGCGCTGTATAGTTACAAAAAGAGTTTAATCACGAGGAGGTGATTGATTTTGCCAAAAGTTGAGCTGCGCTCAAACGAATCACAAGAACAACTGCTGCGTCGTTTTCGCAAAGAGGTCATGAAAAGCAAAGTATTGGCCGATATACGCCGCAAGCGTTGGTTCGTGTCGAAGAGCGAACTGAACCGCATCAAGAATAAAAAGGCAGCGCGTCGTCAACGCCGCACACAGCGACGTACGCCGGCGGGTTAATCCTCCTCATTTCGCATACGCTTTTATTACAATCCCTGATTAACGTGGTTAATCGGGGATTTTTTATTTACACTGCGTAACATCTCAGTAAATCGCGGCGGAGTTGGTTGAGCCTGTCGAAACCAACGGCCTTGGCCGAACCAACGGCCTTCGACAAGCTCAGGCCTCGTCTCCCCTGAATATTGAGAAGATACTACACTGCCGTTAAAGGCGCCTCACGGAACACTCTGCTACCAGAGAAAAAACAGAAACGACTGTAACCGGTTACGTGAGTCGCTGCATGATTTTTCTTTCTCGAAAACGATTTCATGCAAACCATAAAACCCTTTCATATCAGTTGGTGTCGCTTTGTCCATAAGCGTCTCGAACTTTGTTTGACAGCAGCCGGATGGATTGGGCGTAAAACGGCCGTTATTACTCGAGAATGCTGCTTGTTTTTCCTGGGATAAAACCCTGGTCTGGATGCGAACCCGGTTTGCCGTATTTTTCATTGACAAAAAATCTGCCTGATCGTACCATATATGAAACCGCTTTCATAGCGTGGTGATTCACATAAACATTTTCCGAATGACTTGCGAAGCAAGAGGGAGAGATCCGATGGAAACTTTCATTGAAGAAAAATTAGCAGAATTGACGTTGGCAGAAAAAGTGTCCCTGTTGGCGGGCGCCGACATGTGGCATTCCGTGGCGGTGGCGCGGGCAGGCATTCCGGCGCTTAAGGTGACGGATGGACCGAACGGCGCACGCGGGCAGGATGGCAACACTGGCCCCACCAGCGCCGATTTTCCGGTGGGCATGGCGATGGGCGCCACCTGGAATCCGGCGTTGATCAAGCAGGTAGGGGCGGCGCTGGCTGAAGAAACCAAGGCCAAGGGGGCGCACGTCTTGCTGGCCCCCACCGTTAATATTCACCGCACGCCCAATGCGGGCCGCAATTTTGAATGTTTTGCCGAAGACCCGTTTTTGAGCGGGTCGCTGGCGGCGGCTTACATTCAAGGCTTACAGGAAAATGGCGTCAGCGCCTGTATCAAACATTTTGTGGCGAACGATCAGGAATTTGAGCGTTTTTCCATCAGCTCGGAAGTGGCGGAACGGCCGTTACACGAGCTGTACCTGGAGCCTTTCCGTATTGCCATGGCGGCCAACCCCTGGAGCATCATGAGCGCCTACAACCGCATCGACGGCGTGTATGCCAGCGAAAACGACGTGACGCTGCGCGACATCCTCAAAGAACGCTGGGGCTACGACGGCATGGTGATGTCCGACTGGTATGGCACCTATACTGACGCCGTGCCCGGCGGCTGCCTGGACCTGGAAATGCCCGGTCCGGCGCGTTGGATGGACCCCGAAAAAATCATGGCGGCAGTGGCGGCGGGGGAATTGGCGGAAAGCCACATCGACGACAAGGTGCGCCGGCTGCTGCGCCTGCTGGTGCGGGTAGGCGCGTTTGAGAATCCCGAACTGGCTCCAGAGCAGGCCAGCGACAACCCTGAACACCACGAACTGATCCGCAAAACGGCCGTTGAGGCCATGGTCCTGCTCAAAAACGAAAACGACCTCCTGCCGCTCCAATTGGCGGACGTCAAAACCATCGCCGTCATCGGCGAAAATGCCAAGTGGGCGCAAATCATGGGCGGCGGCAGTTCCCAGGTAAACCCCCATTACAAGGTTTCACCGCTGGACGGCATTCGCAGCCGCGTGGGGGAAGCGGCCAAAGTTGAATACGAGATCGGCGTACCCATTCATAAGGACCCGCCGCTGTTGGATATGGGCTGGTTAACGGCCGTTGACGGCCAAAGCCACGGTTTCACGCTGGAATATTTTGACGGCATGGCGCTGGCGGGCGAGCCGGTGCATACCCAGGTGGTTGCTAAATCGCAGTTGGGCTGGTTTGGCACAGTGGATCCCTACATGGACCCCACTAACTTTTCCGCCCGCCTGACGGCGACATTGCGCGTGCCGGAGAGCCGCACCTACGAATTCCATTTGCTCAGTATGGGGCAGGGGCGGATGCTGCTAGATGGCGAGGTGAAAATTGACCTATGGACGCAGCCCGCGGGTGTACCCGAGGCGCAGGCGTCGCTGGCTTTGGAAGCTGGACGGGCTTATGACTTGGTGCTGGAATATGTCACCAACCCAGACGCCAAATTCCGCACCCTGCGCTTAAGCTGCGAACTCGATTTACCGGCCGATCCCATTCAGAATGCCGTAAACCTGGCTGCCAGGGCGGACGCCGTCATCGTGGTGGCGGGCCTGACGGACGAGTGGGAGTCGGAAGGCTTCGACCGGCCTGATCTGACGCTGCCTGGAAAGCAAGACGAGTTGATCGCACGGGTGGCGGCGGTTAATCCCAAGACGGTGGTGGTACTCAACTGCGGTTCCGCCGTGACCATGCCTTGGGCGGCCGACGTGCCCGCCGTGCTGCAAATGTGGTACGCCGGGCAGGAGACAGGCAATGCCCTGGCCGACGTCTTGTTCGGCGACGAAACGCCGTCCGGCAAACTGCCCACCACCTTCCCGGTGCGCTATGAGGACAACCCGGCCTTCATCAACTATCCCGGTGAAAACGGCCAGGTCCACTACGGTGAAGGCATTTACGTGGGCTACCGCTACTATGACAAGAAAGCGCTTGCTCCCCTGTTCCCCTTTGGACACGGGTTGTCTTATACCACATTTGCCTACGATAACCTGCGCTTGAACGGCGAAACGTTTGGCGCGGATGACGAAATGGTGGTGAGTGTGGATGTGACCAACACGGGCCGCGCCGCCGGACAGGAGATTGTGCAGGTGTATGTGCGTGACGTGAAGTGCCGCCTGCAACGGCCGTTAAAAGAACTGAAAGCCTTCGCCAAAGTAAGCCTGACGCCCGGTGAAAGGCAAACGGTGAACCTGCCCCTCACCCGCCAATCCCTGGCCTTCTATGATCCGGCGGTGGGCAATTGGGTGACGGAAGCAGGCGAGTTCATGGTATTGGTGGGCGCTTCTTCCCGCGACATCCGCTGCCAGACGGTACTCCAATGGCGCGGCGACGCTGCCAACGGCTCCGGTTTGCACCTGGACATGACGCTGGCGGATTTGTTGGCTTCGGAGAAGGGAACGGCCGTTTTGCAGCGGTACCTGGGCGCGGAAATGCTCAACCATCCCATGCTCGAAATGGCAATGTCGATGACCCTGGCGCAGATTGCGCCCTTTGCCAGCGACCTGCTCACCCCGGAAAAGCTGGACGAAATCGGCGCTGCTTTACAAGCGGCATAAATTGGCAGTGCAGGTGACACTCACCTCTGAGGTGACTGTCACCTTTAGCATGTAGAGGAGAAAAACAGATGTGGCATAAAAAGGTTCACCTGCTTATTTTGATCGTAGTACTTGTTTTGCTGGCGGCTTGCGGCGGGGCGGCGACGCCTGCGCCCACGACTGCCCCTGAGGCGGCCCCCACCACTGCGCCGACGGAAGCGCCGCCGCCCACGGCAACGGCCGTTCCCACTGCCGCCCCTGCCGCCGAACCCACAGTTGAAGCGGAAATGGAGGAAGTAACGGCCGTTACCCTGCTGGCCCCCGCTGGCGAGCCAAAAGTATCCTACAACGCCCCCTTCCCGCTGACCATGACCCTGGACGGCGATCTGAGCGATTGGGAAGGCGTGCCCACCGTCACCATTCCCGAACTATCGCCTTCGGTGCAGGGCGGCACCAGCCTCACCTTTGCCGCCGCCGCCGACGATCAATTCCTGTATCTGATGGGCAATGTGAATGACAGCAAAATCATCAGCGGGCAGCACGAGACCAACTACTGGAACGAAGATTCCGTTGAATTTTACCTCAACGCCACGGGCGACCTGGGGTTGACCTCTTACAAAGACGGCGTGGCCCAAATTACCATTCCGCCGCTGAACATAGGCCGCGCCCCCGCAGACGTGGTCCTGGGCGGCATCCAGGTGGAAACCACCGACGCCCAGGTGGTGGTTGTGGAGACAGAGACGGGATATGCTCTGGAAGTGGCCGTTCCCCTGCAAAACAGCGTGTGGTCTATCTACCGGGAGCATGGCAGCGTCATCGGCTTTCAGGCGCACCTGAACGGCGCCAGCGAAGCCGACCGCAACCTTAAAGCCATCTGGTCCGCAGCCGACGCCGGCGATTTCTCTTACCAGAACCCCAGCGTCTTTGGGCAGTTGGTTTTCTTTGAGATCGGTCAGGAAAGCGTGGTAGCCGACGTGCCCGAACCAACCCCCGTGCCCACCTTTGTGCCCATCGATCCCAACGCGCCATACAAGAACCCGGATGCGCCGGTGGAAGAGCGCGTGGAAGATTTGCTGGCCCGCATGACCCTGGAAGAAAAGATCGGGCAGATGACCCTGATTGAGAAGAACAGCGTCAAGCCCGGCGAGATCATCAACCGCGCTCTTGGCGGCGTACTCAGCGGCGGCGGCGGTTTCCCCACCGGCAATAACACGCCGGAAGGCTGGGCCGAAATGGTAGACGGCTTCCAGGCAGAGGCGCTGCAATCCCGCCTGGGCATCCCGCTTATTTACGGCGTGGACGCCGTGCATGGGCATAACAACGTGGTCGGCGCCGTCATATTCCCGCACAACATCAGCCTGGGCGCGGCCAACAATCCGGAGCTGATGGCTGAAATCGGCCGGGTGACAGCTCAGGAAATGATCGCCACCGGCATATATTGGAACTATGGTCCGGCTGTGTCTGTGCCCCAAGATATCCGTTGGGGGCGCACCTATGAAGGCTACAGCGAAAACACCGACCTCGTCTCCGCGCTGGCGGCGCCTTACCTGCAAGGGATGCAAGGCGACGACCTGGCGGCGCCGGACACCGTGCTGGGCACGCCCAAGCACTACGTGGGCGACGGCGGTACGGTCTGGGGCAGTTCTACCACCAACAATTGGATGATAGACCAGGGCGTGACCGACGTGGACGAAGCCACGCTGCGCGCCATCCACCTGCCGCCTTATGCCGCCGTCATTGAGGCCGGGGCGCAGAACATCATGATCTCTTATTCCAGTTGGGGCGGCATGAAGATGCACGGTCAAGATTACCTGATCAACGACGTGTTGAAAGGCGAACTGGGTTTCGACGGCTTTATCGTGGCTGACTGGGGCGGGATGGACCAGGTGAACCCGGATTACTACACGGCCGTTGTCACTTCTGTGAACGCGGGCGTGGACATGAACATGGTACCGTATGACGCCAACCGTTTCATCAATACGATGCTGGAAGCGGTGGAAGCGGGTGACATACCGGTGGAGCGCATTGATGAAGCGGTGCGCCAGATTTTGAAGGTGAAATTTGAGATGGGGCTGTTTGAGCATCCTTACTCCGATCCGGCTTTGCTGCCTCTGGTCGGTTCAGAGGAGCACCGGGCAGTGGCGCGGGAAGCCGTGGCCCAGTCGCAGGTGCTGCTGAAGAACGACGGCGATATGCTGCCGCTGCCCAAGGATTTACCGGCGCTGTACGTGGCGGGCGCGGCGGCCGACGACATCGGCATTCAGTCTGGCGGCTGGACGATTGAATGGCAGGGCAAGGTGGGCGACATCACCCCCGGCACGACCATTCTGGAGGCGGTGCAGAACACGGTTTCGGCGGAAACGGCCGTTATCTACGACAAATACGCGCAGTTTGAGGACTTACCCGCCGATCAGCCCATCGTCTGCCTGGGCGTGGTGGGCGAAACCCCTTATGCCGAAGGCGTGGGCGACAGCGCCACGCTGACGCTGCCCGTTTCCGACCTGCGCACCGTCAACCGTCTGGCGGAAATTTGTGACCAACTGGCGGTGGTGCTGGTGTCGGGACGGCCGTTAATCATCACCGATCTGCTGCCGAGCTGGGACGCGCTGGTGGCGGCCTGGCTGCCCGGCACGGAAGGGCAGGGCGTGGCGGACGTGTTGTTTGGCGATAAGTCGTTCACAGGCAAAACGGCCTATACCTGGCCCTTGTCGGTGGATCAACTGCCGCTGGATTTTGAGACGTTGAACGCGGACGAGGTGCTGTTCCCGTTTGGGTATGGGCTGGAAACCGAGTAACGACTGCCTGAATCCGCTGAGAAAAACGGCCGTTCCGCCAATGGGGGGAACGGCCGTTTTTGTTTTGCATGTTGACCTTTACCTTGAATGGGAGTTGAAAGAGTTTCTTTACCTTGAATGTGGTGTGTAACACCATAGTGATTTGGTGACGATCACCATAATGGTTTGGTGACGATCATTATAATGGTCTTCTCAAAACTATCAGCTTGTTTTTGAGGGGGATTTGGGATGGGCTGGTATACTAACGCACGAGGGATTGCAGCCGGGAGGTGGGGAACGGCCGTTTTACTGCGGGTTGGTGGCTGACAAGCGGGGTGTGGCTTGGTCACAGATAAGCCTTTCTGCGGTTAGCTGCTGCTAGAATTTCCTTTTTGAGACTTGACAAAACTTGTCCATAGTAACGGAGGAAGACCGCGCTAGAGCAGGAAAAAATTATGTCGAACTACGAAAAAGATTTGATCATCGGGAACTCAACTCTTGTACTCATCATTTTTTTAGGGGCTTTTTTTGGTTCAATTGTTTTAGATGCTGCTATATTCATAGTATTACTCTCAGCAATTAAATCAGCCAGTTGGGGTTATATTATATTTCTGCTGCTAGGAATTTTGAGCATGTACCGGGAGTTAACTACTCCCCGTGAATTACATTCCGCTAAATTTTACCGTCAAAATTATTCGCAAGGATTTTCGAGGCATAGACCTATCATCATTGGCTGTGCTATTTTTGTA
The DNA here is from genome assembly GCA_046496595.1 of Chloroflexota bacterium. Lineage (GTDB taxonomy): Bacteria > Chloroflexota > Anaerolineae > Promineifilales > Promineifilaceae. The sequence continues at coordinate 27,162 of JAWOGU010000572.1, forward strand.
TTGTTCTGGATAATTCTCCTAATTCCAGTATATATTTCAGGTAATGAGGATGCACTTCTTGATTTAGTATATGTTCTTATGGTTGGAGGGTCAGGATTTCTACTTGTGTTTTTTATGACATTTGTAGGAGCAGTTGTTGCCCGTATCTTATAGAGTTTCCTCCCTGCTAGGACGTGGTCTTCCGTAAATCGCTGTGGCCGTTGTTACCACCGAGCCACATCCCGTTTGTCGCTGCCTAGCTGAACGCAAAACGGCCGTTCCCTGCACTCTTTGATCGGTAGCCGCGGCATCCTTACCGCGCTCTTGGGCAGTGCGCGGTAAGGATACCACAGCGGCAGCCATCGCCGATCCCAGGGCGCAGGCCTGTTCAGAGCGGGCAACTTTAATGGGCATATTGAGAACATCAGCCACGATCTGCATCACAAAAGGCGATTTTTTGGCCACCCCTCCCAGGGCGATCACTCCGTCGATGCGCACCCCTTCTTCA
>JAWOGU010000067.1:0-9408 GCA_046496595.1 Chloroflexota bacterium
CTCCTGGGGTCACGTCCCGTCTGGTTTGATGCCGCCGCGCCCACCCCGACCCCCGTCTATGCCCGAGCTGCGTTGCAGCCGGGCAACCGGCTGGGCGGCCCCGCGCTGGTGCTGCAATACGACGCCACCGTGGTCATTACCCCCGGCTGGTCGGGCCATGTTGATACACTTGCCAATCTCTGGCTGGAACGCGAGGACGCCGCGTGAGCAGCACGGTCATGCAACACCTAGACCCCATCACCCTGGAACTCTATCGCCACCGCTTTGCCGGGGTGTCCGAGGAGATGGGCATCACTCTGCGCCGCACCGGCTATTCGCCCAATATCAAGGAGCGACTGGACTTCTCCTGCGCGGTCTTCGACGGGCAAGGCCGCATGTTGGCCCAGGCCGCGCACATCCCCGCCCATCTGGGCGCGATGCCTGCCAGCGTGGAGACCATCCTGGCCCGCTTCGACGACTGGCAAGCGGCGAACAGGGCAAAATCAGCGTGCGTCCTAAAGATGTGATGCTGCTTCATCCTGGCCCGGTCGCCAGCCTGAATGCGCTTCATGCCGCGGCAGGCGACGTATTGACCGCCTGGGAACTGCTGGCAGGGGAAACCACAACGCTGCCGGAACTGGCGGAATTGGCCTATGGCGAATTTTCCCCGGCCGCAGCCTGGGCCGCCTGGCGGCTGGTGGCGGATGGTCTCTATTTTGACGGCACACCGGAGGAAATCCGGGTCAGAACCGGGACGGAGGTGCAAGCCATCCAGACAACCCGCGCCGAAAAAGAGGCCGAAGCTGAAGCGTGGGCCGGTTTTATAGCCAGTTTACAGCGGCATGAAGTGGGGGAGGAAAACGGCCGTTTCCTGTCAGAAATCATCGCTTTAGCCCAGGGCCAGCAAGACAAGAGCAAGGCGCTCAAAGAGTTGGGGCTGGCCGAGACGCCTGAAAATGCCCACGCCCTCCTCCTGAGAACCGGCGTGTGGGACGCCGCCCATAATCCCTACCCCGCCCGAAACAACGTGTCCGGCACCTCGCCTGAGTTCCCACTGCCGCCGCTGCCCGCCGAAACGCGCCGCGACCTGACCCATCTGCCCGCCTTTGCCATCGACGATGAAGGCAGCCAGGACCCCGACGACGCCCTGAGCTGGGAAGAGGGCCGCCTCTGGGTCCACGTGGCCGACGTGGCGGCCCTGGCCCCGCCAGACAGTTTGGCAGACCTGGAAGCGCGGGGGCGCGGGGCCAATTTGTATCTGCCGGAAGGCGTTGTCACCATGCTGCCGGCGGCAGCCACCGCCATGTTGGGCCTGGGGCTGCAAGACAAATCCCCGGCGCTTTCTTTCGGTTTTAACGTGCATGAAAACGGCGAAGTGGACAATCTGGAGATGACGCCCAGTTGGATCCGCGTCACCCGGCTGACGTATGCCGAGGCGGAAGAACGACTGCACGAAGCGCCATTTGCTGCGATCAACGAAGCAGCGCAGGCTTACGAAAACCGCCGTCAGGCAAACGGCGCCATCGAGATAGATTTGCCGGAAGTGCGCATTAAAGTGGCTGAAGAGGGTCAGGTAGAGATACGGCCGTTATGGAATCTGCGCAGTCGTGACATGGTGCGAGACGCCATGCTCATGACCGGCGAAGCCGTGGCGCGCTATGCGTTTGCCCAGGGCATTCCCCTGCCCTACACTGTGCAAGACCCGCCCGTCGAGCCGCTGCCCCCGGCGCAAACGCCGTCTGAATTTTTCGCCCGCCGCCGCTTCATGAATCCCAGCCGCCAAAGCACGCAGCCGGGCGCCCACGCCGGACTGGGCATGGACTTTTACGCCCAGGCGACCAGTCCGCTGCGCCGCTATCTGGACCTGGTGGTGCATCAGCAGCTTCGCGCCCACCTCAAGGGCGAGCCGCCGCTGGACGCCCAGGAGGTAATGGCCCGTGTGGGCGCCGCCAGCACGGTTTCCGGCGATGTGCGCCGTGCGGAACGGCTGTCGAACCGCCATTGGACGCTGGTTTATTTGCAGCAGCGCCCGGATTGGACGGGAGAGGGCATCATCATCGAAAAGCGGAACCGCAAGGATGTGGTTCTGATCCCGGAACTGGATTTGGAAACGCAGATAAGCGGGAAGGGAGAACGGCCGTTAGACAGCATTGTCCGGCTTATCCTCCACGACGTGGATTTACCCAACCTGGAATCCCATTTTCGCGTCGGCTAACTACTAATCCTGTTTGGATTGAACCGCGGAGAGCGCGGAAGACGCGGAGGTGTGTCCGGAGAAATCTCTGCGTTCTCCGCGCCTCCGCGGTTAGTAGTTACCCCGCCTGTCCAAAATCGGCTATGATCCTCCTATGCGCAAACATGGCTTTCTCCTGCTCATCTTACTGGCCTATTTTATTTTAGGCGCATTCTACGCTGTTCGTACCCCGCCCTGGCAGACCCCCGACGAACCGGCTCATTACAACGTGGTGCGGCAAATGGCAAACGGCCGTTTTCCCCTCATTGAACCCGGCGACTATGACCAGGAATTCATCGGGCAGGTGGTGTTTTCCCGGCCTGCTTTCCCGCCAGAAATTTCGCTGGAGGCAATGTCCTACGAAGATTGGCAGCCGCCGCTCTACTACCTGCTGCAAACGCCGCTGTTCCTGGCTGCAAACGGCTCGCTGACGGCGATGCGCCTGTTGTCGCTGGTGATAGGCGCGGGGGTGGTAACTTTGGCGTATGTGCTGGCGTGGCAGTTGTTTCCGGGGCAGAGATGGCTGGCGTTGACAACGGCCGTTTTCGTCGCTTTCCTCCCCCAACATCTTGCCATCATGGCCTCCGCCAACAACGACGCCCTGGCGGAATTGATTATCGCGGCGGTGTTGGTGGTGTTGGTGCGTTGGATACAAAATGAAGAAAGATTAAAGATTGAAGATCAAAGATTAAAGAGCGATGCGTCACAATCTTCAATCATTAATCTTCAATCTTTTACCGGCAAAGGCTTACTGTATCTCGGCTTTCTTCTCGGCCTCGGTTTTGTTACCAAAGGCACCGTCTACCCATTGGCGCTGCTGACGGCGCTGACGGTGCTGTGGCGCTTTTGGGGGCAGTGGCGCAGTTTTGTTCTAGCCGGTTTCCTGGTGGCGATTCCGGCATTTGCCCTGGGGCTGCTGTGGTGGGTGCGCAACGTGATCGTCTACGGCGGGTTGGACGTGTTGGGCAAGGCGGCTCATGATAGTGTCGTAGTAGGTCAGCCGCGCACCGCAGAGTGGATTGCCGACATGGGACTGACGGCAGTGGTGCAGGCGTTTGTCACAACTACTTTCAACAGTTTTTGGGGGCAATTTGGCTGGATGACGCATCCCATGGACGGCCGTTTTTATCCCATCCTCTGGCTCTTTACACTGGTGTGGGTGGTTGGTCTCGTCGTGGCTCTGGCGACGTGGTGGAATCGGGCGCAGCCGCCGCTGGCCGCCATTCTCGTTCTCTTAGGGGCGTTTTTACTGACGTTGGCCGTGCATGTCGTTTACAATTTTACCTTTGTGCAGCATCAGGGGCGCTACCTGTTTCCGGCGCTGCTGCCCATCGGCGTGGGCGTGGCAGTGGGATTGGGGGTGTGGGAACGGCCGTTTATCCGGCGTTGGCCCTGGTTCAAATACACGTTGCCGCTGGGATTGGGTTTGCTGCTGGTAGGCTTAAATCTGTGGGTAATTTGGCGAATTTTGCCGTTATTATAGGTTTTTCCCTTAGTTCAGAAAGGATTGCAGCATTTTCCACGGCAAAAGTATGCGGTCTACGGTCATTTCCTGCCATGTAAGCGCTTCATCTTTGGAAACAAACCCTAATCGATACTGAACAAAGCTCAATCCGTTCCAAATAACCAACAGGATTAAAACAGTAACCACCCAACGCAACTGCCCACGCTCCTCAAAATAGTCAATTAACGCAGCTAAAGACAGCACAAAAAAGGGAATCAAGCTGATAAATCGCCGCCCCCCAAAGGCATCATCAGCCCACCAATGATCGGTAGCGCTATTGACATAAAGCTGCGCCAGAAATATACCCAGAATAACCAATACCAATATTTTGTCACGCCGCCAAAGAGGAACGAGACCGACAAGCGCCAGTAAAAACACAGGATGCCAGGTAAGAAGTCCGTGGCGGGTTGAAAACAAGGTCAAAATCGGTTTAGGATCCAACCAATGCATAAAATCATTGCCTTGGGGAATGACTAGAGGAGAGCCATAAATCTGTTGCCACATGAAAAATTGGGGTAAAAAAACAATTAATAACGTCATGCCAAAAAGTAAGAAATTGCGCAGGCTTTTTTGCCAGGTCGACTTGCCTTTACTAAACCACCATATAAGTTCAACAACAGGAACGATGGCAATCACCATCTCCTGCCAGCGCACAAGCGCCGCTAAACCAGTAACGAAACCCAAAACAACCCAATGAACCGCTGACCGTTTTTCTCGTGGTGGATACCATACAAACAAAAAAAGGGCGCTTGTAAAAATGGTCATGCCATGAGACATGGATGGTTCGGCAATCATGTAGTATATGCCTGGGGCTGCCCACCATAAGGCCAAGACAGCAAGCAGCGAGGACGGCACAGAAAACAGGCGGCGGGTTGTTTGATAAATCAGGATAAAACCTACGCTGGCATAAAATATTGTGCCGGTTAAGGCTGCTGCCTGATAAAGATAACTAACCCCCTCTGTTGCGGTTGAAATGCCAAGCGCATTCAACCCCACCGCCAGGACATGGGCTATCAGAAAGAAAGGCAGCCACAGCAGCGCCGAGCCAACGGCGAATGGGTTTTGCGGTTTACCTGTATCTTCAACGATTTTGAATGGTTCATTCAAAAGAGTGTAGTCATTGGTGAAATCAAAATCTCTATCTAAAGTTATGGAACGCAAAATCGCATAATACTTTATGCCGTCTGAGCCAATGAGCATCCCATCAATACGGGGTAATGGAATAGTTACCAAAAAGGCAAACATGCAGATGAAAGCGGCCCCGAATAACCAGGCATAAGCAGCCTCAGAAGAGGTAAAGAGTGTATTGATTAAACGATTCATGAGCTGATTTAGGGAAGATTTTTTGGCAAACGGCCGTTATACCCTCTCGCCCCCCACGCCGCATACAACATCACCGAACCGGCAACCGCCGCGTTGAGCGATTCCACGTGGCCGCGCATGGGCAGTTCTACAATCAGATCACAGCTTTCGCGCACCAGGCGGCGCAGACCTTCGCCTTCATGCCCTACCACAATGCCGATGGGCATGTCCAGGTCCACCGCGTCCAGCGGCTGCGCTTCCTCGCCCATGTCCAGCCCGGCGATCCACACGCCCCGCCCTTGCAGATCGCGGATAGCCTGCACCAGGTTGGTGACCTGAGCAATGAGCAGATGTTCGGTAGCGCCCACTGAGAAACCGGAAACGGCCGTTGTAATGTCCGGCGCTCTCCTATCCTGCAAAATCACGCCGTGCACACCGCAAATTTCGGCCGTGCGCAGCAAAGCGCCAATATTTTGCGGACCATGCAGCAAATCCAACAGCAAAATAAAAGGTTTTTCATTTTGCAGCGCCGCCAATTCCAAAATCTCGTCTACGTCGCTGTAGCGATACTCCCCCACTTCCAACAGCACCCCTTGATGGCTGCTGTCTTGCGCCATTTGCCCCAACTGCTGCTTGGGCGCCGTTTTGATGGGCACATTGCGGGCCTTCGCCGCGTCAAAAATGGGCTGGGTCAATTTCCGATCCAGCCCTTCTTGCAGCCACAGCCGATAAATTTCGCGGCGGCCGCCGCGCAGCGCTTCCAACACCGTATTTCGCCGCATCAAATATTCTGTCATGGTTCACAAATGGGTGGGTGAGGCGTGAAACGTGATGCGTAAAAGAGAACTCACGCATCACGTCTCACGCCTCACGCCGAACTATCTATTCCAACTTCCATATCGTGCCGTCGGCGCGGTCTTCCAGGACGACGCCCAACGCCTTGAGTTGATCCCGAATTTTGTCCGAGGTAGCCCAATCTTTTTGAGTGCGGGCCTGGGCGCGCAAGTCAATGAGCAGGCGGATAAGGCCATCCTCCCGTTCTGCGCTGGCGCCTGTTTCCGCCTGATCCGGCACAATGCCCAGCACGTCGCCGCCCAGTTCGCGGTAAAGCTTGTCAATGGCAGACAAAGTGCCTTTGCTGTGCGGTCCCTTTTCGTTGAGCAGGATGTTGACCTGCCGGGTCAGTTCTTGCAGCAGCGCCAGCGCCGCCGGGGCGTTAAAGTCGTCGTCCATCTTTTCGATGAAGCTGCGTTTGGTCTCGTCCAGTAGTTGCCGCACAGCCGGATCCGCTGCGCCATCGGCGGCGCTGCGCATCTGCTCGCGCACCAGGCTGACAGCGCCCCAGAGACGCAGCCAGCCCTTGTGGGCCGCTTCAATGGCCTCATCCGAGAAGTCGATGGGGCTGCTGTAATGGCTGGAGAGGATGAACGCGCGGATGGCTTCCGGCCGATATTTCGCCAGCGCCTCTTTGACGGTGAGGGTGTTGCCCAGGCTCTTACTCATCTTCACGCCATCCAGCGTTAAAGAACCGGTGAGCATCCAGTAACGGGCAAATGTTTCGCCATGCGCCGCCTCACTTTGAGCGATTTCACATTCGTTGTGGGGGAAGATATTGTCGATGCCGCCGCCATGAATGTCGAAGGTGACGCCCAGGTATTTGTGCGCCATAGCGGAGCATTCCACGTGCCAGCCGGGGAAGCCTTCGCCCCACGGGCTGGGCCAGCGCAGGATATGCTCCGGATCCGCCTTTTTCCAGAGGGCGAAATCGGCGGGATGGCGTTTTTCGGTGCGCACCCCAACGCGGGCGCCTTCTTCCAGTTCGTCGATAACGCGCCCGCTCAGTTTGCCGTACTCGGGGTAGCTGGTGACGTCGAAGTAGACAGAGCCGTTCACCTCATAGGCGTGGCCTTTATCGATGAGTTCCTGCACCATCTCGATTTGTTCGGGGACGTGGCCGCTGGCGCGTGGGCTGATGTCCGGGCGCTGCACGCCGAGAGCGTCCATGTCGGCGAAGTATTCGCGCATGTAGGTTTCCACTACTTGCATAGGACCGGCGGACAACTGCCGCGCTTTTTTGAGGATACGGTCTTCGCCGGTGTCGAGCATGTGGCCGACGTCGGTGATGTTTTGCACGTAAAGCACGTCGTAACCGCTGTAGCGCAGGTAGCGCGCGATCACGTCAAAACCCACGTAGGTTTTACCGTGGCCGATGTGGGAGTAATCGTAGACGGTGGGACCGCAGACGTACATGTTGACTTTGCCAGGGGTGAGAGGCACAAATTCTTCTTTTTTGCGGGTGAGGACGTTGTAGATTTTTAGCGTCATGGCTGCTCCAATTCTTTTTGATGCGTGATGCGGAATGCGTGACTTAAAGTGTGTTTTTTGTCACAGCAGTATTGTATCCGATTCCTGTTCACTGTTCACTGTCTACTGCGCACTGGTCAAAGCACGGCCGAGGCGCTCCAGGGTGCGCTGTTTGCCCAGGATGCTCATCAGTTCGGGTAACGGCCGTCCCTGGGTATGGCCGGTAAGGGCGGCGCGGATGGGGTGAAAAATGTCGGGTGGATTCCAGCCGTAGGCGGCTTTAAAATCCTGGCGCATCTGGGTGAGGATGGCGTGGGCGGTGGGCTGGTCCAGGATGACGACGCCTGCCAGTTCGGCGATGAGACGGGTAAAGGCGGCTTTGGCAGGTGGGCTGGCGAGGGCCTGCCGGGCATTGTCGCTGAAGGTAAAGGCGTCGCTGAAGGCCCATTCGGCCAGGTCGATGGCGTCTTCCAGTTTGTTGAGATCAGGGCGGAGAACGGCCGTTAAGCGCACCAACCACTCCTCGCTCATCGGCATGTCGCCGTAGGCGTCTTCCAGAAATGGCTGGATTTCGGCTGCCAGCTTTTCGTCGCTGAGGCGGTTGAGGTACTGCCGGTTCACCCAGTTGAGCTTGTCCCAATCAAACACAGAGGGACTGGCAGAGAGGCGTTCCAGGCGGAACTGCTTACGCACGTCCCATTTGTCCACAATTTCCTGCTCGCCATCGGGCGACCAGCCAAGCAGCAGCAGGTAGTTGAACAGGGCTGCCGGCAAGTAGCCGGCCTCCTGAAAGTCGGAGATGAGGTAGCCGCCTTCGGGGTCTCGTTTGCTCAGTTTTTGGCCGTGTTTGTTGAGGATGAGCGGCTTGTGGATCCAGACAGGCTCCGGCCAACCCATAACCCGGTAAAGGTGAATGTGGATGGGCGCGGAGGTAATCCATTCTTCGCCGCGCACCACGTGGGTGATGCCCATGTAGTGGTCGTCGGTCATGGAAGCGAGGTGATAGAGAGGGGTTCCGTTGCTGCGTACCAACACCGGGTCGGCGAGTCGGGCATTGTCGAAGGTGATCGGACCGCGCAAGGCGTCGTTGACGATGGTTTCGCCGCTGCGAGGCAGGCGCAGACGCAGGGGATTGCCTTCCGGGGAAGCGGGATGGTCCGGGTTATCCCCGTAATAAACATGACCGCTCTCAACCAGTTGGGCGATAACCTGGGCATAAGATGACTGCCGCTGTGATTGGTAGTAGGGGCCGAATTCGCCGCCAATATCGGGGCCTTCGTCCCAATCGATGCCCAGCCAGGCGAGGGCGTCGAGCATGAGTTGGGCGGCTTCCGGGGTGTTGCGTTCCGGGTCGGTGTCTTCGATGCGCAGGATGAAGTCGCCGCCCATCGCCCGCGCCAGGGACCAACTGAAGAGCGCCGTGTGTAAATTGCCGATGTGGGGCACACCGGTGGGACTGGGAGCAAAACGAAAACGGGGAATCATAGCTTATCGCTTATGGCTAATCGCTTACAGCTTATAAACGCGCAAAAATCATGCGGCCGGCGGCCGTTTGCAGCACTTTAGTCACAATGACGCGGGCGTTAGCGTCCAGCAGGTGGCTGCCGTTCTCCACAACGACCATCGTACCATCGTCCAGATAACCCACACCTTGATCGGATTCTCGCCCCTGCTGGATAATTTGCACGGTGAGCGTTTCGCCGGGCAGGAAAATCGCTTTTACGGCGTTGGCCAGGTCATTGATGTTGAGTACGGTAACGCCTTGCAGCTCGGCGACGCGGTTGAGGTTGTAATCATTGGTCATGATGGGGCAGCGCAAATTGCGGGCCAATGCTACCAGTTTAGTATCTGCTTCGCGGGCGTCGCTGACATCCAGGTCGCTGATTTTGGTGGGCACGGGGGTGTCGTTTTGCAGATCGGTCAGAACTTCGAGTCCGCGACGTCCGCGAGCGCGCCGGATGGGGTCGGCGCTGTCGGCGATGTGCTGCAATTCCAGCAAAATGAAGTTGGGGATGAGCAGGGTGACGCGAATGAAGCCGGTTTTGCTGATGTCGAGAATGCGCCCGTCTATGATGACGCTGGTATC
>JAWOGU010000129.1:0-5506 GCA_046496595.1 Chloroflexota bacterium
GCCCGTCCTTTCCCACGAGGACCCATGCAAGAAGCGTATGAGCGACTTTGCTCAGAGTTGCATGATGTACCCATTGAATTGATGCACAACGGCCTTACCTATCGGGTTAGATTCAGTTGGTAAAGTGCCTATATCAGAACACGGAAACAACGGCATGCGCGCCGTTTCCGTTTAGACGGAAATCTCTATTACAGGTTAAAAATTAATCACGTTGATCCATCGGCACGTAATCCAGTTTGCGTCCGCCCAGGTAAATCTGGCGCGGGCGGGCGATCTTCTGTTCCGGATCACGCAGCATCTCTTCCCACTGCGCTAACCAGCCAACCGTCCGCGGAATGGCAAACAGCACCGGGAACATCGAAATCGGGAAGCGCATCGCCTGGTAGATAATGCCGGAATAGAAATCAACATTCGGATAGAGATTACGTTCCACAAAGTAATCATCCTCCAACGCAATCCGTTCCAACTCCAGAGCAATATCCAAAAGTTCGTTGTGCCCCGTTACCTCAAAGACCTCGTCGGCAATCTGTTTGATGATTTTAGCGCGCGGATCATAGTTTTTGTACACGCGATGCCCAAACCCCATCAGCAGGCGTTCGCGGTTCTTCACGCCATTCATGAAATCCGGCACATTCTTCACGTGGCCGATTTCCAACAGCATATGCAGTACAGCTTCATTCGCGCCGCCGTGCAAAGGACCATACAGCGCCGCCGCCGCGCCAGCCATAGCCGTGTACGGATCGGTATTGCTGGAGCCAATCACACGCATGGCAGCCGTACCGCAGTTTTGTTCATGATCGGCATGGAGAATAAACAACACATCTAAGGCGCGTTCCAACACCGGATTGGGTTCATACCGGCCTTGCATCATCTTATCCAACATGTTTAAGAAATTGCCAGCATAAGAAAGGTCATTGTCCGGATAGACATAGGGCAGTCCCCGGGCATGGCGATAAGAGAAGGCCGCCACAGTAGGCACTTTGGCGATCAGGCGCATAATTTGCACGAGGCGATTGTGGGGGTCGGTAATGTTACGCCCTTCCGGGTAGTAGGTAGACATAGCCGAAATGGTGGAGATGAACATACCCATAGGATGCGCATCATAACGGAAATGCTGCATGAATCGTTTGATGTTTTCATGGACAAAGGTATGATGGAGAATTTCATACTCCCATTCGGCAAATTCAGCGGCGGTGGGCAGTTTGCCGTTCAAAATCAGGTAGGCTACTTCCAGATAGCTGGATTTCTCGGCCAATTGTTCAATGGGATAACCGCGATATTCCAGGATACCCTTGGCGCCATCAATATAAGTGATGGTGCTTTTGGTGGAAGCGGTATTTTTAAAGGCCGGATCGTAGCTCATCATGCCAAAATCATCCGGATTGACTTTAATCTGGCGTAAACCCATGGCATCGATGGTGTCATGGGTAATGGGCAACTCATACGTCTTGCCAGTGCGATTATCAGTAATGGTGAGCGTATCTTTGGACATGTTTTAGCCTCCAGGGATTGCTCCTACATGGGGGTAGGAATTATGGGAATCTCGGACAAAATTACATTGGTACTTTACTCATGTTAGTATATCTTTTTTTTAGACAAGAACCATGATATACCTTGACTGTCTAAGCTTTTGTAAATAAAAACCGTAACTTCTCAAAATTTGGGGAGAACGAGGTCTAAGCTTGTTGAATATCGTTGGTTTCGACAGCCGCAACCAACTCCGCCCTCCATTTATATAAGATGATACCAAAAACCTTGTCATAGAAGAAATTCAACGGAGCACAACTATGAACCACAATCAATGGGCGGCTATTACAGCTGCCATCGAAACGATCTTAGTAGAAATTGGTGAAAATCCGCAGCGGGAGGAGTTGCAGCGCACGCCGGCGCGGGTGGCGGATATGTTTGCCGAAATTTTTGCCGGTTATGAATCAGATCCGCAGGATTTTCTGAAAGAATCTATTTTTGCGGCAGCCGATAACGACATGGTTGTGGTGAAAAACATTACTTTTTACAGTATGTGCGAGCACCATATGCTGCCTTTTTATGGCCGCGTGCATGTGGCGTATCTGCCGGCCGAGAGGATTGTGGGCTTGTCTCAAATTCCGCGTATGGTGGAAATGTATGCCCGCCGGTTGCAGGTGCAAGAGCGGCTGACGGCGCAAATTGCGGCGCTGCTGCAAGATGTGTTGCAGCCACGGGGCGTGGGGGTGATGGTGGAAGGGTCGCATTTGTGCGCCATGATGCGCGGCGTCAAAAAAGAACAGGCGCAAATGGTCACGCGCTCGATGACGGGTTTGTTCCAGACTGAGCCGGCAGTGCGCGCGGAGTTTTTGTCGCTGGTGGCGGGGTTGGGTAATTGAATATGAATACGCCAACCGTCGAAATCATCAACCGTGTTTTACCTATTCTGCTGCTGATCTTGTTGGGATACGGCCTGCGGCGTATCGGCTTTTTAAGCGAAGAAATTATTGAAGGCTTCAAGAAGATTGTGGTTAATATTGCGCTGCCGGCCGTCTTGTTTCTTTCTTTCCTGCAAGTTGAATTTCAGGCTTCATTTATCGTCGTATTTGTGGCCGTATTTGGGTTATGCCTTTTGCTGTACGGTGTCGGCTTGCTGCTTAAACCGCGTGTAGCGCCTGAGCATCCCTATTTCCCATTCCTGATGACCGGTTTTGAATATGGCATGTTGGGTATCAGCCTGTTCGGCAGCGCCTATGGCCTGTCCAATTTGCCCTTCATCGCTGTGATTGGCCTGGGACATGAAATTTTCATCTGGTTTGTCTTTTTGCCGTTGTTGTTAATCAAACGGGATGGCATTCAGCAAACGTCGGTTCTGTTGAAATCCTTTTTCAAATCACCTGTGATCCTGGGCATTTTGGCCGGTATTATAGGCAGTTTGCTGGGCGTCACAGATCAGCTTTATGCCTGGCCTGTCACCGGCGGCATCATGACTGCCCTGCAATTTTTGGCGAATCTCACGATTCCGCTTATTTTGTTGGTCGTGGGGTATGGCATCAAGTTGGATAGAGACGGCGCCGGGGAATCGCTGCGGGTGGTGTTGCTTCGGCTGGGTATCCTGATACCTTTGGCGCTGTTGGTAAATCGGTTCTTGATTGGCGGTTTGCTGCATTTAGGCCAGGCATATCAGATGGCTTTTTTTGTGCTTCTCATCCTGCCGCCGCCCTTCATTATTCCTTTGTTTATGCGCCGGGGTGCAGCTGAGGAACGCCGCTATGTGAACAATGTACTGGCTGTGTACACCGTCGTCACGATTGTGGTCTTTACGATCTATTTTGTGCTGAATCCGGTGCTTGGATAGGGCCGGTAAGCGGTAATCCGTATTCGGTAATCCGTAAGGCGCAGCCTCTGGTGGAAGCCATCGGAAAATGGGTTACGGGCTTCGGGTGGGGGCAGTTAGACCGTTCTCTATGACACATTCCGACTCGCGCCACTTTCTGCAAACATCTGGCCATGTGCTGCGGCTGGGGAATCGTCTGCTGTTGTTTCGCCATCAACGCTGGCACTATGTCACGTTAGACGCCGCCGCCATCCGCGCCGTGAACTTCATGTCCCCAACCAGAGCCGACTTGCTTCTTTCTGACTGGGCCGCCTCTGCCGTCTTGCTGCCTTTTGAGCAGGTTTCGCTCGCGTTTGCCCGGCAGGTAGCGCAGGTTATCTTGCCTGAGGCTGAAGCGTATCGGGGGATGTTGGAAAACGGCCGTTGTCAACTCATCTTGGGCGCCACCACCGACACCCTGCACCCCTCCACCGCCACCATAAATTCTCAGATAGCCTACCTTGAACAAATGATGAAATCAGGGCAGGCCGGTCCCTATCTCTCCTTCTCAATCTCGTAAGCCCACCCTTGACACACCCTCCTCAATCATGTATAGTATGTTCAATTGGAACCGGTTCCAATTGGATAGTTCCAATACATACCACGCACAACAATCAATCGGAAAAGGGAAAAGGGTTGTGGACACCATTACCATTCGGGATGTCGCCAAAAAAGCTGGAGTAGGCGTTGGAACCGTTTCCAGGGTTCTCAACGATAGTTCTTCGGTCAGCGCCAATACCCGAAAAAAAGTGCAGTTCGCCATTGAAGAACTTCAATACACCCCCAACCCCGCCGCCCGCCGCCTATCTCGTGGCAAAACCATGGTCATCGGCGCCATTGTCCCCTATTTCACCAATCCTTCTGTAGTTCGTCGGCTCCAAGGAGTTGTTGCCACCATCACGGAAAGTGATTACGACCTGATCCTATTTGACATCGAAAGCGAAGATCGGCGGGACGTCTTTCTGCGCAATGTTCCCCGGCGTCATATCGTGGATGGCCTTCTGGTCATCTCGTTCACCCCCACAGACGAAGAAGCGGGCTATTTATTGGAGTCTCAAATCCCAGTTGTTCTGATAGACGCCTACCATCCTTCTCTCAGCCGAGTCATTGTTGATAATATCTCTGGCGGCTACCAGGCCACAAAATACCTCATCGATCTTGGGCATCGTCAGATAGGCTTTATCAGCGATTACCTTGAAGACCCCTTCAACTCTCCGGTACGCCATCGGTTTGAAGGTTACAAAAAAGCCTTGGCTGAAGCAGACATCTCATTCAACCCCGATTATCACCGTCAGGGCATCCACGGCCGTTCCCAAGCCAATGAAATGACCCGCCAGCTAATGGCACTCCACAATCCGCCCACCGCCATCTTCGCCTACAGCGATACCCAGGCTATCGGGGTCATGGAGGCTGCTCGTGAATTAGGAATAAAAATACCAGACCAATTGTCAGTTATCGGTTTCGATAATATCGAAGCCGCTGAATATCTGCGCATTACAACAATACGGCAGGCATTACACGAATCCGGCGTAAACGGTTGTAACCTTTTGTTAGAGCTAATGGAAACACCGGTGACAACACCCATCGAGATTACACTTCCAACAATGCTTGAATGCAGGGACACAACCGCCCCGCCTGGAAGTGTCCAATAAGTGCCTCAACCACAAATTTTTAAGGAGGTGATGCTTTTCCAAAAATAAGCCAAATATCATCTAAAGTGGATCTGGAAAAACCCACTAAAAATACAGAACTGCCAAAACGGCATGCCGATCCGGGTTTTTTCAAAGTGAACCCTATTTTTAGGATTTAAGTCCTAGGAGGACAAGAAAAAAATGAAAAACCAAAAATTTTGGATTTTGTTGAGTATGTTATTGATTTTCGCTATGGCGCTTGTCGCCTGTGGGGGTGATACCGAAACCCCCGAAGAACCAGCGCCGGTCGAAGAAGCAGCGCCAGTTGAAGAACCAGTCGAAGAAGCCGCGCCGGTTGAAGAGGCTGCGCCCGCCGAAGAAGTCATGCCCGCCGAGGAAGCCATGCCCGTCGTCACAGGTGAATACCTGGAACGCGCCTATGCGGGCGAATTCGACGGCACCGTCGTCACCATGTTTGGTCCCTTCACCGATGAAGATGAAGTCCTGTTCAACCAGGCCATCTCCGACTTCGAAG
>JAWOGU010000205.1:0-3571 GCA_046496595.1 Chloroflexota bacterium
GGCCGCCTTTGGCCGCCTGCTCCACGCCCGCCAGGACTTTTACGCCCACGCCAACTGGGTGCGCCTGTGGCTGGAGAAACAGGACGGCTCAATCATCCCCTCCCCCGATGACATCCCGCTCTGCCTGGATCCCTCAACCGAGCCAGCCCTGGTCTCCGGCTACGGCAGTATTCCGCTGTACCTGCTGTATCGCATTCCTCTGCTTGGCCCATTCATCAAGCGCCGCTACCTGCCACCGGACAGCCACGAAGCCATGAACCTGGACAGCCCCAAACAAGGACCGCTGTTTCCCTACGCTCTATCCGCCGCAACCCGGCATACGCAGCTTGAACTCGAATTGTTGTTGGCCGAAGTGGGGTGTGGAGGTGATGGGGTGTAGAGGTGTAGAAGTGTAGAAGTGTAGGAGTGTAGGAGTGTAGAGGTGATGGGGTGTGGAGGTGAAGATACTGCCACCCGCCACCCGCCCCTTTAACCCCCAAAGCCCTCCTATGCCATAGTTGCACAGGAGGGCTTACGGAAAAGTGGGGTGGGAATGGAAAACAGTGAACAGTGGACAGTGAACGGTGGACAGTTAACTGAGCACTGAAAACTGATCACTGAACACTATTACGCAAACACCTGCTCCGCCATCAACACCGCTTCAATATGGTCGAAGGCCCAGTCGATTTCCTCTTTCGTAATCACCAGCGGCGGCGCGAACCGGATCACCGTTTTGTGCGTTTCCTTGCACAAAATGCCCCGATCCCGCAGCGCTTCGGCAAACGGCCGTGCCGGCACGTTCAGCTCCACGCCGATAAACAGGCCGCGGCCGCGCACTTCCTTGATCACGTCGCTTTCAATGCGCTCCAGCCGCCCTTTGAAGTACGCGCCCAGTTCACGAGAGCGTTCAATCAATTGTTCGTCAACCACAACTTGCAGCGCCGCCCGGCCAATGGCGCAGCCCAGCGGATTGCCGCCAAACGTGCTGCCGTGGTCGCCCGGTTTGAACAGGCCCAACACTTCCTTATCGGTCAGCACGGCCGAAACGGGATAAAACCCGCCGCTCAACGCCTTGCCGATGATCATCACGTCGGGGCGCACGCCTTCATGCTCGCTGGCAAACAACCTGCCGGTGCGCCCCAGACCGGTCTGGATTTCGTCCGCAATGAAGAGCACGTTATGGCGGGCGCAAATGTCGGCGGCGGCCGCCAGGTAGCCGTCGGGAGGCAGCACCACGCCGCCCTCGCCCTGAATCGGCTCCAGCATAAAGCCAACAGTGTTGGGCGTGATCGCCGCTTCCAACGCCGCCAGATCGCCATAGGGTATCAAGACAAATCCAGGGGTAAACGGTCCAAACTGTTCCCGGTAGGCCGCTTCGCTGGAGAAACCGACGATGGTGGTGGTGCGGCCGTGGAAGTTGCCGTTGCACACAATAATTTCCGCCTGATTGTCCGGCACGCCTTTGGTTTGATACCCCCATTTGCGCGCGGCTTTAACGGCCGTTTCCACCGCTTCCGCCCCCGAATTCATCGGCAGCGCCATCTCATAACCTGTCAGGTCACACAATTCCTTGAGAAACGGCCCCATCTGGTCATTGCGAAACGCGCGGGAAGTCAGCGTCACCCGCTGCATCTGGTCAACAGCCGCCTGCATAATTTTGGGGTGGCAGTGCCCCTGGTTAACGGCCGAATAGGCGCTCAGGCAGTCCAGATATTTCCTGCCGTCCACGTCATACACCCACACGCCCTCGGCGCGGTCAATAACCACATCGAGCGGGTGATAATTATGAGCGCTGTAAGTCTCTTCTAAATCAATAAAATATTTGCTGTCCATGGGTCAATACCTCCAATGACAATGCCTCTGTGAAATGTGGGATGTGGGTTTTGGGATGTAAAACACCATCCAAGATGTGGCTGCGCGGTGTGGCAGAGGTCCAACACATTCTTATTTTTACGGCTTGAGCAAGGTGTGGATGAAAAGAGCGGCCTGACCAAACACAAGCGTTTAAAAAAAGCGCCCGATTCCATAGAAGAAATCAGGCTTTGCTCAGACCTCTAACCGTCCCCGGTTAGTCGCGGGTCATCTTTTGGGATGTGATTTTCGATTATGAACTCATTATACGGCAATAGCCGTTAAGTTGTCTACAAATTCAAAATAACGTGCGGAAACTAACCAAAATTGCGCCAATAAGTTAATAAGGCGTTCCAAGAAATCAAGGAGAAGAGGCGTGAAGCGTGATGCGTGAAAACCAACCTTTACGCATCACGCATCAGGCTTCCCATATCTTTCTACCCGCTAACGAACGTATAAAGCAAATATCCACCGCCAAGCAGCGCGGTGTACACGGCAAAAATATAGAGGCTGTGGTTCCGCACCCAGGCCAGCAAAAAGTAAATGCACAGATACCCCACCACTGCCGCCGAGACAAATGCAGCCACATACGCCGCCACGCTGTAGGTTAGCACCGGGTCCGTCACAATGTCCACAACAGACAACAGCCCCGCGCCCATGATCACGGGCACGCCCAGTAAAAAGCTGTACCGCGCCGCCTGAGAGCGGTCCAGACCGCGCAGCAGACCGCCGACAATCGTGCTGCCGCTGCGCGAGACGCCGGGCAGCAAGGCTATAGTCTGAAACAGGCCAATGACAATGGTGTCCGTCCAGGTCATGGTATCGAAGGTCTTGTCGCCCGACAGCAGCTTTTCGCCCAGCACCAATAAACCGGCCGTCACTAACAAAAAGAACGCCGCCCACGCCGGCTGGCCAAAGATTTCCTCGAAGAAGTCTTCCAGCAAGAAGCCGGTCACAGCCGCCGGAATGCAGCCGACCACGATAAACCAGCCCAGGCGGGCGTTGGTTGTGCCCAGCGGTTTGCGCTCACGGAGTCCGGTGAGAACGGCCGTTACAATGTTCCACAAATCCCGCCGAAAATAGACCAACACCGCCAACAGCGACCCCAAATGCACCAACCCTATCATCGCCAGGTCTGGCTGTGTCATATTAAAAATGGTGGGTAGTAACACGAGATGCCCCGAACTGGAAATGGGCAAAAACTCGGTGGCTCCCTGAATAATCCCTAAAATGATCGCTTCAATGATACTCATAAAAAAGTTTTTCCTTTAAGGGTGGCAAAGTGGCAGGTGGCAGGTGGCAAAGTGTCCAGGTTTTTCACTCCATCACCTCTACACCCCATCACCTCTACACCTCCTCATCCCCTCACCCGCTGCCTGAATTTTCGCGCCAGCCGCAGTACCAGCCCGGTCGGACCGCTTTGAGCCGCCGCTACCATCAGTTGGTAACGCCGCCCCGGCACGCAGATCACGTGGTTCGGGTCGAGCGAGTGCAGCGAGGTGCGCACCACCTCTGCCGCCGTCATCCAGAGCACCGCCGGTATTTTGCTGCGGTCAAAATCGGTCATCATATCCGTGTCGTGAAACTCCGTTACCGTGAAGCCCGGACACAAAGCCTGGATGATAATGCCGCTTTCTAACACTTCAGCTTGCAGCGCCTGCGAAAACACGTTTAGATAGGCTTTGCTCGCCGGGTAATTCACGTCGCCCGGAGAAGGGAAGAAGGCGGAAATGGAAGAAAC
>JAWOGU010000625.1:0-27593 GCA_046496595.1 Chloroflexota bacterium
AAATAGCGATAAAAACGTTGAGATTCATACCCTTCTTTCGATACAGATTGCCCATATACGATTGCATCATTTGAAAGCCAGCCTACGAGGCCAGCGTTGGAAGTGAAGGTCTCCTCTACTGGTTTGATAACGTCTACCGCTTCATTCGTTTCAACGTTAAAAATGATAATGTACTGTGGGGATGCCGATTCACAGCCAACATTGAAGGCAATAAAACGCCCACTTGGAGACCAGCGCAGGTTGCAATGGGTAAAGAGAGGATTTGCCGCCAGGTGGTTCACTCGCGAGGCCAGATCGATGTCTACCTTTGTCTCCAAATTCAAAAGACGATAGTATGAACCCCTAGAATATTGGAAATAGGACCAGGTCTCTGATCCAGGGTATATCGAATAATTCAAGAAAGAACCATCAGGGGAAAGTTGCGGAAAATCAATCATTCCCTCTTCATAAGCGATAAACGAACTTATCTCCTCTGTCTGATAATCTAGTTGTAGTAGTTGCACCCGCCCTTGCATAATGCCTGTAGTGCTGCTCAAACTGCCTGGAAAATAAATAGCGCCGCCATCTGTAACCGCGAGCTGCAGCAAGCCAGGCCAAACCTCCACTGGAATCGTCTTCTCCATAACCAGGTCGCCGGTTGCTGTGATGGTATATATGACAATAGCTCTAGGCTCCGTTTGCCCCCCAACCAGTCGCGGTTCTCCCTGAAGATTTACGATTTGATAGTTGCAATGTTCTTCCAACGTATGCACAGGACCCAACTCCTGATTTTCCGGGTTGATGACTTGGAGAATGCATTTGCGTTCAGGGGGCTCGCCCTGCCTACCCCAGGCAATTAGCAACTCTGTGGATCTCCCATTCCTGGACGACAGGTAAAAGACGGTAAGTACCAGCAAGATGGCAGCGGTTGATAAAACGATTACCAACTTTTGAAAATGTAGTTTCATATCAGACACCTCGACAGGGTATGTTCCTCGCTCCATCGCGGTCTTCTTCTGGCTGCTGTGTCCGAGCCATACTCCCCCTGCCAGCAGAACGGCCGTTTCCCACACCATCAAGAGTTTAACCCATATCCCCGGATTATGAGCCATTTCACACGCTAAAAACAATGGAAACGGCCGTTTCATTAACAATTGAGAGTTGACAATTAACCATTGACAATTATTCCGGCCGTTTCCCCTGCACCATCAAGAGTTTAGCCCATGTCCCCGCATTATGAGCCATTTCACATGCTAAAAACCGTCCCCGCGCAGATTCGCCACCTGAAGACATGAGAGAATTGCCCGATCCGGTCGAATAGCTCTAAAATCGGAGAATTTGGCGCTTTAACCATCATTCAAAATCATTTACAATGTTTTCGAGTCTGGCAATCAATCAGAACAGGAAGGTGTTAGAAAATGACACATACCGAAACTTATCAATTTCGAGATATATTAGAAGTTGTGGAAACATGGCCGCTAAAAGATCAATCTTTGTTAATTGAAATTATACAGCGCCGTCTAACAGAAAAACGGCGAGAAGAATTAGCCCTAGAAATCAGAGAGGCCCGCGAAGATTATCAACTAGGCAATGTTAATCGTGGCTCCTTATCAGATTTGATGGCCGAGTTAGACGATTGAAAACCCTCGTTTGGAGTAAAGCCTTTGTACGCGCTTACAAGCGTTTGGCGCGTCAAGACCCCCAACTACGCCAACGGGTTGAGCAAACGCTGCAACAGTTGGTCGATGATCCTTTTCATCCCACGCTACACAGTCACAAGCTAAAAGGCAGCCTGACAGGCAGTTGGGCTTGCACAGTTGCCTATGATTACCGAATTCTGTTTGAGTTTATAGAAAATCCAGACTCAAACGAAGAAGAAATTCTGCTCCTAACAATGGGAACACACGATGAAGTTTATTAGCCGCTGATCGATTATTTCAGTTGGCAGCGCTTGGGGGTTGGGGAAAATCACATTATTACCGAAAACGGAGACACCCCATGACTGACAAATTCACCTTCGGCGGCGACATCGTCTGGACCCCCACCCCCGCCCACATCGCCCACAGCAACCTCACCCGCTTCATCAACCAGCACCACCTCGCCGACTACCACACACTCATGACCCGTTCCACCAGCGACATAGCCTGGTTCACCGACGCCATCCTCAAATTCCTCGACATCCAATTCCAACAGCCCTACACCCAGGTTGTCGACTTGAGCAGCGGCATCCAGCGCCCGACATGGTGCGTAGACGGACAGCTCAACATCGTCAGCAACTGCGTCGATAAATGGGCCGCCAATCCCGCCACCCGCCACCACATCGCCCTCATCTGGGAAGGCGAAGAAGGAACCAGCCAGTCACTCACCTACGGCCAACTCGCCGCCGCCGTCAACCGCTGCGCCAACGCCCTGCGCAGCCTCGGACTGGGCAAAGGAGATGGCATCGGTCTGCACATGCCCATGACCCTGGAAATCTGCGTCGCCCTGTTAGCCATTGCCAAAATCGGCGGCGTCATCCTGCCCCTCTTCTCCGGCTACGGCGCAGGCGCCATCCAATCCCGTCTGGCCGACGCCGACGCCAGAGCACTCTTCACCGCCGATGGCTTCTTCCGTCGCGGCAAAGTCGTGGCCCTCAAACCCACCGCCGACGAAGCCCTCGCCCACCTGCCCACAATCGAACACGTCATCGTCCTGCGCCGCGCAGGCAACGACACTGCCATGCAATCCGGGCGCGACCAGTGGTGGCACGACCTCATCCCCCCCCAATCCGACAAGGCAGAACCAGAACCCACCGCCGCCGAAGACACGCTCATGCTCATCTACACCAGCGGCACCACCGGCAAACCCAAAGGCGCAGTCCACACACACTGCGGCTTCCCCGTCAAAGCCGCGCAAGACATGGCCTTTGGCACAGACGTGCATCCCGGCGACGTCATTTACTGGATGACCGACATGGGCTGGATGATGGGCCCCTGGCTCATTTTTGGCGCGACACTGCTGGGCGCAACGGCCGTTATCTACGATGGCGCTCCCGATTTTCCCAATCCAGACAGGCTGTGGCAGTTGGTCGCCCGGCACCGCATCAACCAGCTCGGCCTCTCGCCCACCCTCATCCGCGCCCTCATCCCCCACGGCGACGAACTCGTCCACGCCCACGATCTATCCTCCCTCAAATGCTTCGCCTCAACCGGCGAACCGTGGAATCCCGACCCCTGGCTCTGGCTGTTCAACGTCGTCGGCGGCGGCAAACGCCCCATCATCAACTACAGCGGCGGCACCGAAATTTCGGGCGGCATCGTCATGGGTAATCCCATGCTGCCGCTGAAACCTGCCTCCTTTGCCGCCGCCTGCCCCGGTATGGCGGCTGATGTGGTGGATGAAAACGGCCGTTCCGTGCGCAATCAGGTCGGTGAACTGGTCATCCGCGCCCCCTGGATTGGCATGACGCGCGGCTTCTGGCGCGACGAGCAGCGTTACCTCGACACCTACTGGTCAACCTTTGAGAACGTGTGGGTGCATGGCGACTTTGCCGCCATCGACGCCGACGGCATGTGGTACATCCTCGGCCGTTCCGACGACACCATCAAAGTGGCCGGCAAACGCCTCGGCCCCGCCGAAGTAGAATCGGTGCTGGTCAACCATCCGGCCGTCAACGAAGCCGCCGCCATCGGCGTGCCCGACGCCATCAAGGGCAGCAGCGTCGTCTGCTTCTGTGTGCTGGCTCCCGGTTATGCGCCCTCAGACGCGCTGCGAGCCGAACTGCAAGCCAAAATCGCCGCCGAAATGGGCAAACCCTTGCAGCCCAAGGAAATCTGGTTCGTCAGCGACATCCCCAAGACACGCAACGCCAAAGTGATGCGCCGCATCATCCGCAGCGCCTATCTCGGCCAAGACCCCGGCGACACATCCGGCCTCGTCAATCCGGAAGCGGTGGCAGAGGTCCGACGGATGCTGTAAATTGCCAGCTCCCATATAATTGGCGGAGATTGGAGGATTAGGGCATCAGCCACAAGTTAAGGCCGTTTGTGAATTGTCAAACCCGAAATTGGTTACAATTCACCTATGGAAAATTCTAACAAAAAATCAAAAAGTTCTATCCGACACACCCGGGCTATCCAAGTTGACCGACAAAAACGGCCGCTCGTTGACAATTTAACCGAAGAAATCGAAGACCTCTTTCGCAACATCGTCCATCCCCTCACCCTCTCCCAGTGTCAGGTGTTTCGTGACATGGGTTTACGCGAGCGTACCCTGGCCCTGCCGGTAATGATGGCTCTCTTGCTGACGGCCATCTGGCGACAAATCGCGGCAGTGAGCGAACTGGCTCGGCTGGTACGGAATGAGGCCGTACTCTGGGAAGATCCGAAACAGGTCTCACAACAAGCGTTATCTGAACGCTTGAACACGCTGCCGGCTGTCCTCTTCCTCAACGTGCTGAACCTGCTTTTGCCTCAGATGCAGCAGCGCTGGGCGGCCAGACAACGACCCTTACCACCAGAAATCGCCTGGGCTGAGGAGCGTTTCACTGCCTGCCTGATTGTAGATGGGTCTACCCTCGATGCGTTGATTCGCAAAGTGGGTTTGTTGCGGGACCTGGACAAACATCCCCTGGCCGGTAAAATGAGCGCCCTTCTCCATCTGGGGTCGCAACTGCCAGAGAAAATCTGGTTTAAGGATAGCGCCACCAGCAATGACCAAACATTTTGGGACCTGATTGTTGCGCATGTCAAGGCAGGTAATTTGTTGTTGTTCGACCTGGGCTATACCAACTTCACCCGCTTCCGGCAGTTAACAGAGAAGCACGCTACATTTGTCACCCGCGCCAAGAGCAACCTCAAATACGAGACAGTGCGTTCTCTGACCCGAACAGCTTCCTTTCGGGACACCCTCATCTGGGTGGGAACGGATGAAGACCGGCAACAACTGCGTTTGGTCGAAGTCCTCTATGGCAATCAGTGGCGGCGCTATCTGACCAATGAACTGGACCCCGCTAAATTGCCTGCACGGTATTTGGTCGCTCTTTATTATCGCCGCTGGTCCATCGAACGCGCCTACGCTACTATCAAACGACTGCTTGGCCTGGCTTATTTCTGGTCAGGCTCACAAAATGCGGTGGAACTACAACTGTGGTCAACCTGGATAGTCTATACTGTGTTAATTGACCTCTGTGACGAGGTCGCCGGATTGTTAAACCTACCATTTGAGCGCATCTCAGTCGAGATGGTTTTTCGCTCAATCTACTATTTCTTGAAAGCACTTGAGCGCGGTGAAAGGTGTTCGTTGTCAGACTACCTGGCCTCCCGCGCTTTTGACCTGGGAATTGTCAAACGAAAACGAAAAGATCAGATAGATGTGTTTGATACATGGCCCTTGACAATTGCCGCAAATCCTTAACTTGTAACCAATGGGATTAGGGGAAGAGATTTGACACTCCAGCCGCCTTGGTATTGACATTTTTCACCCCTTGCCACTACCATAAAATGAATTTATCAATAAACAAGCGTAAATAAGGACAAAACAAACCATGATCACAGGATGGATTCAATCGTCTGATTTTTCCGATAGGAATTTAGGCAATCTGGATGCGGACCAGGCCATTGCACAGTTTCAAAACCATGACTGGGACAGCGAATTCAAGCAAGAAAACAAGCTGAAGAATCAGGGAAACGAAAGCTGCCCGGCGGGGATCGGGTTCAACGCAGACAAAGGCGACTTGCACATCTGCCCTGAAGGAGGCAGTATAAATCTGGTTTTGTTCAATTACCAAATACCAAAAAAAATCTTTGGTATCATTCCCACAAGCAGCCACATCTCGAAAACCAGGGATGGGGTACCGGATAAGATGTGTCATCAACTCATCCGGCTCTTTTTTCTCGGAGAATATGACGCCTTAATACAAGAAATGAGCAGACAGTAAGGCGGAATAACATGGCTGCATGAGCAGGAATCATTACACTTTTGGGCAATCGGATCCCTGTTATGGTGCTGGAATATTACGCTTTTGCGTGCTGTGGAAACGGCCGTTTCCCCTTTTATCGGCATATTCTGAAACCCACAACTATTTTTCAACTATTGACCAACCCAAACTGCTTGTGGTAAACTGCCCCTGGTCTGAAAAAGACAAATCAAAAACTTTCGGAGGTACTTACATGATGCAAAAAGGAAAATCAGCCCAAGTGCGCAAATTAAATACGCGTTGTGTGAGTACACCTGCCTTCCAGTAACCTGTAATCGCAAACTGAACACCGTTCACTATAACTGATTACTCTTCACTGAATTCCAGGTGTGCCAATCCTGGAACTATACCTGACAGCCAGATTCGGCCACGGCTCACGCAATGCTGACCCGTGGCTTTTTTGATCCCCTAACCCAACCCAATTGAAGCCACCCTTGCCGGGAAACGGCCGTTTCGGCCAACGCTATGCACGCCATTCTGCCTTTCCGCCTGGTTTAAGTCACGGGTCCTCTGATGATTGATGATTGACGATTAACGATTTTGCCCTGAGCTTGTCGAAGGGCCAAGAGGAACTAAACACACCATGAATACTGATCTGTATGATGTATATGCAGAATATGAAAATTTCGACAACGGCCGTTCCGCCCACCGGCAGCGCGGCCGCAGCAAAACCAAACCCAAACAAAATGAACGTGTAGAAGAAATTGTCCACGATGTGCTGGCAATGGATGACGGCATCGACAACTGGATACCGACTTACGCCAAGAACTTAGACCCACTCCATCACGAACGGCAGTGGGTCATCAACGCCGTCGCCCACTTCTACCAGGAGAACATCATCACCGATGTTACCCGCCGCGTAAAGGGGGGCAAGGAAGCGAACGTTTATGCTTGCGTGGCGAATCCGGTAACCGGGTTGGAGTGGATAGCAGCCAAACTGTACCGGGAACGTATGCTGCGTAGCCTCAAGAACGATGCAATCTACAAAGTGGGACGCACCATTCTTGACCGTGAAGGTAAACAAGTACGTAACTCCCGAGAACGAAGGGCGATTATCAATAAATCTGGCTACGGCCTGGAAGCCGATTTTTTGATGTGGGTCGGCACCGAATTCCGCACGCAAACGCTGCTCTACGAAGCTGGCGCCGACGTGCCCAAACCCATCGCCCAACACGACAGCGCCATCCTCATGGAATTCATCGGCGACGAATACGGCGCGGCTCCGGCTCTCAACGAAGTAGGGCTGTCGCCTCACGAGGCCAGACCGCTGTTCCACCGCGTCTTGGACAATGTTAAAATCCTGCTCGACCACCACCTGATCCACGGCGACCTGTCCGCTTACAACATTCTCTACTGGGACGGCGACATCTGGCTCATCGACTTTCCGCAAGCCGTCGAGGCGCGCAGCAATCCCCACGCCCTCGACATCTTGCAGCGAGACATCACCCGCGTTTGTGAATACTTCGCCCGCTTCGGCGTAGAAACCGATCCGGTCAGGTTAACCCTGGGTTTGTGGCAGCCCTATGCGCGGCAGCAGGGGATTGAATAATAATTAATGTGTGAATTGTTGAATTGTTGAATGGTTAACGAGTCGCCCGACGCGATTCATTAACCATTAAGCAGTTCAACAATTCAACAATTAATTATTAAAAGCAACCCTATGAAACATACAAACTTAACCTTCCTAACCACCTACCTACGGCCGTTTTGGCAGCGTGTCGTCTTGTTATTCGGCCTTCTCCTGGCGGGAATTGTCTTACAACTGTTCGCGCCGCAGGTGATCCGGCGCTTTTTGGATGCGGCGCAGGCTGGCGAAACCACCCGCGTGCTGGTGACGATGGGGCTGGTTTACCTGCTGATCGTCGTCGGGCAAAAAGCGCTCAACCTGCTCAACACCTACCTCAGCACCGACCTGGGCTGGGCCGCCACCAACCGCCTGCGCGGTGACCTGGCGGTCCACACCATGCGCCTGGATATGGGCTTCCACAAAACGCGCACCCCCGGCGAAATCATCGAACGCATCGACGGCGATGTGGGCAACCTGGCCGAATACTTTTCTAATCTCATCGTGCACGTGTTCAGCAACGCCCTGCTGCTGGTAGGCGTCTTGTTTCTGCTCTTCCGCGAGGATTGGCGCTTTGGCCTGATTGGACTGGTTTATGCGCTGGTAACGGCCGTTTTCTTGCGCCTGATCCAGAAGCCCAACGTCACCTTTTGGGGCGACATCAGCCGCGCCGAGGCCAACCTGTTTGGCTACCTGGAAGAGCGCTTCGGCGGCACGGAAGACATTCGCGCCAACGGCGGCGAGGCATATGTCATGCAGGGGCTTTATCCCAAAATGGCGCTCATCGCCCGCAAACGGATTCAAGTGGATTTGTTCGGCGGCTTCACTTTTGCTGCCAGCACCATGTTTTACGTGCTGACGCTGGTGGTGACGCTGGCGCTGGCAGGCGTGCTCTACCTGCGCGGCGAAATGACCATCGGCGCCGTTTTCCTGATGGCCTTCTACGTCGGACTGATGGAAGGGCCGATTAAGTACATCCGCCGCCAAATGGGCAACTTGCAGCGCGCCGTCGCCAGCATCAGCCGCATTAATGAGTTTTTCCAGTTGGAACCGGAGGTGAAGGATTTGGCTTCGACAGGCTCAGCCAGCGCTTCGACAGGCTCGGCTTCGACAGGCTCAGCCAGCGCTTCGACAGGCTCAGCCACCGCTTCGACTGGTTCGGTCACTGAGCTTGTCGAAGTGCCCGAACCAGTCGAAGTGACCGAACCAGCCGATGTGGCCGTATTGCCCCGGCAAGCGCCGTCGGTGCAGTTTGCAAACGTGAGCTTTGCTTATAAAGACCAGTTTTCCCTCTCCCCCACCCTCTCCCAAGGGGAGAGAGAGCCGGTTTCCTCTCCCTTTGGGGGAGGGCCAGGGTGGGGGGAAGGCTCCAATCTCGTCCTTGACGACGTAAGCTTTACGCTGGAGGCAGGCAAAGTGCTGGGCGTGTTGGGGCGCACCGGCAGCGGCAAGACCACGCTAACGCGGCTCCTCTTTCGTCTGTATGACGTGGACGCCGGGCAGATTTTTTTGGACGGCGTGGATGTGCGCTACGCCGGTTTGCGCGATTTACGGCAGCATGTGGGCATGGTGACGCAGGAGGTGCAGTTGTTTGAAGCTACCGTGCGCGACAACCTGACCCTGTTCCGCCGCTACGATCCGGAACGCCCGCCCATCAGCGATGCCGCCATCGTGGACGCCATCGACACGCTGGGCTTGAGCGATTGGTTCCAGGCGCTGCCCGATGGGCTGGACACGATGCTGAAAACGGGCGGTCAAGGTTTGTCGGCAGGCGAGGCGCAGCTGCTGGCTTTTACGCGCCTCTTCCTGCGCGACCCGTACCTCGTCATTCTGGACGAAGCCTCATCACGGCTGGACCCGGCGACCGAACAGCTTTTGGAACGCGCCATCGACCGCCTGCTGCACCGGCGCACCGGCATCATCATTGCCCATCGCTTGCAAACGGTGCAGCGGGCTGACGAGATATTGATTTTGGAAAACGGCCGTTCTCTAGAAAACGGCGCTCGTACTGTGCTGGCAAACGACTCAAACTCCCGCTTCTATCATCTGCTGCAAACGGGACTGGAAGAGGTGCTGGCATGATCAAAGATCAAAGATTAATGAACGAGAAAAGACTCTCGATTAAAACCGGCACAATGGCGCTCATCCGCTTTCGTCCCTGGGCTTTTCTGATCGCCGTGGTCTTCACCACCTATGCCTTTGTGACGCGCTTAGCGCCGGCCTGGCTGCAAAAAACGTACTACGACCAACTGACCGGCAGCATCGAAACGTCGGTGACGCTGTGGACGCTGCTGGCGCTCATCGTAGTGGTAGAACTCAGCCGCATGGCGAGTGACACGGCGGGCTACTGGGGCAGCGCCAAACTGCGCATGGCGGGGCAGTCCTTGATGCGCAAGAACATTACGGAAAATGTCTTACACAAACCGGGGGCTGTGCCGCTGACCGTTTCCACCGGCGACGCCATGAACCGTCTGGATGATGATCTGGGCGACTTTGCCGACTTTCCCACCTGGATTCCGGAACTGGTGGGGCATGGCCTGTTCACGTTTTTTGCCCTGATTGTCATGTTCCAGATTGCGCCGCTGATAACGGCCGTTGCCCTCATCCCACTCGTCGGCGTTTTCTTCCTCAACCGTTTCGCCTGGCAGCGTTTTCTGCGCTACAGTCGCGAAGCGCGGGCCGCTTCCAGCCAGGTCACCGGCTTCCTGGGCGAAATCTTCGGCGCGATTCAGGCCATGAAAGTGGCAGACGCCGAAGCAGGCACGATGGCCTACTTCCAGCACCTCAACGAGCGGCGGCGCGTCACCAATGTGCGCAACGGCGTTTTCTTCGCCACGTTCCAGGCCACCGGCGACAACATGGGCGACGTGGCGGTGGCAGTGATGGTGGTCATGGCGGGCGTTGCCATGGGTCAGGGCACGTTTACCGTGGGCGACTTTGTGCTGTTCAGCGGCTACCTGTTCTTCGTCTCCCGCTTTCCGGCGACCATCGGCAGCTACATCTCCGAAGTGGCGCAGCAGCGGGTGGTGCTGGACCGCCTGCAAGAGATCGCGCCCGACGCCCCGCCGGAAAGCCTGGTGGCGCATGGCGAGTTGTATGAAGACTTTTACCGCGGAGGCGCAGAGAGCGCAGAGAAAAAAGAGATAGAGATACATGTGGCGCGAAAAACGGCCGTTGATGAACTGCATACTCTGGAAGTGAAGAACCTGTTTTATCGTTATCCGTTAACCGTAACCCGTGAACCGTTAGCCGAGAGCGAACAACGGTTCACGGATAACGGATCACGGAATACGGTTAACGGCATCCACAACATCTCCTTCACGCTGCCGCACGGCTCCTTCACCGTCATCACCGGGCGCGTCGGCTCCGGCAAAACGACGCTGCTGCGTGTCCTGCTGGGTTTGCTGCCAGCCGACAGCGGCGAAATTCTGTGGAATGGGGACTGTGTGACTGATCCGGCAACGTTTTTTGTGCCGCCACGCAGCGCCTACACGCCGCAGGTGCCGCGCCTGTTCAGTGAAACGCTGCGCGGGAATGTGCTGCTGGGTCTGCCGGAGTCTGAGGTGGATTTGGAACGGGTGGTGGAAACGGCCGTTCTCGCCCCCGACATCTTAACGCTGGAAAAAGGGCTGGACACAGTCGTCGGTCCGCGCGGGGTGCGCCTGTCCGGCGGACAGGTACAGCGCGCCGCCGCCGCCCGCATGTTGGTGCGCCGCGCCGAACTGCTGGTCTTCGACGATCTCTCCAGCGCCCTGGACGTGGAAACCGAGAAGCAGCTCTGGCAAAACCTGCTGGAAGGGCAGAAGGCAGAAAGCAGAAGGCAGAATAATTCATCCTTCATCCCTCATCTTTCAACCTTTTTAGTCGTTTCGCACCGGCGGCTGGCGTTACAGCAGGCAGACCAGATCATTGTGCTGAAAAACGGCCGTGTGGAAGCCATCGGCAAACTGGATGAACTATTAGCCACGTCCGCAGAAATGCGGTATTTGTGGCATGGGAAAGAAGTGGAGGCGTGATGCGTGATACGTGATGCTTGAAACCCTCAAGCATCACGTATCACGCATCACGTATTTTTGCCCCCATCACATAAAACGGAGACATATCATGGCAGTCAGCAAAAAAGGAATGCGCAAAGTGAACTACAAAGGGCGGCAGTACCTCTGGTACGTCAACGACGCCGATTCGTGGGTACCCGAGCAGGGTTTGGTGGAACCGGGTAAAGTGCGGGTGCTGCACATCATCAGCAGCAACAAACAGTTCATCATCCACTACCGCCTGCCCCATGAAGGCGATCCGCACACCCAACTGCGCGTCGAAGGGCCGCAGTTCCCACGCCAGCCCGGCGCTAAAATGGTCGAAGTGCCGCGTTGGAAATATGACAGCAAGCCTTATCCCACGGCCGATTTTGTGCGGCGCCTAATTGATTGGTGTATGGAAGATAAAGAATGAAAATTACAACAACAAGAAACGGCCGTTGCCCAGCAAAAAATCCATCCGTGGCGCTTTAAGCGTTACACACAGTTGTCCGGAAAATTGACTGAATAAAGGGGTTCACATGAAACCAAAACCAAAACATCTCGCACCAGAATATGGCGCTCAATTCAAAGACCAAAGCATTGTGACCGCCTATCACCGTCGCCCACCATATCCAGATGAAACGTTTGATATTCTGACTGGCCTCATCACGGCTAATCCAAAACGGGTGTTGGATGTGGGCTGTGGCACGGGGTATCTGGCACGGCCGTTATCACAGCGCGTTGAGGCGGTCGATGCCATCGATATTTCGGCCAACATGATCGCGCAGGGCAAGCAGCTGCCCGGCGGCAGTGCGCCGAACTTGCGCTGGTTCGAAGGCGCCGTTGAAGAAGTCGCGTTGTCGCCGCCTTACACCCTGGTGACGGCGGGCGAAAGTTTGCATTGGTTTGACTGGGCGGTGGTATTACCTCGGTTCCGTGAATTGTTGGTGGAAGATGGCGTGCTGGCCCTGGTTTATAAGCGTTTTTCGGCAGTGCCTTGGGGTGCTCAGTTGGGCAAACTTATTGCTCAGTACAGCACCAACCGGGAGTATGAGCCGTATGATTTGGTCGAGGAATTGATCAGTCGCGGGCTGTTTAGCAAGCAAGGCGAGCGGGAAACTGCGCCCGTTCATTTCCGGCAGACGGTGACGGCGTATGTCGAATCATTTTTCTCACGGAACGGCTTTTCGCGGGAGCGGATGGGGGTGGAAAGGGTGCAGGCGTTTGAAACGGCCGTTACCAATCTCGTGCAATCATACCTATCAGAAGAAACATTTGAAATTCAAGTCTCAGGCCATGTGGTCTGGGGCCAACCAAAGGGAGTTGTCTAAACATCATGTCTTGGAAATTTTTCCACATTACACACAAATACCATACCATCCTCAATCCCAGCAGCTCAGAAAAGCTGGACCGCCTGGTTTCGCTGCTCAAACTGGAGCCGGACGCCAATGTGTTGGAAATCGCCGCCGGCAAAGGCGAGCTGATCACGCGCATCATCGAACGCTACGGCGTCTCCGGCGTGGCGGTGGACCTCTCGCCTGACCACAGCCGCGACGCGCGCGCCACCTTTGCGCAGCGCATCCCCCACGCCAACCTCACCTTTCTGGAGATGGATGGCGCCGAATACCGGCCCGACGAACCGGAAAGCTTCGACCTGACGCTCTGTCTGGGAGCCAGTTGGATTTGGAACGGGCACCGCGGCACGCTGGCGGCGCTTAAAACCATGACCAAACCGGGCGGCCTCATCGCCGTGGGCGAACCGTTCTGGCTGCAAGAACCGGACCCCGAATTTCTGAAACGGGGCGGCTACGAACGGGACACCTTCGCCAGCCATTATCAGAATTTTCTGACCGGTCAGGAACTGGGGCTGAACCTGCTCTATACCATCGTCAGCGACCATTATGAGTGGGACAATTATTACAGCCTCTACTGGTATGCTGGCGATGAGTACATCCGCACTCATCCCGATGACCCGGATCTGCCAGAGTTCAAGGCGTGGCTGGAAGACGGCCGCGACCAATATCTGCGCTGGGAGCGGGACACGCTGGGCTGGGCAATTTATCTGTTCAGGAAATAATGCGTGATGCGTGATGCGTGAACAATCTTTACGCATCACGTATCACGCCCCATGTTACCTGTCCACAAATGCCTGGAACCGCCGCCGCACAACCCAGACCACCACCCGCATGACGACAGGCCACACGAATACCTGCAAGAAGCGTTTCAACTGCTTCCGTAAGAACACAATCAGGGCGCTGACCAGAGTGGGCAGCAGCAGTTCCCAGGCTGCCGCCAGCGATTCCAGCGTGAACAACGTATGCAACAACCAGACCAGCGCGGGTAACAAAAAAACCACCCAACTCTGCCGCGCCCACAAGCGCAAAGTTTCCAAGACCGCCAGTTTGCCCGCCACCTGGTCCATGTGGCTCTGCCAGATTTCAGGGCGCGCCATGATTTCCGGTGACAGGATCGTGATATAGTCTGAATCTAACTGGATGGTAGTGCGGATGCCTTTTTGCGGGTAGGTTTTGCCGGCGTAAACAGCGGGGTCGGGAACGGCCGTTTCCACAACCTGACCATCCAGCCCCGTCTGAATTACCAGCCCGCCCTGGCTGACCATCTCAAGCAAGTCGCCCACATCCCGCCACATACTCATGCCGCCAGCCTGTCAGAAATACCCCTCGCAGCGGACACAATCAGTTCCTTCGCCACAGTCACCAAATCCGACCAATGTTCCAAAGCCACCGCCAGCGCCTGATTGTGATAGGACTGCAGCTTTGGGTATCTCGTCTCATTCATGAAACTGGGATTGATGCGGGTAATCACGTCACCGTCCAACTGAATAATGGTTTGCATGGCGATCACTTCCGTGCCTAATTCCCATATCTTGCGAATCAGCACCAGGTCCTGTTCGCGCAGTGGCAGCGGCTCAATATTGTCTCGCGTCACCAGGTCCGCCCGGCTGTATTCATTCGTCAGTTCAACCGTGCGCTCCCAATTGAGTTGTTTGCTCAACTTCACAACCATGTTGGGCGTGCGCTCTTTCTCTACCATGCTTCTTAATTGGATTGCCAGATTCTCTGCTCCAGCCAGATTCGGGTCATTCAGAACCGGATCCCGCAAACACAAGGCGCTTAACACACCTTTGAGCAGGTCGGCATTATCTTTGATACGCGGCAGCACAGCCAACTGCTCCGGACTCAAATAACTTTCTTTGGCGAGATCCTTTAGAAAACTGTTCGCCCAATTTCGCAAAACGTCAAAGGCGTCAAATCCACCCAACTCATTACTCACGTCATGTGAAACCATGCGGTCATATTGGCTGGGGTTAATATCAACCTGAGCGGCTTCTGTTCGCGTTAAGTAGCCCATCTGCACTCGTTTCGCCTCGAACATGTTGTCCACGTCATAGCCAATACCCGGCTCTCCCATTTTCAACAGATGATCCTGCCGCCAGACCTCCATTTCCTCCAGGGCAGCGCAGTATTCCTTGCCAATGTCTAACAGCGCATGTCTGGGAGCGGGCATTTTCTGCGCCGCAATGCTGCTGCGCAGGATCAGATTGACCTCAATGTTGAATAAATCTTTAGCAATATCGGTAAACTGTTGGGAAATTTTTGCAAGCGAATTGTCGGCGTTCTGTTCGGCCATTGCTGCCTCCTGCAATCATGGGTGAATGGAATAAGACAGGGACGCATGGCGTATCTCTATACGCCATGCAAAGTTGGGCTATGGGACTGGCTCTTCTGGAATTTGCCGCTGTTCGTTGATTTCCCGCAAAATTTTCCCCACTGTTTCCACCATGCTTAACAGGGTTACCACATTTTTATCCACGATGGCCTGGGCGTCCTGGATACGAGCCAGATGCTCTTCACGAATACCGGCATAGGCCGCATCGGTTACAAATACTTCATCCATAACGGTCATGATATCGCCATCGATCAGGTCGATGGTGCTCAAGACGGCTTTGGCGTTCTGGTAGTTTTCCACCCTGGTTTCTTCAGTGACGCCATTTTTGGTGGTGGTTTTGCGGCTGATATCCACAGCGCCAACGGCCGTTATCACTTTGAGCGTCGTTAAATCTTTAACAGCGGCTTCTATTTTTTCATACAGTTGATCAAAGCTGGATTTTGTTTTTTCAGGCACCGGGTTCTCTCCTTATGACCTATGCTGGATAAGTCAATCATTATGAATTGCAGAATAACATCAAGTGGACAAGAAGATTGTAACGCTTGCTGGCAGATATTTCTACACCAGTTAAGGATATGGGTGTCCGGAACTTTAGTTGACACTCCAAATTACAAAAGTCTGGCAGACTTTGGTAATCTCTTGCCAGCATCCACAAAAACTCCCCGCCCCCTAGTACCCGTATTCGGTAATCCGTGGGCCGTAATCCGCAGGCTCCACCTCTGGAAAATCTGTCGGATAACGGCCTACGGACTTCGGGCTACGGATACTAGGGATATCCGGCAGCCTCAACCGTGAAAGTGATAACGGCCGTTATCCCCTGATTATCCGCTGCATCCCAGGCAAAGGCCCGGTACTGCCCCTCGCCTGCCGCGTAGGGACCGCCCTGATAAACGCAAACCGTCACGTCCGTGCATACTTTCACGCGAATCAGATCCGCATCGTCCGGTCCCTGCACCCAGATTTCAAGCCGCGCCACCGCCCCTGCATCCACCGCCTGCGCCGTAAACGTGACCGGGTCCGCCTCATTTGGCGTGGTGGGCGCATGGACAATCGTCACGGTCGGCGGTACCACGTCCGGGTCAGCCGTGGGCGACGAGGTGGCGGTAGGGGTTGCCGTAGGCGTGGGCGTCGCTGTCGCTGTCGGCGTCGCTGTAGGCGTCGGCGTGGCTGTCGCCGTGGGCGGCGGCGGGGTAGCTACTACCGGCACGTCATCTATGCAGACAACCGCCACCACATCATCAGACACCCAATACTGCGAACCGAGACCCACGTCCAACGCCACCTGCCACCAACTGCCGCTGGCATTGCGGCCAATAATCGGGGCGGTGGCTCCTTGCGGCAGCGTGGTGGCGATAGGGTACTGCACGCCAGGCCCCCGACGCACGTTCACGCCAAACTCCGCTTCCGCCGTTAGCTCCGGTTGGCAAGCCAGCCCTGTTTCGGGCAGCGGGGTTTCGGAGGCTGCCGCATCAGGCGACTGCGCCGGATCGATGATCAACGAGCGGAAAGCAGGCGGATTTTCACGGTTGCCGGCCTGGTCCACAGCCGCCGCCAGCACCAAAAAGCGTCCCGGTCCGCTGCCCAAGTCTTCCACCGGCTCTACCCGCGGCGGCGCCGGCGAACCGTCAGGTTCCAGGGTGAAGGGGCCGGTATACGGCTGCCAGGTCTGCCCGGCGTCCAGGCTGTATTCGATTTGGGCCACGCTGCCGCCACCCACGTCTTCGCTGGCAATAGACACCGTCACAGCTTCGTACCAGAACCCGCCGCTGCCGGTAG
Source organism: Chloroflexota bacterium (assembly GCA_046496595.1). Taxonomy (GTDB): domain Bacteria; phylum Chloroflexota; class Anaerolineae; order Promineifilales; family Promineifilaceae. The sequence continues at coordinate 16,982 of JAWOGU010000625.1, forward strand.
ACCCGTCTACTTGAATGGTGGAAACCGGGGCCTGCACATCAGTAAGCGGTTCGCCCAGCAGGGTGCAAGCGCCGGGACCGGTCACTTCGACCACGGCGATGCGGCCGCTCTCGTCCATAAAGGTGGGCAGCGCCTGCCAGGTGTCGGACGACGCTTCCTGCCAGTAGATAACGGCCGTTTCCGGGTTAACGCGGCTCAGATCAGCGGCGTCCAGGGGAACTTCCAGGCGCAGGGGTTGGGCAAACTGCGTCACCTGCACGCCGTCGACGTCGGCGGCGCTGAGGGCGCAGCCCAGGCCCACGCCCAGGCGTCCGGGTACCGCAGCCGGGTCGGGCGACCAGGCAAAGGTCACCGCACCGCCTGCCGGCAGGCTGCCGGCAGGCGCGCACAATGAGATCTGGTTCAGTCCTGATTCGCCCTGAGCAGGAACAGCGCCGCCGCCGTTTTCGTTAACCTGTCCCAAAAAGCCGTGGGGAATGCGCCACAGGTAGAGACTGGGCAGGGGGGCATGGCTGGCAGGTTCACCGCGACCATCGGTGAACTCCAGGGGCTGGCTCCAGGGATCTTGAGGATAAGCGGGACCGGGCTGGAAGGCAAAGGGGTCGATGGCTTCATTCAAGGTGAAACGGCCGTTTTGATCATAGTCGAAACGCACTTCAAAATGGAGTTGGCTGCCCGCCCCCCAGCCGCTGCCGCCCATCGTACCCAGACGTTCGCCGTTGGTAATGGGCTGGCCTACCCGTTCTCTGGTATCGACAAAAAACGAGTCGGGCTGGAGATGCCAGTAGCCGGTCTGGAAGCTGCCCACGCCTTCCACGGTGTGGACCAGAGTGACAAAATGACTGCCGGATTCGTCGATACCGGCTTCGGTGATCAGGCCAGCGGCGGCGGCTAAAACGGCCGTTGCCGGTTGGCGCGGGTCTTCCGGGGCAAAGTCGTAACCAGGATGTCCGCTATAGTTGTCGGTGGCGTTGAGTTGGCCGGTAAACAGGAGTACGTGCCCGCCGGTGAGTGGTTCCAACGGTTCGCGCCCCTGGGCGGCGCTGGCCGGCGCCGCCGGATAGAGCGGCAGCAGATGGTCGTAAAAGGCGTTGACGCGCCCGCCATTTGCGGTGCGCTGCATGGCCTGACGGAAATCGGCAGGAGTGTCGCCGTAGGCGAAGGGCAAATCCAGGAAGGGCAGTAGTTGGTAGGGAGCGTCTGCGGGAGAAACGGCCGTCATGGGCAGTTCCGCGCAGGCAGCCAGAGCTACGCCGCCCACCAGGGGCACGCCGTTGGGCGGCATACCGTCGTCAGCCGTGCGGTTGGCGCGTATCAGCCAGGCGGAAGCGCCGATAATGCCGCAAAGAAGGACGCCAATGAGGATGGAAAGGGCAATGATGAGTGGTTTGCGCCAGGGTGCGGCGGCATCTGCCGTGACGGCGGCGTCATCTCGAGCGCGGGGCGGCGGGGCATACTGGAAGACGGTTTCGCCGATTTGCACGGATTGGCCGGCTTTGATGGCGACGGGCTGGTTGGCGGGTATCTGTTTGCCATCGACAAAGGTGCCGTTGGTGGCGCCCAGGTCTTCGAGCCAAACGTCGTCGGAACGTACGATGAGGCGGACGTGCTGTTTGGAGATGAGTTCGTCTTGCAGGCGCAGGGTGGCCTGTTGCCCGCGGCCCAGCACCACTTCGGAAACGGTCAGGTCAACAACGGCCGTTTCGCCGGTGGGCAGGTGGAGGGTGAGAGATCCGTAGGTCATAGTTGGGTAGCCAGGTGGTCGGTTAGTCTGGTGGTCGGTTAGTGAGGTGGGTAGTGTCGAAGCCTGAGAAGGTGAAACGGCCGTTGGTGTCGACGGTGGTTTTGAGAATGGCGCAGTTGGGCATGTGGACTGCCCATAAAAAATTGTAATAACGCTGCATCAGCTCGGGGGTTGGTTCCGACTGGTTGATGAGGGCGTTAAGCAGCAGGGCGCGCAAGAACATGCCATGACTGAACATGGCGATAAAAGCAGCCGCATGGGCGGCGAGCCGTGTTTGGAGGGCGCTGACACGGGTCATCAATTCCGCAAAAGATTCACCCTCACTGTCATCTTTCAGGACGGGATTGTTTTCCTCCCAGTAAGCTTTGGCGGCAGGCCAGCGGTCGGCGCCGGTGGTATTGTGGTAATGTTGGGGATGGAGGTAGGTGAATTCTTCGACCGGCCAGGTTTCGACGGGTGCGTGAGGATATTTGTGGATGGTGGGAACGGCCGTTTGCTGCGCCCGCAAGTAGGGAGAAATGACAATGAGGTCTGGCGCGGTGGTTATAGCGGCGGCGGTCTGGCCCGCTTCGATTTCGCCCTGCGGCGTGAGCGCAGACAGCGCCGGATGGGTTGTTATCAGATTCGCGTTGGATTCACTTTCGCCATGACGGATAAACCAGACAACTGGCATAGATCGTTTCCCTCTATTGGTATGCCAGGCCACCCCACTGTTTCCCCGCGGGCTGCCTGCCGGACAATAACGGCCGTCAGTTTACCAAAACATAGTGGAATCGTAAATAATGAGCAAAAGGAAGGGGGTGGTTAATGGAGATGGGGTTGGAGGGAAAGAATGGTCCAATCTTGGAGATTGGACCATTCTGGTAATCAAACAGTCACTATTCTCAGTTAATTGCTCTACAGCCCTCGTTCGCCGCGAATATACGGCACGCCCAGCGCCGCTGGCGCGCCCAGACGCTTCTTCATCGCCTGCCGTGAGCCAATAATTAAAGCGATAATAGTCAGAATATACGGGGACATTTGCAGAAAAAAGCCAAGATTCGAGTTAATATAAAGTGGGTTGGCAAAGCCAAACAACAACGCCGGACCCTGCAAATCCAAAATCCCGCGCCGTAAAGCGCCAAACAAATACGCCCCCAATGCCGCCCGCCACGGATTCCATTGTGCAAAAATCACCAGACCAATAGCAATCCAGCCCTGCCCCGATGTCGTTTGGGCGCTGTACCAGCCCGGCGACACCGACAGGCTGATTGTTGCCCCTGCCAGGCCAGCCAGACAGCCACCCACAAACACATACTGGTAGCGTGTGCCATAAACACTGACGCCCATCGTGTCGGCCGCATCCGGCTTCTCACCCACAGCCCGCAAATGCATACCCGGCCGTGTACGGAATATGAAATACCAGGCAAACGGAATCAACAGATACCCGACATACACCAGCAAACTATGATCCGCAAAAAAGACCGGACCCACAAACGGAATTTGACCCAGAAGCGGAATGTCAAACTTAGGCACCAAAGGCGGATTTTGGCCGGTTAGCCCTCCGCTTAACACCAGCGCCAAACCCGTACCCAAAAAAGTCAGTGACAGCCCGCTTACTACCTGATCCGCTTGAAAATGAATCGTTACCAGGCCATGCGCCAGGCTCAAAATGCCACCGGCAATAATCGCCGCCAGCAGCCCCAGCCACACATTCCCGGTCGCCAGGGAGGTGCTGAAACCGGCCATCGCGCCCAGGAGCATCATGCCTTCTACGCCCAGGTTGAGAATACCGGAACGCTCCGCATAAATTTCGCCAATGGCGGCAAACAATAAGACAGTCCCAGTGGCTAAACCGGAGTGGAGGATAATCTCTAAGTTCATGCGGGTTCGACCTCCCCGGCTGCCGTGTGACGCAGCCGAATGAAACGAATCTGGTAACGCAGCAGCACGTCACTGCTAATCACCATGAAGAGAATGATGCCTTGCAGCAGTTGGGACAGACCTGCCGGTTGAATTTCACGCCCGGCCACAATAAGCGCCCCAAACAGCACCGACACCAAAATAACGGCAAACGGGTTGAGCTTCGCCAGCCAGGCAATGATGATGCCCGTAAAGCCGTATCCGGGAGAAATGCGCTCCTGCAAACGATGAACCACACCGCTAATTTCCGTCATACCTGCCAGACCAGCCAGCGCGCCGGAAAGCATCATGACCAGAATGATGTTGCGCGCTATGTTGATGCCGGCGTAACGGGCGGCTTCCTTGTTGTCGCCAATGAGCTTGATTTCGTAGCCCCATTTGCTGCGCTGCAAAATCCACCAGACGACTACTGCCGCCAGCACGGCTACGATGAAACCCAGATGCAGCGTCATGCCCGAAATACGTTCCAGCCCAATCGCCGCCATAAAACCGGCCATCGACCCGCCAGCTTCCATGAATTCACTGTAAGGACGGGCGTAGTCGGTGATGCGCGGCAGCCAGGCTGATTTCTCAAAAACAGGCGTCATCTGGAAACCGGCGTCGCTCCATTTATTGAATATCCAGAAGTTGTTCCAGAGGATGGCGATGTAGTTGAGCATCAGCGTGGTGATGATTTCGTTGACTTGTAATTTGGCTTTGAGGACGCCGGGAATAAATCCCCAGATGGCGCCGCCAATCATGCCCATCAGCGCCATCAAGGGCAGCACAATGTAGGGGGAGGTTTCCGGCGGTACCAGCGGCACTAACACAACCAGGCTGGCGAAAAACGCGCCAATGTAGAACTGGCCTTCAGCGCCGATGTTCCACAATTTCATTTTGAAGGCAACGGTACAGGCCAGACCGACGAGAATGAGGGGCGTAGCTTTCACCAGCGTGTCGGAAAATACCGCCCAATTGCCGAAGGTAGCCTGGAAGAAAAATTTGCCTACCCTGATGGGTTCGCCGCCGACCATTTTGAGCAGCAGGCCGCTGATGATGAAGGCGATTACGACAGAGCCAATGGAGGTAGCGGCCGGCAGCCATTTGGGGTAATCCGCCACCCGTTTTTCCACCATGATGGTAAAGGGGAGTTTCATGAGCGTCCTCCCTGGCTTGAGCCAAAAGTAATTGTCAATTGTGAATTGTCAAGTGTGAATTGTGAATGAAGCAGTTGCTTTTGAGCATTTGCGGTGCAGGCATACCTTGCTTGATGCGTAGTATTTGGAGTGGTGTTATGCCTATTCATGGCTGACCTCCCCGGCTTTATGCAGGTCTTCCAGGTGGGAACCGGTCATCATGAGGCCCAGTTCGTTGACGTCTGCTTCGTCGGTGTTGACGGTACCCATGATTTCGCCTTCGTAGATAACGGCGATGCGGTCGCTCAAGGAGAGCAGTTCTTCCAGCTCTTCGGAAACAAGGAGAACGGCCGTTCCCGATTCCCGCTGCGCCAAAATGAGTTTCTGAATTGCCTCGATAGCGCCCACATCCAGGCCGCGCGTAGGCTGAACGGCTACCATCAGCTTCGGTTCTCCCGAAATTTCTCGCGCCAGGATGACCTTTTGCAAATTACCGCCGGAGAGTTTGCGCGCCATGGTATCCACGCTGGGGGCCAAAATGTCGTAGGCTTCTTTCAGTTCTATCGCATTATCGCGGGCAAATTTAAAATCGATGCCCCACCCTTTGCTCACTGGCGCTTCCCGGTACGATTTCATGATCGTGTTGTCGGTAATGCTGAGGCTGGGGGCGCTGCCCACGTGGGTGCGGTCTTCTGGCACATGGGCCACACCGCTTTTGATGGCCGTAATGGGCGCTTTGTTGGCGACTTCCTGGCCGTTAACCGTAATGCTGCCCGTACACTCGCGCATGCCGGTGATCACTTCCGCCAGTTCACTTTGCCCGTTACCGGACACGCCGGCGATGCCTAAAATTTCGCCGCCGCACACTTGCAGCGACACGCCGCGCAAAGCAGGCACGCCCTTGTTGTTTTCGGCATGTACGTTTTTCACATCCAAAACCACATCACCGGGATCATGCGGCGTTTTTTGAATGGTGAAAACGACGTCACGCCCGACCATCAGGTTGGCTAAATCCCGTTTGGTCATGCCGCTGCTGCTGATGCCTTCGGCGGTGACGACGCCTTTACGCAGCACGGTTACCCGGTCGGCAACGGCCGTTACCTCTTGCAGTTTATGGCTGATGAAGACAATCGACTTGCCCTGCGCCACCATCGCCCGCATCGTTCCCATCAACTCATCGATCTCTTGCGGCGCCAGAACGGCCGTTGGCTCATCCATGATCAGAATCTTGGCCCCCCGGTAGAGGGTCTTCAAAATCTCTACCCGCTGCTGCTCACCCACCGAAAGCTGCCAGATGAGCGCCGTGGGATCTACCCGCAGGCCAAACTGCTCCTGCAAATCCAGAATCTTCTGGTCGTACTTCTTCAAATTCATGCGGAGACGCGGCTCATTTAGACCCAGTAAAATATTTTCCGTAACCGTCTGATTGGGCACCAGCATAAAATGTTGATGCACCATGCCAATGCCTTTAGCGATGGCGTCTCTCGGTGAATTAAAACTGACGGTTTCCCCATACACCTGAATCGCGCCGGCCACCGGCTTATACAGCCCGGCCAGCGCATTCATCAATGTGCTTTTACCGGCCCCATTTTCGCCAAGCAGCGCATGAATCTCACCCTGCTCAAGCGTAAAGTTCACATGATCATTGGCCAGCACACCGGGGAACCGAATCACAATGTCGCTCATTTCAACAGCAAAGGGCGATTCAGCCATGGATTTCCCTCTTTAAAAGCAATAATCAGTGATCAGTGTTCCGTGATCAGTCTGAAACCACCACCGAACCCCGTCACTGATTACTGATCGTTTATTGGAGTCTGACATTTTTTGTTTTCTACTCTGGTAGAGACGCCCCGACGGGGCGTCTCTATACTCGAAAAAAGTCCAATTTTCGCCAGACTCTAGTTACTTATTGTTTTATTCAAGTTCGGGCAGTTCGGCTGTGACGTTTTCGTTCCACCAGTACATGCAGATCTCGCATGAACTGCCAAACTGAGCAAAACCATCCAGGTCTTCTTGTTTCAGGCTTTCACCTTCGGCCACAACAAGGTTTCCCCGGTTGTCGGTGATGGGGCCTTTGAACACGTCGAAGCGTGTAAATTCACCAGCCAACATAGCAGCCAACCTATCCCGGATGAGCGCCAGGTCTTCTGCCGGCAAGTCTTCCACGCCAGGCATCAGGGTTTCGCCTTCCATGAAGCCCAGCAGACCCATGGAACCGGTATCGGCATCGAAGTACTCCCAACCGCCTTTCCAGGTACCGTCACGGGAACCTTCCACAATACGGGCGTATTCCGGACCCCAGTTCCAATACATGGAGGTGAGACAGGTGGGCAGGGTGCAATTACCGCTGTAATCGTAGGTGATACCCCATTTTCCTGGAGGGGCGGCCTCGGCCGGGGCGGGGGTGTCCGCGCCGGTCATGACAACCTGCGCACCGCCGTCAAACAAAGAAGAGGCGGCTTCTTTTTCCAGGATGGGATCATGCCAGGTGTAGATCCAGCGCACATCGATAGTACAATCCGGGCAGGTCTCTTGAGCGCCCAGGGCAAAAGCATTACCCAAACGGAGTTCTTCCGGAATGGGGAAGGTGGCGATGTAGCCGAGTTTCGGGTTGCCATCAACCATAGCGCGGGAACCAGCCAGTATACCGGCCAGGTATTTCATGTCTTCCATGGCGCCCATCAGGTTGCCAAAGTTGGCTTCGTTGGATTTGAAACCACTGATGTGGATGATGTCTACGTCTGGGAATTCTTCGGCGACGATTTCGGAACCATCCATGAAGCCGAAGGATGTGGTGAAAATGACGTCGAAGCCTTTGCGGGCCAGGGAACGAATCACCTGTTCAGCGTCCGCGCCTTCAGCCACCGTTTCAACATAAGCGGTGTGGACGTTTTCCACATTGTCTTGCACATATTGGCGGCCAACGTCGTGGGCCTGGGTCCAGCCACCATCATCTCGCGGGCCAACATACACAAAAGCGACGTTGTATTTTCCATCTACAACGGCGGGAATCTGGTATTTACCTTCTTCACTGGCGGCGGGTTCTTCGGCGACGGGTTCTTCGGCGGCGGGTTCTTCGGCAACGGGAGCCTCGGCGGCGGGTTCTTCAACGGCGGGGGCTTCGACGGTTCCGCCGCAAGCAGTGAGTAACAGGGCAAAAACGGCCGTTACCATCAACAAAATCCATAGGCGTTTGTAAGTCATAATCTTATTCTCCTCGAATCAACATGCGGCGCACATTTAAGTGACGCACAAGGTACAAAAATAGATTTGTATTGGCAAAATTGGGTCTGGGAAATCTTCTTCTGTGCTAACCATCACCTCCTCTTGAACAGCGCTAGTTTACCGCTAAACCGGTAGAAATGGTATATCAAGAAGCACGCAAAAAGAGAGGTCTCATTTGTTGAGTCTGTCAGAACCTGATACCGGGTACCGTTTCCTGCACACCGCAAAAAGGCGGCAGCAAGAGGGGAGTGTGTTGTAACCACGTACAGAGAATATAGGGAAAACGGCCGTTCGTCACCTGCCATTGTTCCTTGTTTTCGTATGACAGTTGTCAGGAAGATTTCCCTGACATATGTCCCGCATGGCTGCCTAACACCTGTAGATCATTTTGGAAAACGGCCGTTAACTCCGTAAAACCACCCTGCTCTGCCAGCGCAACCGCCTGCGAAATGTCCGCATAAGCCAGTTCGTATTTTTGCATACGCCGGTAAGCCAGGCCGCGCTCCCGGTATACAGTTGCCAACAAACGGAGTTGATAAGCCGACGATTCAGCCCTGGTCAATGCCTCCAGCGCAGCCGCATATGCCTGTAGCGCCTCCCCTTCCTGTCCCACTTCTAACTGGTATTGTGCCATCATGCGATTAGCCAGCGCCGCCTGCACCGGATCAGCAAGCCCGTTTTGCAGCGCTTTGGCTGCATAGCCGCTGGCTTTTTTTGAGATCTGCGACCCACTGTCTGCCTCCACCGCCGCCAGTTCCAAATAGGCTTCGGCCGAGTCGGGATGAGCTGCCAGAAATTTATGCAGCTGCGTTTTGGCCCGATTTTGCGCCCCACCGCGCCGCAGCGTGTCTATATATTGTAGTTGCAGCCGGGTATCTTGCGGATTCTGCTGCGCCTCACGCGCCAACACATCAAATTGAGCCTGCGCCGCTTCAGATTCCAATGCCGGCGCTTCAAAAGCACCCTGTCTGTCGTAGCGCCAGTAAAATAGAAGGAACAGCACGTGCACCACCAGCGTCAGGCCGCTTAAAACAGGCGTCGCCGAAAAATCGTAGATGACGCGCCAATCGCCAATAGGCAGGAAGATGGAAAACAGCGGGTAGTAGAGCAGCGAGAAGTAAATCTGAAAGCGGAAGGCGCGCAGCCCAAAATAACGCAGTGAAGAAACGGGGTTATGGCGCAGCGCCAGCCAGACGCCCAGGCCAAACAGCAGAGAACCGAGGGTGCCTGCCAGGCTGATGAGCCATCTTTCGGTCGGCGTATAAACGCCCCTGTGAACGACTTCTCCCCAAAAGAAACGGTAGGAACTCAAAAAACTGATGATTTCGCCGCCATACAACTTTACGGCAAGCGCATGGCCTAATTCATGAAAAAAAACGCCCACCGGCACGGCAATGTAGAACGATGCCTGTTCTGCCAGGTATTTTTTCCGCTGTGTCAGCGGTTCAACGCGGATATCGCCCCACTCGCGCCAGATTGCCAGCGACAACTGGACACTGCGAAAAATATATAAAACGGTGATGATGTTAAAAAGGGTTGATATACCCATAACGGTTCACTGTCTTTAAGGCAGTAGAGACGCCCCGTTGGGGCGTCTCTACCAGAAAAGAATACAAAAAAGTCGAAGGCTCCAGTCCTTAATTAATGGTGACCGGAATCTCTTGGGAGAGGGTATGTTGGGTTCCGCCGCCAGCCCGGCACGTATCGTAGGCGTCAAAACAAATGACAAGGCGCAGGGTGTAATTACCGGCTTCGGGAATATTGATGTTATCTTCCCAACTGATACCGCCTGGTTTAATTTTGTCGTTATTGCCGCCCCAACTCTTTTGGAACCACTCCCAACGGTCGCGGCCGTCTTTACGAGGTACGACGCCCAAAGTGGAAAAGGGCACATCGCCGCCGGTAGAATTAGAAACCGCAAATTCAAACCAAAGCTTGCAGTTGGGGCAAAATTGCGCCCTGCTTTGCACAGCGAAATGGGTGCCCGAAATGCCGTTGATGGAAACTGGCTGCGGTCCGGGGGGCGGGCCGGGGGTGTTGGTGGGCAGGGGCGTGGGCGGAATGGGGGTAGCGGTGGGATACACAATGGGCACGGCCGTGTTGGTAGGCAGGGGCGTCTCGGTGGGTACCGGCGTGTCTGTAGACACAGGGGTCTCCGTGGGTACGTCGGTGGGAATGGGGGTGGCGGAGGGCAGCAAGACTACCTGGGCGATGGTGGCGGTGGGCAGGAGCGTGGGAACGGCCGTTGTGGCGGCGGCAATGGAGGTTGGCGGTAAAGGAGTCGCCGTTGGCGGTTGGGCTGCCATATTCGTCGATCCCTGAAAAATCAGCCACAGACCTACACCGATCAATACGACTACCAGGAGAATGGCTACCACTAATAAAATATTTGTCGTTCTATTATTCATAGTTTATTTTCCATTTTTGACTGCACTAATAACTGGTCGTTCGCTCAAAAAATTGAGCAAAAGCCAGATTAGGCAAAGTCAGGACCAAAAGATAAAAAAGAAGCAACATGGTCATGACAAAACCTTGGAAAATCGTCTCAAATTGTTGCTTCCATCAGCACCTTTCCAATCACATACAAGCAACAGGCCCAATCCACCCCTGGTTAAGCCAGTTGCAG
>JAWOGU010000270.1:0-11265 GCA_046496595.1 Chloroflexota bacterium
ACCAATTCATTCACTAACTCAGAAATTGAGCGGCTTGTTTCTGCAGATTTCATGCGTAATGCTTTATGTAGTTCTTCTTCCAGGTAAATTGTCGTGCGCTTTGTAAGCAAACTCATATCTCACCTCATTTAATCTCTAAAAAATGCTAACGTCATAACATTGTAACGTTTTAACGTCTAATTATCAAACACTATTTTACTGGTAAACAGCATGAGGGCTGGCACACCTGATAACCATTCACCAGCACCAAAGTGTAGGGAAAACGGCCGTTATCCCCCACTGATTTAACACGGATAATGGAGATGGAAAACGGCCGTTTCTAGTAGCTAATTGTTGAATTGTTGAACGGTTAATTGTTAATGGGATGGTGGGGTGAGGAACGGCCGTTTGCTAACAGTAAACTGAGAACAGTGAACGGGGAACGGATAACGGCCGTTCTGCCCACAATTTATAAAGTTTATCCAGGTGGTGGGATGGAAACGGCAGTTTGCCCCCAAGCATCATGGTAAGTGAAAAATATCAAGATCCCTTTGCTGTTATTCCATGCCAAATTGAAATTCAAGTGCCTCGAGAATTTGTTTGCGCAAATCTAAATCGTTTAATTCGCCAAAGTCACGTTCTAGCCTGCTCTTATCCAATGTGCGTATTTGATAACACAGTGCAATTGAATCCACTTTTAATCCAGCCTTACCTGCCAAAAGCAACACTTCATTTGGATAAATCGTGCGTTTTTTTGATTTACGGGAAGTTAAAGGAATGACGTTGACAACTGGCAGCAGTTGATTAATTTGCTCATTGCTGACAATGAGAACTGGACGTTTGCCTGCTTGTTCCGAGCCTTTGGTGGGATCAAGTGAAGCAAGGAAAACGTGCCATTGATATGTCACGGCGCCGATTCCCACCATTCAGCATCAGCTTCTGCAAATGCCATCATGGTATCATGTAAGTCGGCCATAAAGAGCGGATCTTGCACTGCCTTTTCCATTTTTGCCAATTTATCTACTGCCAATGATGTTTCATGTTGAGCCAATATTGACTCAACCAATGCATATTCTGTCAGTGGTAATATGATACCAATGGGATTGCCTTCTGTATCGGTAATAAATTGGCGTTTCAAAACCATTGTTGCCATACAACACCCCGTTCATCAAAATTTAATGGTTCGCTTTTTCATCATTATAAATGAGAAAACAAAAGAATGGAAACGGCCGTTTTGAATGGTGAATTGTGAAGGGAGTGCGTGGGTGTTTGGCTGTAATCTTGAATTTTTGGGACGGGAACGGCCGTTCTGCCCAAAGTTTGCAGTTGATTTGCAGGTGGGGCGGCGGAGTTTTGTGTTAGACTGCGTGGGGTAGTTTGGTTTGAACGTTAATATGAGGAGGGGAGAACGGCCGTTATCCGTTGACTGTTCTCAGTTGAATGTTAGAACGGCCGTTTCTCATTCCCCGTTTCCTATTCGTGATAAAATACCTCGTCTTGAAACCTGACCGAACCCGGAGGAAGCTATGAACGTCAACAAAGCCGTCATCACCGCTGCTGGCAGAGGCCAGCGCACCCTGCCCCTGCAAACCCTCATCGACCGCGATGGCGCCGAAAAATCCGTCCTGAGCATCATCATTGAAGAGGCGCTGCGGGCCGGCGTGGCCGAAATCGGCATCGTCGTGCGCCCCGGCGACGAGGCCGCTTACATTGGCGTGGCGCGAGACCATGCCCGCCGTCTGCATTTCATCCACCAGCCGGAGCCGCTGGGCTATGGGCACGCCGTCTTTTGCGCCCGGCCGTTTGTGGGCGACGAACCCTTTCTGCATCTGGTGGGCGACCATTTGTACGTCAGCCGGGATGGGGCGGGCTGCGCCAAAAAATTGGTGCAGGTGGCCGAAGCCCAGAACTGCGCCGTGTCGGCGGTGCAGTCTACCCGCGAAAATTTGCTGCCGTTCTACGGCGCCATTGGCGGACAGCGCCTGCCGGAGCAGCCGGGTCTCTACCGCATTGAACAGGTCATCGAAAAGCCGACGCCGACGAAGGCGGAGCAGCAGTTGATTATCCCCGGTCTACGCGCCGGGCATTACCTCTGCTTTTTTGGGATGCATGTGCTGACAACGGCCGTTTTCGACATCCTGGAAGCGCTAATTGCCGCCAACGGCGACCAGGGCGGCGTCTGGCTGGGTCCGGCGCTCAACGAACTGGCGCGGCGCGAGCAGGTCCTCGCCCTGGAAATGGCCGACCGCCGCTACGACGTGGGCGTGAAATACGGCCTGCTTACCGCCCAAATGGCCCTCGCCCTCAGCGGTCAGGACCGTGACCTCGTCCTCTCCCGCCTGCTGGAACTGCTCGCCACCCGCGAATTGGGCGCAGAGGCATAAGATTTTTTGTAAATATACAGGCAGGTTCCCTGAGCCTGTTGAAGGAAACCGGGCTTCGACAAGCTCAGCCCTCGACAGCGCTGTATAGTTACGATTTTTTAACGCAAAGGTGCAATGACGCAAAGCGGCAAAGCAGCAGGGTGGCAGGTTTTTTACTCATCGTTCATCGTTCATCCTTTTGCCTTTTGCCTTCTGCTTTTTGCCTTTAACTTCCGGAGCTTTCCATGAGCCAACTCATCACCATCATCACTTCACCTGACCCCGCCGTGCGCGACCGTTCCCTGGATGCTTTTTGCCGGGAAGCAGGGCTGGCGGATTTGCTGGACGAATGCGCCGCCCTGGATGCTTTCCGGCGGCAGAGCGACAACCTGTACGAACGGGTACGCGCCCTGTTCTTTCTGTACGCCATCCACCGCTTCCATTTGCCGGAGAAGGCAGGCATGGCGGCCAGCGGCCACATCCCGTTTGAAGGCTACATGCACCTGCTCAAGCGCCGTTTTGAAGAAGCCATTGACGTTTTCCTGGCCTGCCAGCAGGCAGACGGCCCCAACGACAGCATCTCCAGCGCGTTGGCGGCAGCCTACCACAGCCTCGGCTTCCAGACGCTGGCCGACCAGGTGCGGCGCAGCGTGCGCTCCGTGCGCGGCAACCAGTGGATGTTCCGCATCGGCCACCCGGCGGACCATCCGCTGCGGGTGCGGCCTGAACTGTGCCAGAAGCAGGACGGCCTGTTTCCCATTTTGCGCGAGGCCACGCCGGTGCGCATGGATCTGACCCACAGCGGTTGGAGCGATATTTTTTTCCTGGGCATGGATTTCCCGGAAGGCGCCCGGGTGATTAATACCTCGATTGATTTGAGCGTGAGAAGAAACGGCCGTTCCGAGACCCCCCGCGCCCCTGTCGAAGCCTACTTCCGCGTCATTGACGAACCGCTGCTGCGCCTGACCAGCGTGGACCTCAAAGCCACCGCCGACATCCGTTCGCTGGCCGAAGTGTTTGACTTTGCCCGCGACTACCTGGGACTGCTCAAAGCGGCCGTTATCGCCGCCGGAATCGTGCCGCCAGGCATGGAAGGGGCGGACCAGCCCCTGTCTGACCTGCTGGCGCAGTTGGTCGGACCGGGACGCGGCATTGAGATTGTCAGCCACGTCAACAACATTCCCAAAGGCTCCCGGCTGGCGGTGTCCACCAATCTGCTGGCCTGCCTGATTTCCGTCTGTATGCGGGCCACGCGGCAGGCCGAATCACTCACCGGGCCGCTGGCGGAGGACGAACGGCGGCTGGCGGCGGCGCGGGCCATTTTGGGTGAATGGATCGGCGGCTCCGGCGGCGGCTGGCAGGATTCCGGCGGGGCTTGGCCGGGCATGAAGCTCATCCAGGGTGAAATGGCGGGACCGGACGATCCGGAATTTGGCGTCAGCCGCGGCCGTTTACTGCCCAGTCACCGCATCTTTACCCGCGATGAAGTATCCCAGTTGACGCGCCAAAAGCTGCAAGACAGCCTGGTGCTGGTCCACGGCGGCATGGCGCAAGACGTGGGGCCAATCCTGGAGATGGTGACGGAGAAATATCTGCTGCGCTCCGAGGCGGAATGGGCCGGGCGGCAAAATGGCATGGCGATTCTGGACGAGGTCATCGAACTGCTGGGGCAGGGCGACGTGCGCGCCATTGGCGACGCCACGCAGCGCAACTTCCAGGGGCCGATTCAGACGATTATTCCCTGGGCGGGCAACCTCTACACTGACCTGCTTATCGAGCGGGTGGCCGACGAGTTTGGCGCTGATTTCTGGGGTTTTTGGATGCTGGGGGGCATGGCGGGCGGCGGCATGGGCTTCATTTTTAATCCGGCGCGCAAAGCCAAAGGACAGGAACGCCTGCAGGCGATCATGAGTGAGGCGAAACGGGAATTGGAAACGGCCGTTCCCTTTGCCATGGAGCCGGTGGTCTACGACTTTGCCATCAACGAATACGGCACATTCGCCGACTTGTTCACGGGCACGGCGGCGTTGATGCCGTCCGGTTACTACGCCCAGACCGCGCCCGATTTGCTGCGCCAGGATTTGGGCGCGCTGCCCCCGGCGCGGCGGGCGGAACTGGACGCCTTTGGCGAAGCGTGCCGCCGGGATGCGTCCTTGCAAGGCATGGTGCAGACGTTGTTCGACCGGCTGCTGCCTCAGGCGGCGGCGGCGGAAGCGGGCGAGGATGATTTGCAGGCGCTGCTGGATCGCTACGGGTTTGACCGGGTGCAGCATGAGCAGATACGGGCCGATTTGAAAAACGGCCGTATTGGCCTGGCGCAGAACCGTCTGCCGGTGAGCAGCAGCATCAAGGACGTGGAACCGGGGGACGTGGTGGACGCTGTCAACGGTCTGCCGGAACAATACCGGGAAGCCGGGCTGGCGGCGCTGGCGGCAGGGCGGCTGGCGGTGGTGACGCTGGCGGGCGGCGCGGGCAGCCGTTGGACGAAGGGGGCGGGCGTGGTGAAGGCGCTCAATCCGTTTGCCAAACTGGGCGGCCGCCACCGCAACTTCCTGGAAATCCATCTGGCGAAGAGCCGCCGCGTGGGGCGCATGGTGGGCGCGCCGCTGACCCATATCATCACCACCAGTTATCTCACCCACGAGCCGATTGCGTCATGGCTGGCGCGCGCCCAAAACTACGGCTATCCGGGGCCGCTAGTACTTTCGCCGGGGCGCATTGTGGGCCTGCGCATGATTCCCATGGCGCGTGACCTGCGTTTTGCCTGGGAGGAAATGCCGCAGCAGCTTTTAGACGAGCAGGCGCAGAAGATGCAGGACAGTCTGCATCAGGCGCTCATCGGCTGGGCGCAGCAGATGGGGGAGGGCAGCGATTACACGGATAATTTGCCGCGCCAGTGCCTGCATCCGGTGGGCCACTGGTATGAAGCGCCGAATTTGCTGCGCAATGGGGTGCTGCGCGATTTGTTGGCGGAACGGCCGTTGCTGCAATATCTCATGCTGCATAACGTCGATACGCTGGGGGTGGACGTGGACCCGGCTATTCTGGGGTATCACATGGCGTCAGGAGCGGCGCTGACCACGGAAATGATCACGCGGCGCATTGAGGATCGCGGCGGCGGGCTGGCGCGGATTGACGGCAAGCTGCGCCTGGTGGAGGGCATGTCTCTGCCGCGTGAGGAGATTGAGTTTGACCTGACCTACTACAATTCCTCGACGACCTGGATCAATATTGACAGGCTGCTGGCGGCGTTTGGCCTGGAGCGTGGGGATTTGGCGAATGAAGAGAAGGTGATAACGGCCGTTCGTCAGGTTGCGGCGCGGATGCCTACCTATATCACCATCAAGGACGTCAAGAAACGCTGGGGCCACGGGCAGGAAGACATCTTCCCGGTGACGCAGTTTGAAAAGCTGTGGGGCGACATGACGGCGCTGCCGGAGTTGGAGTGCCGCTACGTGGCGGTGCCGCGCCTGCGCGGGCAGCAACTCAAAGAGGTGGACCAGTTGGATGGCTGGCTGCGAGACGGTTCTGCGGCGTATCTGGAGAGTTTGTGTGAGTGGGGGTGATTTGTGATGCGTGATGCGTGATGCGTGATGCGTGATGCGTGATGCGTAGAGACCTCCGAGGTTTTGGGAATCTCGGAGGTCTGCCATGAATTAAGCGACTGGTTGAGAATGCTTTTCAAACCAGGCTGCGACTTCTTCAAGTGGGGGATGGTTGTTGACGATGTGGAAGGTGAATGTTTCTAGATCGGAGTTGGTTGTTTGCAGGGAACGGCCGTTTCTCAACAAAAACAATGCTGCCGAGGTGATGGCGGTACGCTTGTTGCCATCCACAAAGGGATGATTTTGAGCAAGCGATTCGAGTAAAGCCGCCGCTTTTAGAAATAAATCAGAGTACAAATCTTTACCATCAAACGTGGCTTGCGACCGCGCCACGGCCGATTGCAACAGGCTCAGATCACGTACACCATGCTCGCCGCCGGTGGCGGCGATGAGACGCGCGTGGATGAACAGGACTTGCTGCGCCGCTAAATAGTGGGTCATTTTGCCAGGGCTTCTAAAGCGGGGCGATACTGCTCGATGAAATCTTCAAGCTGCCGGGCAAAAGTTTCGTCAATGTCGGCTAAGGGATAGGTTGCCGGCTCGATGATAATGCGTCCCTGCTCCTGATCCACCGCCACTGAGACCTCGCTGCCTTCGTGCAAACCTAACAGTTCAATAGATTCTTTGGGCAGTGAGATGACAAGACTGTTCCCTGTTTTGAATATTTTGCGTACCATTTTCACCTCGTTTGTACTTACAGTGTATAGACGCAAGTATAAGGGAGGGTTTAATCGGCGTCAATTGAGCAGGAGAAACGGCCGTTTCGCTGTTGCCGGGAGGTAACAAAAGTCTTGGAGACTTTTGTTATCTTGTTTTGCGTTCTTGCAGCCATTTGTCCCGGTTGGCGGCGCGGGCGATTTTGCCGCTGGAGGTTTTGAGGAGCCATTTACTATCCACAAGTTGGACGAAACTTACTGTGACCGTACTCTGACGCGCCACTTCCTGGCGGATGGCTTTGCCGATTTCCTGGCGGGCTTCGGGGTCCGTTTCCCGCGTTTCGGCGATGACGGCGATGAGTTCGGTGCCTTCACGCTCGTCGGACACGCCAAAGACGACGGCGCGGCCGGCGTGGACGCCGGGCACCTCGTTGACAATGGCCTCCAGGTCTTGCGGATAGACGTTTTTACCGGCGTTGATGATCAGGTCTTTGCTGCGGCCGATGACGTAGACTTCGCCGTCGGCCAGGTAGCCGCGGTCGCCGGTGCGGAACCAGCCGTTATGGAAGGGTTGCAAATCGGGGCGGTTGTGGTATTCGCTTAACATGCAGTTGCTCTCGACTGCCAGTTCGCCCACCTGCCGTTCGGGCAGGTGATTGCCGTTGTCGTCGAGGACGGTGACGGCCGTTCCGGGTATCGCCTTTCCACAAGACACTTTCACCACTGCGCCCGGCTGGGTCTCGTCTACAACCTTCGCATAACCAGTTTCCTCTAGCACAGCCCGATCGACCACGTCCAGCCGGGGCGGCTGGTCGATGGGCGTTTGGGTGACGGCGAAGGTGTTTTCCGCCATGGCGTAGCTGACGCCGAGCATGTGGGGCGTAACGCCGTTGGCGGCGAATTTTTCCAGGAAGAGCTGGTGGCTGTCGTGGCGCACCGGTTCCGAGCAGTTGATGAAGGCGCGCATGGAGGCCAGGGACAGCCCGTCTTTGTCGCGCTGGCGGATGCGGCGGGCGCAGTGGTTGTAGGCGAAGTTGGGCAGCCAGCAGAGCGTACCCTGGTGGTCGTGGATGGCTTTGAGCAGCAGGGCGGGATGGCGCACCCAGTCGAAGGGGGACATGAGTACCAGGGGCACGCCCTGGATGAGCGGCAGCAGAAAACCGGCGATGAGTCCCATGTCGTGGTACAGCGGCAGCCAACTGACGATGACGTCGTTTTCTGATAAGTGCAGGGTGTCACTGTAGGCGGCGATTTGATTGAGAACGGCCGTGTGGGAGAGGGCGACGCCTTTTTGCAGGCCGGTGGTGCCGGAAGAGTGCTGCAATAGGGCGATTTCATCGCTAATTGTGAATTGTGAGATTGTGGTCGACCAGTGGTCGTTTGTGAATTGTGAAGTTTGGTCTACTGAAAACTGTTCACTGTACACTGTTAACTGTTCACTGGCGTAGACGGCACAATCTACTTGTTCAGCCAGCTGCGGCGCAAACTCATCGGTGGTGAGGATGGCGCGGACGTGGGAGAAACGGACGAGTTCGGCCATGTTTTGCATGTAGATGCCGGGGTCGAGTTTTTCGGTGAGGGTGGGGAACATGGAGGGCACGGCGCCGGTGGCGAGGGCGCCCCAGAAGAGGTAGATACTTTCCAGGTTTTGGGTATGGGCGATGATGACGAGGTCGCCGGGTTGGATGCCGAGTTGGTGGAGGGCGCGGGCGGTGGTGGAAACGGCCGTTCTGAACGCCTTTCTCGTCACATGCACATCAGGGTGATCGGTGGACACGTAGATGATGGCGTCTTGGGTGTCATCGGCGGCGGTGAGGGTGACGGCGTCAAGCAGGGTGCGGAAGTGGGCGCGCGTTTGTTGGCTTAGCACTGGTTTTTCCTTCGTTGTGATGTTTATTTTGCGCCTGATTATAGGGTGGGAATGGATAGCTGGCGAAAGAACTCATGATACAATCTCAGTACAAATATCATTTCGACAGAGGAGATGCTCATGATTCTCGATCCAAAAGAAGCGGAACTGTTTTTTAAACTGATGGGATTTTTGCAGTTTTACGTCAAGGAACAACTTGATATGCTGCCAAAAATAAAGTCGAGCGAAGCATATGCGTCAGCGCCAGGGATGGAGCGGATGAAGGTGCGGAATGCTGTTTGGGAAAATCCCGGGCTGATATCCGACTATGTGCATAAAAATCCCGACAATCTTCCCGCGGAACAACTGGCTATTGTGGCCGGTTGGCAGAATTTTCTTAAGGGGAAGTTTTATATTGAACGGTTTCTCAAGAAATATGCGGTGTTTATCGGTGAAAACGATAGGGTGTATGGCGTGTTGGGGCTTTATGATCCTCTCGACGAAATTATTTCCAAACAAATGTTGCCGACGCTTGTAGAAGCAATACTGCTGCCGTTTAAGGAGGTTATTATTTATGACGGGCTGCTTTCCAGTTACCCGGTATTTTTCGGCGGCGGTATTAAAGGAAATTTGAAACAAATTTACGACAAGGCAAAACGTAAAGGAGAAATCCTTATCAGTTTTGATCCAGAGGTACAGAAAGCGCATAAGGCTGTTACGAAGAAAAAATTAAAGGATTGGCAGCCGACGCTAGGGTCGCTGATGCAAGAAGCAAATTCGCTGCGGGCGGAATCCGGTTCGCCGCCGACCTGGGGACCGGCTTTTAGCATGGTGAAAGCGAGTCTGGCATTAGCGGAAACGGCCGTTACCAATCCCGATGATGTGGACGCTCTCTGGGAACAGTTTGACAAACTTTCACAGACTGCCCGCCGCCTGGAAAATGCGATTTATCGATCATAATTGTTCACTTCCCCGCCCCCTGAGCTTGTCGAAGGGGTGTCGGTTTCGACAAGCTCAACCGACGGGAGTGAATGGTTACTATCGATCATAATGTGGCTGGAGGAAGAAAAGTGAATCTCAATTTATCAACCGAAGAGCTTCGAGATTTGATTATTATGACCTACATGGCGGAATGGGTGATGGACGCCTACAAAACAGAGGATGATCCGCGCACGGCCCGGTTTAAGGAATTAGAACAAAAGTTACTTAAACTGGCATTGGAAGCCGGGCTAAATGATCTGGTTATGTATGACGAGGATCTCAAAACGCATTTTCCTACACGGCTCATGGAAGATGGTATGGCCCGTGAATTTATCGATGAATATGTCAACGAATCTTTTTGGGATGAACTTGCCAATCGTCTGGCGGTGAGAGATTTTGTGAAGCGGTATGGCAGCCCTGAAGCAGCCTGGAATCTGCCGGTGGAAAGGCGGTTTATGGAGTTGGGCGAGATTGAAGCAAGATATGTTGACGAGTTTGTGGACCACGGTTTGGAGCGGATCAGGATAGGACGGCGTTAAAATTATTTGGAGGTTTATGATGGCTGGAAAACAAGCAAAAGGTAAGTGTGGATATTGCGGTAAAGAGATGACCAAGGGCGGTCTTACCAAACATTTGCAGTCCTGCGCCCAACGTCAGGCAGTTATTGCAGCAGCTGACAGCGGGAAAGGCAGGGAGGAAACGATTTACCACCTGCAAGTGGCTGACGTTTACAGCCGGTATTTTTGGCTGCACCTGGAAATGAACGGTTCAGCCAGGTTGCAAGAGTTGGACAGGTATTTACGCGCAATCTGGCTGGAATGCTGCGGTCATATGAGTGAATTTTTTGTGGGTGGAGCCTGGGCGAATGAAGTGTCTATGAGCAAACGTGTCGATCAAGCCTTGGGCAGCGGTGCGCAGCTTACGCACATTTATGATTTTGGCACTTCTTCTGAGACGCGAATCAAAGCGGTTGCTTCTCGGCAGGGAAAACCCACCACCAAACATCCGATTGCTTTAATGGCGCGAAATGAGATGCCTGAAGCGCTGTGTTTGGAGTGCGGTGAACCGGCCACTTGTTTGTGCATGGAATGTTTGTATGAGGAAGGGGAGTCGGGTTTCTTGTGTGATGCCCACGCCAAAGACCATCCCCATGAGGGTTATGGGGAGCCGACGCCTTTGTACAACTCGCCGCGTATGGGCATGTGTGGTTATGATGGTCCGGCTGAACCCCCTTATTGAGTAACGGCCGTTCTCTCTGCAAAATTAGCGGGAATTAGGGGATGAGGAGATAAAAACCGAGGCAATATCTCCCAATCTCCTAATCCCCGCTTTTCATTCCTCCATGTCGCGCATGACACGAGCCACCATCATGTCAAGCGTGTCCAGATTGTCCACCGTCAGGTCAGAATCGGGGATGTAGATGCCGTATTCGTCTTCGACGAAGACTCCAAACTCGGCCAGGGCAAAGGAATCCATCAGGCCGCCAGTGATGATCCCTTCATCGTTTTTGAGGCGGTAGTTTTTGTCGCGGATGAGGTCTGTGACGATGAAGGCGCGGATTTTTTCGCGGATGGTTTGTTCGTTCATGTGAAGCTCCTGGGGCAAAGTTGCAGGGTTGCAAGGTTGCAGGGTATTGGTTAGCTCTAAGTTTGCACTTTTCGTTAACATAACGATACTTGGATAAAAAAGCACCTTTCCAATGAAATAATGGCCGCACAGCCCACCTTGAGGTACAAGATGGTCAATCAAAACTATCTGTGACCAGAGGTGAACTATGCGGTTGCCAATAGTATGTCTTGACCCACGTTTTCGTCAATTTTTGTCTCAATTTG
>JAWOGU010000643.1:0-3838 GCA_046496595.1 Chloroflexota bacterium
AGCCGAACCATCGCTTTACAAACCTGACTGTTCTCGTGCCGCCGCCACGACCCGATCGGGCGTGAAGCCAAATTTTTCCTACAATGCTTTTAGGGGCGCGGATGCGCCGAAGGTTCCCATGCCAATGCTGCACCCGGTCAGGCCGACGTACCGCGCCCAGCCCAGGGTGGATGCCTGCTCTACGGAGACGCGGGCGGTCACGTCGGGCGGCAGCACCGCTTCTTTGTACGCCTGCTCCTGCTGTTCAAACAGCGCCCAGGAGGGCATGCTGACGACGCGAGCCTGGATACCTTCTGTTTTTAGCTGTTCGTAAGCGGCCAGGCACAACTGCACTTCGCTGCCGCTGCCGATGAGGATGACGTTGGGACGGCCGTTTTTCGCATCCGCCAGCACGTAAGCCCCTTTCGCCACACCCGAAGCCGCGCCATATTTTTCCCGGTCAATCGTAGGCAGGTTTTGGCGGCTTTTGCTGTTTACGGCCGGCTATTTGCTGGGCATCATTGGTTTTGGCTTCTTTTTGCGTCGCCGCGCCACAGCCGTTGAGACACTCTTCCCCTAACCGGGGAAAAGCAGGCCTGAAGTAGGGGTAGGTTTCAAACCTGCCCCTACGCACTGAAATATAATTTTCGCCAGACGCCAGATGTAGGATCGCTTACAGGCGTTTGCTCAGGGGAATGAAGGCGAAAGCGGTGATGAAGCCGAAGATCAGGTGGCCCAGCAGGCTGCTCCACTGCATGGCGCCGATGACAAAAACCATCTCGCTCATGCCCAGCATCAGGGGCATAAGAATCAGCGCGCCCAGCACCCACCAGACGATGCCATTAATGATGCCGGCAACGGCCGTGACCGGCGCGCTTTGCGGAAAACGGGCGGCGACCAGCCCATACACGGCCCCAATCGTCGCGCTGATGCCCATGTGGACGATGAAGCCCACGATGGCGCTTTCCACGCGCACCAACATGCCGACCATCGGGAGCATGCCCAGCATGCCCATCATCACGCCAAAAACGAGGCCGCCGATGAGACCGGCGCCGATGCCGGCTTTGAGGGAACTGCTTGTGTTTTGCGAAGCGGTTAATGCGGTCATTTTCACTCTCCTTGCTAACTAAATGGTTTGTCAATATGGCCCCAGTATAGATTAGCAGGGAGAGTGAGGCGGAAACGGGTTGGTGACGGAATGGTTACGCCTACATTTTCCGGAAAGAAGGTATGCATACAAGCCACATACATGGCCGCTAAAGGTCGGGTAATTCTGAGAGTCTAGGGGCGATTGGCCAAAATTCAGCCTCAATCTTATAATTTGGTTATGTTACACCGCCACCTTGTTCACCAACAGTTTACCCTGGCCGCCATTGACGACATCATCGCCCGCGGCAAGCGCCAGGATTGGGCAGATCTGCGCCGGGCGGCGCTGGCTGACCAGGCCGTAATGGAAAAAGTGCTGCGGGTATGCCAGGCCCACACGATCGATCCCTTTGCCCAGCGCTACCATTTTTGGAAACAGTATGCCGAAAGATACCTTGCCTGATTGGGAACGCGTGTTGGCGGCGGCAGCTCATTTGCAACGCATTTTCCCGGATGCTGTTCTCGTTGGGGGCAGCGCATCAGCGCTATATGCCCAACATCGTCTATCTACCGATGCCGATCATGTCCTGACCGATTTGCGCACCCGTTTTGATCGGGCGCTGGCTGATCTGGAGGCGGTTGCCGGTTGGAAGACAGCCCGAATTACCCGTCCGGTGCAGATTCTTGGCAGCCTCGATGGCATCGAAACAGGTGTGCGCCAACTGATCCGCGAGGAACCGCTGGAAACGACCCAAATTGAGTATCGGGGAGAAAAAATCACGATTCCAACAAAAGCGGAAATATTGCGCATTAAGGGGGCGCTGATTCTCAAGCGCAATGCGACTCGTGATTATCTTGATTTTGTCGCCCTACATGATCGGATGGGTGATAAAGAAACGATTAAGGCGTTACGGCCGTTTGACCGCCTGTACCCACAACCCAATGACGAATCGGCATTGCTGCAGTTGCAAATTCAACTGGCACAACCTCTCCCCTACGATCTCGAAGAACTCAATCTGGCGGAGTACAAAAATCTTGACCCGCGCTGGTGTGACTGGCAAAATGTGCAAGACGCTTGCGTTGCCTGTGCCATGCTTATCTTTGACCATATTGTTGGCGTGGAATAAAGAGCAAATCGTAAAAGACGCAAAGAACGCGGTGATTTTCTCCTCTGAAAATGTAGGTCAAGCATCCCTGCTTGACCACGCAAACAGGGATGTTTGCGCTACAAATTTTCATTCATTTGTTGGTGCGCCGCGGCGCGTGGCGTCTCCTCCTCTGAAAATGTAGGTCAAGCATCCCTGCTTGACCACGCAAACAGGGATGTTTGCGCTACAAATTTTCATTCATTTGTTGGTGCGCCGCGGCGCGTGGCGTCTCCTATATGAATAGGACACAGATTAACCTGATTAACCCTGATTAACCTGATAAAAATCAGGCTAATCAGGCCTATCAGGAAAATCCGCGTTCCATTTTCATTTGTTTGGTGGAAATATTCGTGGAAGAGGAGCAGGTCGCGCCAGTGGGGGTCGCGTTGAAAAGGGGGAATGTGGGCGGCAAACGGCCGTTGCCCCGCACCATCTCGCGAAAACAGCCCGCGTAGATGGAGTTCATGCGAGCCGGTTCCAGGGCGATGCGCTGCATGGTCAGGCTCAAGAAGCCCCTCCAGGCGGTTACGAAACGACGCCGGAAATCCCGCCATTTTGTAAGAAAACCGCGCCTGAGCCTGTCAAACCGGCAGGAGACGTTTAATCAGGAATAAACCAATGCCCTCAACGAGCTTCACCACAAATTGGGAACAGGCCAGAGCGTTGGCCGCCATTCACGAAGCCGGCCGCGAAATCGCCGCTTCACTCGATTTGGACCGCACCTTCAGACTGGTGATGCAAAAAGCGGCCGAAACCCTACCCATGGACGCGGGCGTGCTGTTCATACGCGACGAAGCGGCGCAACGCTATCGCGTGGCCGTCAGCTACAACCTGCCGGCTGAGCAGGTGGATACGATCACCTTTGCCTTTAACGAGGGCGTGCCCGGCTGGGTGGTGCAGCAGCGCCGGCCTCTGATCGTTGACGATGCTCGCCAGGATGCGCGGGTTCATCCTACCGTCGTCGCCGCCGGCGTCCTTGCGGTGCTGGCCGTGCCGCTTGTCAGCCGTACACGGGTTGTGGGCGTGCTTAATCTGTTTTGCCAGAGCGGTACGCATGCCTTTGGCGCGGCCGCCCTGCAGTTGGCCCAGGTCTTTGCCGACCAGGCGGCCGTATTCCTGGAAAATGCCCGCCTGGTGGGAGAACTGCGTCAAGGAACGGCCGAACTGGAGCGGCGCGTCGCCGAACGGACGCGCCAGCTTGAGGAAAAACAGGCGCAGATCATTCGTGCCGAGAAGCTGGCGGCCGCGGGGCGGGTTGTGGCTTCTGTCGCCCACGAGATAAACAATCCGCTGCAGGCCATCGCCCTGCATCTGCAGTTGTTAGCGGATGAAGCGCTCTCTACCGGCGGACAGCAGCGGTTGGATGTGGTGCAGCAGGAATTTGACCGTATTGCCGGCATCGTGGGGCGGCTGCTTGATTTTCAGCGCCCTAAAGAGGGGCAGCGGCAGCCTGTAGATGTGGCCGCAGCGCTGGATTACGTGCTGACGCTGGCGGGTAAGCAGCTGCAGCAGTCAGGCGTCATGCTGGTGCAAAATCGGCCGGACAACTTGCCGCCCGTGCTGGCCGCGGAAAATCAGTTGAAGCAGGTGTTTCTCAATTTGATTCTCAATGCGGCCGAAGCGAT
>JAWOGU010000661.1:0-5064 GCA_046496595.1 Chloroflexota bacterium
GACCGTTCATGATGGCGCCCATGCCATGCTCGCGCACGCCAAAACGGAGATAACGGCCGTTATACCCATTCTCCTTCTGCACGTCCGCCGCCCCCTTCAGGTCGGTCTTGTTGGAGCCGGTCAGGTCGGCCGAGCCGCCCAACAGTTCCGGCACGCGCAGCGCCGCGGCATTCAAAGCCATGCCGGAAGCAGCACGGGTGGCAATCGGCTTGCTGTATTCCACGCTGAAATCGTCCCAGCCTTCCGGCAGATCGCCCTGCATCGTGCGCGTAAACTCTGCGCCCAATTCGGGATAGGATTCGGTATAGCTGCCCAGGAGGTCAGCCCAGGCCGCGCGTTTGCCGGCGCCCGCTTCCGCCGCCGCGCCCAAAATCTCATACGCCGCCGGATCCACCCAGAACGGTTCCAGCGGCAGTCCCAGCGCCTCTTTCGTCAGGGCAATTTCAGCCGCGCCTAACGGTTCGCCGTGGGCGCTGGCGGTGCCTGCTTTGTTCGGGCTGCCATACCCGATGACTGTTTTGCAAGCGATGATAGACGGCCGTTCTTCATCCGCCAGCGCCTCCAGCAAAGCAGCCTGCACCGCTTCCGGGTCATGCCCATCCGCCCGCCAGGTTCCCCAGCCATACGCGGCAAAGCGGGCCAGCACGTCTTCCGTAAAGGCAATCTTCGTCGAACCGTCAATGCTGATGCCGTTGTCGTCGTAAAACAAAATCAACTTGCCCAGCCCCAGATGCCCCGCCAGCGAACAAGACTCGTGCGACACCCCTTCCATCATGTCGCCGTCGCCCGCAAACACAAAAGTATGGTGATCCACCAGATCAAAACCCGGCTTGTTAAACTTGGCCGCCAGCCAGCGTTCGGCCAGCGCAAAGCCCACCGCGTTAGAAATCCCCTGCCCCAACGGACCGGTCGTTACTTCCACGCCCACCGTGTCGCCGTATTCGGGATGGCCGGGCGTATGGCTGCCCCACTGCCGGAAATTCTTCAGTTCCGCCAGCGGCAAATCATATCCGCTCAGATGCAGCAGCGAGTACAGCAGCATACTGCCATGCCCGCCGGACAACACAAAACGGTCCCGATCCGGCCATTCCGGGCTTTTCGGGTCAAACTTGAGGTACTTCGACCATAACAAAGCGGCCACGTCCGCCATGCCCATGGGCAAACCGGGGTGACCGCTGTTGGCTGCCTGCACGCCGTCCATCGCTAACACGCGAATCGAATTGACGACAGGTTTTAAAGCGGTAGATAGATTGTTGCTCATTTGAATTTCTCCTGATGTCGATGCAGCGATACCGAATCAGCGATAATGCACCGCCGCATCTTTCTATCCTCCGCATCAAATATTATGTAAATACGGTCTCGCCGGCCGTAATCATATGGTAAGTAATCAACAGTTGGGTCAAGGCCAGCGGATAGCTGCGATTTTCTTCCAGACCATACTGGTAACGCCCCAGCCTGTCCAGATTAACCTGACTGTCCGGCGGCAGATGATATTGAATCAGGGTTTCCAGTTCAAGCGCCTTGTCTGGCGTTACCGCGCCGGAAATTTCCAAAAAGTCTACCGGCTTGCCTTCATAACGGCCTAATTCTAACCGCATTGCACTTATTGTACCATTAACACTTTGTGCCAATACGTCGCTTAAATCCGGGTGCGGCAGCGTAGGACGAAGCACCAAAGAAGCGTTCAAATGACCGCCCGTTTCCTCCTCGTGACACTCTGGCGGTGAAAAGCGCACAATCATGTCGGCGCTCGCCTTTTGCGGCTGAATGTAACGGGGCGACAGGTCCGCCCGGTGCGACAGCGATTCGCGCACCTGCGCTTCCGTATAACCGCGCTTGGTGGTGTCTCGTTTAATTTTCCACTTGCGGCGCAGTTCTTCCGGCGGATCCAGATAGACCATCACGTCAAAGCATAGACGCATCAGGCGGGTGTGGAACGGCAGCAGCCCTTCCACAATCACATACCGGGTTGGTCGCACATATTCCGGCGCATCAAAGTCACCCGTACTATGATTATATACCGGTTTGAGAACAGGCTGGCCTTCGCGCAGCAGGCGGAAGTGCTGCTCCATGATGTCAATGTGGTTGCCTTCCGGCGAAATGGCGCTGACGCCTAATTCTTTACGCGATTGGCGATTGTATTTGTGGTAATGGTCGCAGCATATGGCCGTGACTTGATCAGATCCCAGCGCGTCCACAATACCCTTGCTCAGGGTTGTTTTCCCGGCGGCGCTGTCTCCGGCAATACCCAACATGATGACTTTACGATTCATAGCGGCCTCCAGCGTCGAACCCCCACCCTAACCCTCCCCCGAAAGGGGAGGGAACAGGCTCCCTCTCCCTTTGGGAGAGGGCTGGGGAGAGGGTTATCACGCATCAATTTTGTACTTCAAATTTCACATCTGCCCACAACGCCATGGCGTCGCGCAGTTCAGGCGAGTTGCGGGCTGCTTCTGCCAGGGTAGAGCCGGACGCGATGGCTTCTGTGGCGACACGGTTGGCGGTGGCGCCGGCGCGGCTGCCCTGAGGATGACCGTGCGTGCCGCCGCCAAAGAGCCAGAAGGCGTCGTTGCCGGTCAGACGGTACAGGTCCGGGATGTGGTGAACGTGGATGCCGCCGGAAGCGACAGGCCACACGTCTTTCAGACCGGCGAAATCCTGCTCGAAGTAGATGCCATGTTCCAGATTGGCGGGGATGCGGCGCTCGCGCAGCAGGTCGATGATGCCTTCGGTTTCATGCCAGGAGCCTTCCAGCTTGCCCACGACGGTGCCGGTATGCACGTGGTCGCCGCCGGTGAGGCGCAGCCATTTGGCGATGACGCGCATGTGGATGCCATGTTCCGGCTGGCGGGTGAAAACGGCGTGCATAGCGCGGTGGCAGTGGACGATCATGTCCAGTTCGCGGGCATGGGCAAAGACATCGGCCGAGGCGGCAAAACCGGCGGTGATGAAGTCGAACATGCACATGTCGGCGCCGCGTTCTTTGACGAAGTCCATGCGGCGCAGGCTTTCCAGAGTGGAACCGGCGGTGACGTTGTGCCAGTGGCCTTTGTATTCGCCGGTGCGGATGGCGGCTTCTTCCACGGCTTCCTGGGCGTAGCGGAAACGGTCGCGCCAGCGGCTGAAGGGCTGGCTGTTCATGTTTTCGTCGTCTTTGGTGGTGTCGAGACCACCCATGAGGCATTCGTAGATGATGGTGGAGTAGGCTTTGGCCGGCAGACCCAGTTTGGGTTTGACGGTGCCGCCGAGTAACGGCCGTTCCCACTTGTTGGCCCATACCCGTTCATCATAAATCCCCACGTGCGGTCCGGGGAAGGTCTTCACCAGGGCGGTGGGGATGCGCATGTCTTCCAGGCGCAGCGCAGACAGCGCCTTCATGCCAAACACGTTACCGACAATCGAGGACATGATGTTGACGACGCTGTTCTCCTCAAACAGATCCATGGGATACGCAATGTAGGCAATATCGTCTTGAATGTCATAGACGCGCGCCTTATAAAATTCCAGGTCGGTAAGCTGGTTGGACCACACTTCGGTCCAGGTGCCGGTGGAAGACTCGGCAGCGACGGCGGCGGCGGCTTCAATCAGGTCGGTGGGCGCTTTCGGCGTGATGCGAAAGGCGCAGAGCAGATCAGTTTCTTTGGGTTCGTAGTCGGGATCGTAGTAACCGCTGGCGTAGGTGCGCACGCCCGCCAGGTATTTGTCGCTCAAATCGGCGGACGGCGGTTGGGACAGGGTCTTGGGGGCAATCATTTCAGTCATTTTTAATCTCCTTTTTGTGGTTCACAAAAAATGGTGTGCAAGGGGGCAAAGTGGCAAGGCACTCTGCAACCCTGCAACTCTGCACCTCTGCAATTCCTCAAATCAACGATAATCCACGGCGCTGATCTTCATTAAGGTATCCCAGCGGTGGTGGGACTCAATCACGCGCCAGGTACCGGATTGGGAGCGGGTGACGAGTGAATGGGTGATGGCGCCGTCGGTGGTGTAGCGCACGCCGTGGAGAAAATCGCCCTGGGTAATGCCGGTAGCGGCGAAAAAATGGTCGCTGCCGCCGACAAAATCGGTCAGGCCAAGTTTGCGCTTCAGGTCCATACCGGCGTCTACAATGCGCTGGCGTTCGCCTTCTGACTGCGGTGCCAGACGGCCTTGAATATCGCCGCCCAGGCCGTGCATGGCGCAGGCGGTGATGACGCCTTCCGGCGTGCCGCCAATGCCCATGACAGCGTCGATGCCGGTGCCGGGCAGCGCCGCCATAAGCGACGGGGCCACGTCCCCATCGGTGATAAGCTGCACCCTGGCGCCCACCTGGCGAACGGCCGTTATCTTTTCAGCGTTTCGCGGCCGGTCCAAAATCACCACGGTCACTTCCTCGACGCGAATGCCTTTGGCGCGGGCAATGGCGTGCAGGGTGATGTCCACCGGCGCGTCCAGGTCTACTTTGCCTCTGGCTTCCGGTCCCACCACCAGCTTGTCCATATAAAACGCCGGTCCCGGCTGCCACATGGCGCCCCGTTCCGCCAGCCCCACAATGGCAATGGCGTTGGCAATGCCTTTCGCCAGCAGATTGGTGCCTTCTACCGGGTCTACGGCCACGTCCACCTGCGGACCCCGGCCGTTGCCCACGTTCTCGCCGTTGTAGAGCATGGGCGCTTTGTCTTTCTCGCCTTCGCCAATGACGATAATGCCATCCATGCGCACCGCGCCGAGCAGCAGGCGCAGGGCGTCTACCGCCGCCTGATCGCCCGCTTCTTTTTGCCCCCGCCCCACCCATTTGGCGGCGGCCAATGCCGCCGCTTCGGTGGCGCGGACGAGTTCTAAAGCCAGGTTGCGATCAGGTTGTTCGGACATCGGTTCTCCATGAGAATCCAGGTGACAGTCACTTCAAAAGTGACTGTCACCACCGGGGGATATTTGTGCTGAATTGCACAAACTATAACATGGGGGTGATTGTGAAAAAACACACAACCGGGCGGTTGTGGGCTATGCGTATGG
Source organism: Chloroflexota bacterium (assembly GCA_046496595.1). GTDB lineage: Bacteria > Chloroflexota > Anaerolineae > Promineifilales > Promineifilaceae. The sequence goes on from JAWOGU010000661.1 coordinate 4,996, forward strand.
GTAGGTAAGACCTACCTGATCGGGCGGGGAAGAGAGGGATGAATGATGAATCAACATGTTTGCTAACCT
>JAWOGU010000712.1:0-2555 GCA_046496595.1 Chloroflexota bacterium
CCGGCGTAGCGCCCCATCACTTCCACGGTGATGATGCGTTTGTGGGCTTCGGCGGTGGCGTGGAGGCGGTCTATACATTCGGTGGCAAAGGAAACGGCCGTGTCGAAGCCAAAAGTCAGCACCGTGCCGTCCAGGTCGTTGTCGATGGTTTTGGGCACGCCCACCACCCGCATCCCTTTTTGCGCCAGCACGTTGGCGATGCCCAGTGAGCCGTCGCCGCCAATGGCGATCAGGGCGTCAAAACCGTTGGCTTGCAGCAGGTCCACCAGTTCGCCGGTGCGGTCAATTTCTATCCACTGCCCATCTGCGTTTTGCACGGGGTAGCGGCGGGGATCGCCCCGGTTGGTGGTACCCAAAATGGTGCCGCCGAGATGCGTGATGCCGCGCACGGTGTCGGCGGTGAGGGGCATCAGACCGCCTTGCGGAAAGGCGTCTGGGTGAAGAATGCCATTGTACCCCTCGCGGATGCCCACACATTCCCAGCCCCTCTCCAGCGCCGACAGCACGATGGCGCGAATGACGGCGTTTAATCCCGGCGCATCTCCGCCGCCGGTGTTGATAGCTATTTTTTTGATCGGTTTTTCTGACATGGAAAGCTCCAGTTTGGCTATAAGCTATAAGCTGTTGGCTTTTAGCTAACAGCTTATAGCTTATAGCTAACAGCTTTTTAAAGGTAGTATACTATGCAAATTATGCTCATGAAACTTTGGTTTACGCTGGTGCGTTTTGGGTTTCGGCTGCTCTACAATGAGTTTGCCTGGACGTATGACGTGGTAAGCTGGCTGGTGTCGCTGGGGGAGTGGCGGCGCTGGCAGTTGGCGGCGCTGCCGTTTGTGGCGGGCCGGGACGTGCTGGAGATTGGGCACGGACCGGGCCACATGCTGCTGGCGCTGCAAAATGCGCGGTTTGAGGTGGTGGGGCTGGATGTGTCGCCCCACATGGGCTGGCAGGCGCGGAGGCGAACGCAGGGTACGGTTCCATTGATCCGTGGGCGTGTACAAGATCTGCCGTTTGAAACGGCCGTTTTCGACACCATCCTCGCTACCTTCCCCACCGAATACGTGATTGATCCGTCTGCATTGGCGGAGGCGGCGCGAGTGTTGAGGCAGAACGGCCGTTTTGTCATCGTGCCGGAAGGCCATCTCACCGGCGATGGCGTTGTGCAGCGGCTGATTGACTGGCTGTTCACCATCACCGGGCAGCGCGAGGCGGTTCCGGCTGAAGCGCTGTCATCCGAGAGCGCCGCGCTCATCTGGCAGCCGTATTTGCAGCGGTTTGAGGCTGCCGGTTTTGCCGTGCGCCTGGAAGAAGTTCAACTGGAAAGAAGCGCGGTTACTATTGTTGTAGCTGTTAGAGAAGGAAGCGCTATTTAACGGAGATTAGAGATTGGAGATTATAAGCAGCCCAATCTCCAATCCTCAATCTCTACTCAGTAGGTCAGCCAGCCTGACACTTTCCCCACAGGCCAAACCCGGCGGCGCGGCGTTCTTCCCGGCGGCGGTGCTGTTCGTGGATTTCCTGCACGTGGGCGGCTTTTTCCAGAACGGCCGTTTCCAACCATATCCGCCCATTCTCCGCCGTCGCCAGACTGCCCGCCCCGTAGGCTCCCGTCGCCGTGTCATCGTCCCAGGGCGGATTAGCGATTAGCGAGCCGCCTTCAATCCAATCCATGAAATAATTTTCCGTGGCGACGAAATCCGTCTCGTCCACCACCCGCTCCATGTGAGTCAGACCTGGGCGCAGATGGAGGATCATGGCCGTTTCCAGTTCTCCGGCGTGGCCCATGCCGCCCCGCGCCGAACGGCGGTGTTTTTCGATGGCCGCCGCGCCCAACGACCCGGACGTATGCAGCCAGGCGGTGACACAAAATATGCGCCGGTGGCGCTCCCCCGCGTATTTCACCACATTCACCAGAAACGAAACATTGCCGCCGTGGCCGCTCAGCAAGTACATCTTACTGAAACCGCGCCCCGCCAGCACGTCAACTACGCCCAGCCAGAAATCCTCAAAGGCGCGGCCGCCGCCGTTGAGCGTGCCCGCGAATGCCTGCCGGTGGGTGCTGACGCCGTAGGGGAAGACCGGCAGGCAGGCGGTGAGAGTGGGGTTGATGCTTTCTGTTTCCCTGCCAATATGCCCGATAATCAACGTGTCGGTGGACAGCGGCAGGTGGTAGCCATGCTGTTCGGTGTGGCCGATGGGAATGAGGATCACCTTGTCCAACGCTTCCGGTTCAGGCAACAGCGGAGCAGGGGGGAACTGGCTGCCGTGGGGCAAAGCAATGCGCTGCGCGCCGAGTCCCAGATCGATGCCCTGCGGAGTCAGGGCGTAAACACGCGAGAAGCCATCGTCACGCAAACTGTCCAGCAAATTGCTCAACAATTGTCCCAACAGCGCCTCAGGCACAGCCAGCCCGCTGCCGCGCCAGCCAAAAGGCAGCGGCGGCAGCAGCCCTGCCCGCGGCGGACTGCCCAGGGCGCTTGCCAGTCGCGCCAGGTCATAGCCGTCGCCCAGCGGGATGAGCAGCGGCGTGTCGGGGGGCAGGGCGGCCACGTCGG
>JAWOGU010000305.1:0-28285 GCA_046496595.1 Chloroflexota bacterium
CTGGGGCGGATTAACGAGTCGCGGCAGGTGATGTTTGGCGTGATTTAGCGTCATGGAAAAGGAGAGGGTCAGGCGGGTAACCGCCTGGCTCTCTCTTTTTTTCTTTTTTTTGCAGGCGTGGGGCCGGTGGGCTGCCTCCTCGCCGGAGGGGCTGGGGAATGATGAATGATGGATGATGAAGGGGGAATTGGGAATGAGGATTTCGGAGTGGGGCTGGTCGGGGCCTACCGCCTGCGGCGGGCTTTGGCGGGTGAAGCGGTGGCAGCGGATTTGAGTTGGGCGATGTGGGTGCGGCTGCGGCACGCCTGGCTTTGGTTGTCCAGATGGCGCCAGAAGTAGACGGCCGTTGGTAATGAAACTGCTATTTACCCCGAAGCTGACAGTCGCAGGCTGCTGCCGCGAGTAGATTTTACCGATCCAGAAAATAAGGGACTGGTGAATCCAGTGAATTGGGACAATTCGTCAACCGCATGGGACCTGGGTGAGGGTGGAGCATACAGTGTTGAAATTATGGAAGCGGCGATTGAACGAGCGATTGCCAATCAGGGAGCGTTGGGAATGTATTGTAATTCGTTGATGTTGAACAAGGCGTTGTACGGCCGTTTGCCAGATAGCCCCCCTTCCCCTCTGGAGGACATCATTGACAGTGCCGTGAAAACGGGCGCAGTGCAGACCTGAGTCAGGTGGTGCTGTGGAACTATGCGAACTCGCGCGAGATTCTGGAAAGCCAAATCCCTATCCCATCCATCTTGCACCAGCGACTGAGCATAGATTGGTCGGACAAAGAAAACCGTCCTCCCCTGCCTCGGGCCAGTGGAGCCGATCATTGGCTCGACCGGCTAGAAACTGGTGTGAAGGACCACATCCAGGCGATGCAGGCCAGGCGGGATGAATTGGCAGCCCAGGCGCGGCCGCCGCAGGCGGTGCTGGCGGGCGTTGATCCAGAGGCCGTGAAGCTGGGGGCAGGGCTGAACAAAGCATATACAGCCGCTTTAAGGATGGGCAAAGGTCAGTATGACACTGAACTGGAACGGGCCAAATGTGCGGCTGAGGATTATCTGGCGCACTTTCACCCGGAACGGCGTGGGGCGATTTTGTTGGGAGCATTAGCCAGTGTGTATGGGAAGGAAGGTGGTGGGTCGGATACGGCTGTTTGGCTGACTGGAAGCAAAGGTGAGCTGGCATCCGCCTCTGTGGCACATCAGACAATTGTGGCGTTGCGGGAGGCGGATTTGTTAGATGATATTATTGTGACGAAGGAAGGGCTAGTAGTCTATCCGACTTCAATCACCCCACATGTGTGCTGATAGGCCATTCCTGGCAACGACAAATTACGCCAACATGACCGGTGGGTTGCGTATGGAATCTGATTTTGTGAAGGCGTTAGCAATGGGAGCCGATAAGGTAGCGATTGCCAACTTAGCAATGCAAGCCATTGGTTGTTTGGGGATACGCGCCTGCCAACCCGACAACTGCCCCGTGGGCGTCGCCACCCAGCACGAAGATTTACTTGCCCGGCTCATCATCCGCCAATCCGCCACCCAACTGCAAACCTCCACCCACCTGATGCAAGTCTTGGCCCGCACTTGCAGCCATGAGCACCTCAACTAGTTTGCGTTGGATGATTTAAGTAATCGTGCGTTTTTAACTTGGCAAGATTGGTTCAATCTTGGAGATTGAACCAATCTGAAAACCGCTAACTTATTTGCGCACGGCCACTAACCACTTGAAACCGCGACACCGCTTATCTGACGGACGTGGTTTATAGGGGGTTGTGACAATAAGGCATGGGCGATGCGATGGGGTATAACGCTATAACGCTTGCCAAACACATTTTTTCCATTGACTCGCCGTTATGGACAGGTTGTCTACCCCATCACGGGCTAGGCAGCCGGTGTTAAGACATGACATTTGACCAAGGCTGTGCTCGGCTGCATAGCCCCACCCAATTGCTTATTGCTGGATTGCTTCTTGAGGCACGCTGGGATGAACTGGTAATTCAGGACAAATTTTCCGATACGGTTCGCCGGGGAAATACAATTGCCATTCACGCCAATTGAAATTTCGGGTGGCCAATTGGCAGGCTGCCATCAATAATTCATTCATATCCGTATCATATATTCTGACAATGCCCCCCTCTGTTACAACCAGCAAGCGTTTTTCGTTTTGATTCCATTTGGCATCTGTTATTTTTTTGCCGTCTGGGGTAATGATATGTAGCGGCTGTCCGGTCTGTGCAGCCCAGATTTTAGCTGTTCCATCGTAACTCCAGGTCAAAATCTGGCTCTCATCTTCGTTCCACACCGCGCCTTCAACCTCATCCTCATGGGACAAAGTTTGCAGCCGCTCTCCTCTTGCCGCCCCCCAGACGACGGCCGTTCTGTCTTGGCTCCAGGTCAAAATCTGGCTCTCATCTCTGTTCCACAGGGCGCCTTTAACAATATTATCATGGGGCAAGGTTTGCAGCCGCTCCCCGCTCGCTACCTCCCAGAGGATGGCATTGAAACCCCAAGTCAAAATCCGGCTCTCATCGCCGTTCCACGCCGCGCCCAAAACCCAACCCTCAGGGAAAAAGGTTTGTAGTCGCTCTCCACTTGCCACTTCCCAGGCGACTGCCATTCCGTCTCTGCTCCAAGTCAAAATCTGGCTCTCGTCTCTGTTCCACGCTGCGCCTTCAACCTCATCCTGATGGGAAAAAGTTTGCAGCCGCTTCCCGCTCGCTGTCTCCCAGACGGCGGCCATTCTGTCTCGGCTCCAGGTCAAAATCTGGCTCTCGTCGCCGTTACATACCGCACCCTTAACATCACCCTCATGGGAAAAAGTTTGCACCCGCTTCCCACTCGCTGCTTCCCAGAGGGTGACCGTTCCATTGTTTGCCGTAAGATTGCCGCTCCAAGTCAAAATCTGGCTCTCGTCTCTGCTCCACACCGCGCCCCAAACCGTACGCTCATGGGGCAAAGTTTGCAGCCGCTTCCCGCTCGATGTCTCCCAGAGGGTGACCGTTCCATTGTTTGCCGTAAGATTGCGGCTCCAGGTCAAAATCTGGCTCTCGTCGCCGTTCCACATGCCGCCAATAACCACATCCTCATGGATCAAGAAGGTTTGCAGCGGCTTCCCGCTTACCACATCCCAGAGGACGGCCGTTCCGTCATCGCTCCAGGTCAAAATCTGGCTCCCATCTCTGTTCAACGCCGCGCCAATAATCCCATCCTCATGAGACAAGGTTTGCAACCGCTTGCCTCTCGCCGCCTCCCAGACGATGGCCGTGCCACTGTTTCCATAAGGTATACTGTGTACGCTGCTCCAGGTCAAAATCTGGCTCTCGTCGCCGTTCCACGCCGCGCCAATGACCACACCCTCATGAGACAAGGCTTGCAGCCGCTTCCCACTCGCCGCCTCCCAGACGGTGGCCATTCCGTCTTGGCCCCAGGTCAAAATCTGGCTTTCGTCGCCGTTCCACGCCGCGCCGTTAACCTCATCCGCATGGGACAAGGTTTGCAGCCGCTTCCCACTTGCCGCTTCCCAGACGGCGGTCGCGCCACTGTTTCCATATTGACTGCCGCTCCAGGTCAAAATCTGGCTCTCATCGTCGTTCCACACCGCGCCGTTAACTGAACCCTCGTCCCAATGGGACAAGGTTTGCAGCCGCTTCCCGCTCGCCGCTTCCCAGACGGCAGCCGTGCCACTGTATCCAAAAGGCGGGCTGCTCCAAGTCAAAATCTGGCTCTCGTCGCCGTTCCATGCTGCACCGTTAACCTCATCCGCATGGGACAAGGTTTGCAGCCGCTCCCCACTCGCCGCTTCCCAGACGACGGCCGCGCTACTGTTTCCATAATGACTGCCGCTCCAGGTCAAAATCTGACTCTCATCGTTGTTCCACGCCGCGCCGTTAACTGTCCCCTCATGAGATAAGGTTTGCAGCCGCTGTGCGCTCGCCGCCTCCCAGACGACGGCCGTTCCGTCGTCGCTCCAGGTCAAAATCTGGCTCTCGTCGCCATTCCACGCCGCGCCGTTAACCTCATCCGCATGGGCCAAGGTTTGCAATCGCTCCCCGCTCGCCGCTTCCCAGACGACGGCTGTTCCGTCTTTGCTCCAGGTCAAAACCTGGCTTTCGTCGCTGTTCCATGCCGCGCCGATAACCGTATTTTTATGAGACAAGATTTGCAGGCGCTCATCGCTTGCTAACTTCCAGAGAACGGCCGTTCCGGCGAAGGTCCAGGTCAAAATCTTGCTCTCGTCGCCATTCCACGCCGCGCCGTTAACCGCACCCGCATGGGGTAAGGCGTGCAACCGCTTCCCACTGGCGGCTTCCCAGATTTTAGCCGTTTGGTCGTCGCTCCAGGTTAAAATCTGGCTCCAGTCGCTGTTCCACGCCGCGCCGTTAACGCCACCCCTACTATGGGACAAGGTTTGTAATGGGCGAAGCATAAACGGTAATCGTATCTGTAAAGCAGTAAACGCCAGCGTTGTTTCTGCTTGTTGGCCAGCCGCAATAGCCAGCAATAACGCGCGCATGTCATTTTTATGACCCACCGTTAAAGAGGTGGTTGCTAGTGAACGAGATTGGGCAACAGAAGCCTGTCTCCGTGCAATAACCGCTTGTTCTTGAGCCTCTGCCAAGGCGGTTTTAAGCTGCTCCGCTTGTTCTCGCTCCCGTCGGCGCTGCGCTGCTTCTTTTTCGATTTCTTGCTGTCGTTGGTCAAAGCTGGCTTGGATAAATTTCTGGGATAATTCATTTAGATCGGGGGAGGCTGAATTTAATTGCTCTTCTACCTGGATCAGCCGTCCACCACGATACAGGAAGCCAGCGTCTTTTTTCTCATGCCATGTCTTGGCATCGTTTTGAATCTGGCTTTGCAAGGCGATCATCTCGCGGTTTTCGTCGACCAGTTGGCGCAGCCAGGGCCAGGCGTCTATCAATTTTTCATGCGCGATGGTGACTGTGCGGTTGCCATCTTCATCGTCAACAGTGATTAGACGAATACTTTCTTGCGCAAGAACGTTGACGACAGTTTCTACCGCGTCTTGTTCTGTGCCTGCTGGGACTAACTCGTTAAAAACGGCAGTGCGTCGCGTATCAGCTCGCCCTTGACCCACTTCAATCAGTTTGGAGAATATGCCCCGTGCCAACGCCTTTTGCTCACCTGTGAACTCGTCAAACACCTTGTTGGCGTGCCGCTCTAACGCGCTCTCGATCCCGCCCCGTTTTAGATATTCAGGCAAGGTCAAATCCATCGGCTGGCCTTTGGTTGACTTTTCTACCTCAAACAGGTCGCGCAAAGCAAAACTCATCAGCGGCAGCGCCCCCGGTTCCTCTTTCATGTCGGCCATGATGCGCGAGACCAAGGCGGGGTCAATTCCTGCGCCCACTTCCAGGGCAGGCAGCGTAATCGCTTTGGCTAAATCAGGCGGATCCATAGCGCCCACCAGTTGGAACTGCTGGCTCATCAGGCGGCGCAGTTCGGGGTAACGGGCGCAATGAGAGATAAAATCAGAGCGTAGGGACAAGAGAATGACAATGCGTCCATCTTCTGTTTGAATCGTTGTCGTCAGCAAGTTGATGAAGGCGGCGCGGGTTTCGTCGTTTTTGGTTTGGGTGAAGGTTTCCTCAAATTGGTCTACCAGGATCACGCAGCGCTGGCGCGGGTCGTCAGTGAGGTACATCTCGATTTGGCGCTGTAACAAGGCGGGATTGCTGGCGCCGTCGGCACGGATGGCATCGCCTAATTGTGTTGATTTAGTGGTGCGTTCCAGCGCCAGGGCCAACTGCTCAAGGGGGTCGCCTTTGGGCTGCATGGTGGCTAACAGCCAGCTATCGCTCTTGGTCAGCCGTCCGCTGCGCAAGGCATGGAACAACCCTGCCCGTGCCACAGAAGATTTACCACTGCCCGATGGCCCAGCTATGACAATGAAGTTGGCTTTCTGTACACGTTCCAGCAAGTCGTCTACCAAACTCTCACGGCCAAAGAAGAATTCAGCGTCGCTTTCTTGGAAGGCGGTGAGGCCGAGGTAGGGAGTGCGACCGTTCCACACAATCGGCTGGTCTTCACGGCGAATTGTTTCGATTAATACGCTTACTTGTTCAACTGTATAGCCGATGGTGACGTTTCCACCCGCAATAATCTCAGCGTTCACACTGGCACCATCGCCTATGGCCGCGCCGACCATACTCCCTTCTACATCAACATGATATTGGTTGACAGGCATGTCGCTGCCACCTGACGTCAAGGATTGTGGCATTTCAAACGCATCAGGCACTAGCGGCCAAGTAACGTTTGGACGTTGCTGTTGGGTTAGAGTGATGAGTTCAGGCAAACGGCCGTTTCTGCCCAACGCCAATAACAATTCCCGAATCCGCGATGGTTTTTCTTCACCCGCCACGCTTTCATAATCCACATTTAATTGGAAGCACAATGTACGAATCTCAGCTAGATTGAAATATTGGGTGAGCAGTTGATGTAATTCTGTTAGGTAAGTAGCACTGTCAGCGGTCATAAGCTTCTCTTTGTTTTTGGTTGTTGACTTAAAAGGTTACTGGCACAGCGGTTTTTTATTTTAGCAGAGCGGGGAGAACTTATCTACCCGTTTTTGTAAAATGGGATGATACTAATCCGACAACTGGAAGGTGTATCGCAAATTGAGCCTACAACGCGAGTAAAGCCGAATGTATCTTCACCATTGCCAATGTATCCAGGTGACAGTAAGCGCGTAATTGCTCAACCATTTGCCCCTTAACGGCCGTTTCCCCCTCCCCTATCATCGCTTCCCACACTACCTGCGCTTGCGTCCCGTTTTGCACAGCCAGCAGCTTGTAACTTAACTCAGGTACGATGACCGGCAGAACCGATTTCAGCGAATTGGAGCCGCTGAAACGATAGTCGCGGTAATGTTTTTTGAAGATGTCCAGTTGATCCCAAAGCCGGTCTACCATATCCATTAAGCGAGGCGCATGTTCAGGAAATGCTTCAGCCAACTCGCGCAGGCGACCCCGCTCAAAGGTTGCAAAATAGACAATGATGCTCCCTGTATCGCCAATATCATTCAGAAGGGCCTCAGTTAACGGCCGTCTTGGATCCTCTGTATCTGTGTGCAAATAATCTCGGTGAGTTAATGTCCCGTCTGCTTCAAGAATGTGACAGCTATATTGAAACGGCGCCTGCTGGTAAGGTTTACAGTCAGCAAACGTAGGCACGGCGTAATCGATTGTCTCAAAGTCGAAGAAGTAGAGCGGGTAAACCAGCCCGGCCAATTCCGTCTGAATGGCGTCATGATCAATCACGGTTTGCTGCTGCTGAATGGTTTCGACAAAGGTCGTGGCTCGCCTGTCCCTTAGGGCAAAACCGTCAGGAATGTCGGTTATATACTGAATGCCGGCTGCTTCCAATTGCACTTCTAACGGCCGTTTCAGGTAAGGAATCTCGTAAATCGTTTTGTCCATAATGCCTTGCCAGCAGTGTGCTTGAAAGGAACATTCAGATGGTTTGACGCAGTGGCGGCCGATGCCTGTTTCCGGCGCAGCTTCTGTTTGGGCGGCGGTGCGGCGCATGGCGGCAACATCTGCTTCAACCTGCGCCAGATTGGCCTGAACCGCTTCAGTGACATCCGTGAGCACAAACAGATTGGTTAAATCTGGATAATGGCAGTCGCTGTTCAGGTGCATGAGGCTGACCTGGCTGACGTGGATACCAGCCTGCTGAAGCAGATAGACCTGGAAAGCGACATCTGGCAGGTGTTCATCTGCCTTGTAATTTGTGCTAGATTTGACTTCGATGAGGCGCCAGCCCACGGCCGTTTGCGTGAAAATATCCGCTTTGATGAGCAAATCGTCTACATGAAAGGTTGCCTGAAACAGCGTTTCGGCCCCCTCGGCGAGGGCTTGCCCAGTCAGAAGCGCCATATCCTCCGGGCGAGGCCGGTAGGGAATGAGGATGCCGCCGGGGAACTGCGCTCGAGCCAGCCTGTCCACTTCCTGTCCGGCGCGCAGGCGGCGCTGGGCTGCCGGATCGGGCGCTGCGGCGAGATGAGGCTGGTATTCGGCCAACCAAAAGGCTTTGGAGCATTGGGTGTAGGTAAGGTAGGTAGTTTTAGTGAGCATCATATTGGCGCAGGCCGCCCAACCTATAACGAATCCGCCCGCTCCCACCGCCCCTCCGTCAAATCCGCCAAAAACGGCGACGGCAGCTGCCGGTCATACGTCACAAACAGGTAACGCATTGCTCGGGTACAGCCAACAAAAAAGAGACGTCGCTGCTCTTCCATATGGGGTGTGGGTAACAAACGCACCATATGGGGCAACATGATTAATGCAAGATGAAAACGACCACATTCTCTCAAATGACTCAGTCACCATTTTCCGCTTCGCGTTCACGCAAATAGGCATACATCGTAGATTTAGACACTCCCACCAAATCACAAATCTCTTGAATCGAATGAGATTTCTCATCATAAAGCCGGTACAACCAAACCTGTTTTTTAGCATCTAACGATTTCGGCCGACCACCAATGCGCCCTCTGGCGCGAGCCGCCGCCAAACCTGCTTGTGTACGCTCCCGAATCAGATTGCGTTCAAACTCGGACAATGCGCCAAAGATATGGAAGATTAAACGACCGCCACTTGTTGTGGTGTCAATTGACTCTTGCAAACTTTGGAAACCAATCCCTTTGCCCTCCAGCAGATTGATGGTCTCAATCAAGTGGGGTAAAGAGCGACCAAGTCGATCTAACCGCCAAACAACCAAGACATCCCCTTCCCGCAAGTAAATTAATGCTTCATCAAGCCCTGGACGTTTTGTGGTTGCCCCGCTTATCTGGTCATGAAACAGCTTTCCACAACCAGCTTTTTCAAGCGCATCCATCTGTAACGAGAAATTTTGTTCGTGGGTTGAAATTCGTGCATAGCCTATTTTCATCAGTCAGATCATATCGTGTTGAAACTCATTTGAGCAATAAGTTTCTATACTTTGTTTTTCGTACCGAGTTTTCACACTTTTTCACCAGAGAGGATTCATTGTCACATAAGGTTCAGTCACGAGTGCAGAAAACGGTCGTTTTCTGCACTTGTCTACACAGGCTGTTTTACGCGGCTAATGGTAAACGGCTGGTCATATCCAGATCGCAGTGTGTTCTTCCAGGGCGCCGTGAGGATGGCGCAAAGCATCCAATGTTTGCAGCATTTCAGACCACAAGCCTGATTCCAGATTGGTGAAGTTGACCTGAATTTCGGAAGCCAGGATGTTGGTGCGCCGGATACCGCCAAAGTTGGTTAAGGTTTTGTGTACCCACTGTTCAAGATTCTCCTGGCTTTGGCACAAATCATATCCTAGAGGAAACGGCCGTTCCCCAATAAACCGTGAAATGGCGCTCTGTGGTCCGGAGCGTTGTTGGGTGGTCAACAGACAGCCGGCCAGCGCATCCCACACCGCGCCTTCACCCACGGGCGGCTTGACGGCGGCCAGATTGCGCCGCCGTCGTTCCTGCACAAATGGATCGGCTTCGTATGCCTGAAAAAAAGCATGGACTTGGGCCAAATCTTGCGGCTCAACTTCCCAAATTATTTGCATTCTCGCACCTTGCCCGGGTCGGGCAGATAGTTAATGTTGCGGTCTCAGCGATTGGCAAACCACAGGGCGTACAGGTAGACCGGCTCATAGTTTGCGGACGCCTCATCCAACGCCTTCAGATCGCACAAGGGCAGGCTAAAGGTGCTGAATTTATGCTTCACGCGCACGATCACGCCGTAGAGATCGTCCGCCTCCGCCAACGCCAAAACTTTGACCCGATCCCCGGCGCGAACCGGAGATCTGCCATGCTGCGCTTCGTCTACAACAGCCTTGAAAGGAAATGTCAGGCACTTTTCAAAATTGTCGCGCCAGGCCACCATCTGCCCCAGTTCATCCTCAATGTCAATGCCGGCCAAAACGGCATTGATCGCTCGCCCCTCTTCGCCCAGATACGCCCAGCCGGCCTGCGCGGCGAGTTCCGCCGCCGCGTTTTCTACGTCTGCCGCCGTGTCCCGCGCCGCAGCCAGTGTCACGTCGTCGTAGCCGATGTAATATTGCGCCCAATCCATGCCTTCTTCTTCGCATTGTTCTATGTAGTCAAGCCCCATATCGCGCAGGGTGATGCTGTCGAAGGCGATGAGCATCATCTTCTCGTTCGGGTCTAGTTCGATAATGCTCCCTTGCCACCCGCCAATATCCACGTCGAACTCATCATCCTTTATCCCGTCATTGATGCGGACGGTTTGTCCCACTTTGAATATATCTCTTCGTGACATGTATTGATTTCCCTAAAAATAACCCTACACAACGTGTAACTTTTAAACAGGATCAATCGCAGAGGACGCATTTGCAGATGCACCCATTGGCGTCATCAGGTTGCCGAAACCCTCTCAGGTCTGGGTGGACAGGCGGTTCCAGGCGTCATGGTATTTAACCAACCTGTCTAGATCTTTTTGCGTTATCTCGCGCAGCCGGGTCACGCGCATGTTGTCGTGTAAATCGGCCAGTTTTACCCTTCTGGCAATCGGGTTTGCTGCTGCGCGATCTATAAAATCGGAGTAGGCTTCATCTTCTCGCTTTGTGAGAGCCTCTAGCGCTTCTAAGATGCGTTCGGAAAACCCCTGGCCCCTGAGTTTGTCCAAAGTCCAGTCACTGTCTTCAACCACGTCATGGAGGACAGCCACAATCATGTCCTCATCTGTACTCATTTGGAACATGACCTGCAGCGGATGAAGAATATAGGCTCTGCCAGACTTGTCGTATTGCCCATCATGTGCCTGAACGGCAATTTGGATCGCTTTGTTTAACATACAAAATTGCTCCTTTGTCGTGACCAAGATGCGGCCATAGTGAATGCGCCTGGCCTATAGCAACGATAGCTGCCCATCATCCTGATTGGGCGCTTTTTTGCGGGTGGCGGCTCGGGTTTTGGTGGGAGCTTTTTTCTCCTTCTCCCCCTCTCCCTTCCCCCCATGTTCCTGTTCTTCGGCGTGGCGTTGGTGGTTGAGTTGCAGCAGGCGGGTGAGCACTTCCCGCCGAGCGGGTTCGCTGATGGTGTAGCGGATGCCTTGCGCCTTTTCGTGGAAGCCATGGTCGAGGTCGAGGGCGGCGGTTGAGCCTGTCGAAGTGTGCCAGCCGTAAGCCGCCGCGACCGCGTTGTCTATTTCCACATGCAGGCGGCACAGGGGGGCGATTTTCTCAATCGCCTGCCTCTACCAGACGACTGGAACCACGTTGGCCTTTTGGATTTTTCCATCGCGGCTGATTAAGGGTAGGTTGAGTTGACAGGCCGTGGCGACAATGATTCGATCTGGCATGTCTGGCACGGCCGTTCTCGGTATATCCATCATTGCCTTTGCTGTTCCTGCGTCCAACGCCGCGATTGCGTAACTGCCTCCGGTTGTGTTGACCAGGACGAATAATTTCTGCAGTGAGTTTGCCGCCAGTTTGCCTTTTTCTGTCAGGTAAATCATTTCCACCAGGATAATGCTGGGGACATGAATCCGGTGCAAACCGGCATCCGCTTCAGCCAACAGTTGGCGCGCGGTTGGTGAAAGGTGATTATCGCCAGTCAGATGCCAGTGCAAGGCATGGGTATCGGCAACATATTCGCTCATAGCTCACGTTCCCCGAAACTGTCCCACATTTCCCGGCGGGCGGCAGCAATATCTTCGTCGCTGATGCTTTCGCCTTGCCACAGACCGCCCAGGGCGACCGGCGCGTAGGGGGTTGTGGGAGGGTGGTTGCTCATGGTGTCTCGATATTGCAGGTATTCCAGAAACGTGGCGACCTCCATCAGCGAGGATTCTGGCAACTGTTTGATGGTTTGTGATAACTGTTCTTTTAAGCCGATTGCTGTACTCATCATTCACGCTCCTTCATGCTGTTGGGCAATTTTCTCAATCGCCTGCGATTTTCTCAATCGCCTGCGATTTTCTCAATCGCCTGCCCCTATTGTAAAGGATACCGCTCAGACCTGACAGGTCTCTAACGCCGCGCTACAACAGCGACAACTGCCCATCATCTTTCTTCGCCTGGAGCGACCGCATAAAATCCTGATAAAATACCATTCGAAAATGTGGGATATTCGGACTCACTTGTCAACAAAACCTAACTACCAGTTGTCTTACTCGACTCAGATAGTACCTCATCAGTTGGTGACACTTTTAAGCCAGTGCGAAAAGCGCTGATGCCCTGACCTAATTCTGAGCCGATTTTGCCGATGCGACCCACGCCAAAAACAAGTAATATGATTACCAGAATAATAACCCATTCCCAACCACCTAATGTTGCCATTGTTCCATTTCCTTTTTGTCTATCAACTCAGTTGTTCTGCGTGAAAGCCGCCAGTTTGCATGATTTGGGCGTCTTTGGTGACTAAATAGCCTGCACAACCGGCCGTTTGTTCCAGCAGTGCGATGGCTTCTTTTGACGGCATGACCATAACGGCCGTTGCCAACCCATCCGCCATCATCGCCGAATCAGCCACAATGGTGGCGCTGGCTAAGTCCGGGGCAGAGTAACCGGTGCGCGGGTCGAGAATATGATGCTGGCGATAGTCGGCTGAATAGGCTTGCTGGTAATCGCCGGAAGTGGCGACAGCCTGGTTTTCCACCCCAAATTTTGCTAACAGATGTTTTCCGTTTTCTCTGGGTGACTGGATGCCGATTTGCCAGTTCGTGGCCTGATCTTTTTTACCGGCAGCCAGCAGATCGCCGCCCGCTTCCACCAGGATGTTGGCAAAACCATGTGCGCGCAAAACGGCCGTTCCCTCATCCACAATATACCCTTTGCCAATGCCATCCACTGTCACGCTCATGCCCGGCTGGCTGAATGCGATTTTTGTATGGGAGATATTCAGGTTTTGGTAATTGACGAGGGGGAGGGTCGTGGTAACGGCCGTTGCCGACGGCAGTTCGCCTCGCGCCTGAGCCGCCTGATACAAATCAACCAGCGGCTTGACAGTCACGTCAAACGCGCCCCCCGAGAGCGCACTGATGGCTTGCGCCTGCTGCAAAACAGCTACCAGATGACGGCTGGGCTGCTCCAGTTTTCCGGTGCGGTTCAGTGTAGACAGTTGACTGGTTGACTGGTGGCGGCTGAGAATTGCTTCTAATTGACTCATGTGGTTCAAGGTGGCGGAAACGGCCGTTTGCGCCCCCGCCTCATCCTCACCCACCACCGTCAGATTAACCACCGTGCCCATCAACACCCGGCTCACCGACACCTCTGCCAGCCCGGCCAAACGTGGTCTTATTCCCACCTGCCAGGCTGCCAGCCCGGCGGCGCTCAACCCCATTATTCGTAGAAATTGTCGTCTAGTTGTTTGCATAGGGATCAACGAGTGTGGATTGGTGATTGGTCGTAAATCGTCAATCATCAATCTAAAATCATAGTTTAGCTGTGACTATACAGGTGTAGCCTGAGCTTGTCGAAGGCGAAACCGGGCTTCGACAAGCTCAGCCCTCGTCTGGCTGTATAGTTACGTTTAGCTGGCTAATTCCAACATGACGTTGCCATACAGCTCCACCAAAATCAAGGCAATACAGACGATGATGATCGCCAAAATTATCATTTCGATGGTGCGGCGGTTTTTGCTGCTGACGCCTTTTTTTGCTGTCGTATCTTTTGCCATAATTCAATTACCCAGGTTCGGATTAAACGGACAATGTCAAAAACAGGGTCCAACGGACAGAGGAAGTTACACCACGGCCGTTTTACAAATAGTGACGTGATCAACACGATGCCCAGCAATATAAACATTACCGTGGAGCCGGTAAAATCAAAAAGCGTGCCAAACACCTCGTAGCTGGAGATGCCCGGATTACGGAACAGAAAGGCCAGCATCACAGCCAGCCAGGCCAGCCCGCGCTGCCCCCACATCAGATGGCGGCGGTATTGGCGCGGTCCCGAATACTTGGCCCCGCCGACGACTCCCATACACTCCTGCGCCGCCCCAAAAGGACAAAACCAGGCGCAGTAGGCGTTTTTATTATCCACCGTCGCCACCAGGAAAATGCCGCCAATGAGCAGATACCAGTACAAAGCCGTCTGCCAGGCGGGCCAATAGCCTAACAAGAAAGTATTAACTTTGCCGATGGTGAGCGGTTGGTTATACCAGAAGCCCAAAATCAGCATCCCGGCGAGGAGCATGACCCAACGAAGCTGCCTGGTATATTTAAAACCCCGCCGGTGACCCACCCACCCCGCCGCAAACAAGACGATGACGGTGATTTCCGGGATACCAAATTGAATGGGGATCGGTTCCGGTTCCGGGATCGATAGCGCCAACTGTTCTCTGGCTATCGTTTGGGCGGACTGTCGGGTGGCGTCGGCCAGGGCCACAGCGGTGTAGGTGGCGCCGGTGACGCCATGGATATCGTTACCGATGACAAAGCCGTCGGTGGCTGGCTTTTCTGCAAACTGGTCAGCGAAGGTGGAACTCGTCACCCGTTTAAAGAAGGATGGCGTTTCTTTGTGGGCGATAACGGCCGTTCCCATCACCAATCCCTCCGGCGTGACAAACGTCGCCACTTGCAGCGGTCCGCCATAGCCATCTGCTTCACCCACGGCCACGTAACCCAGCAGCGTTTCGCCCTGGTAGGCTGTCCAGGTATCGTCGGCCAAAGGCTCAAAGCGGTCGGCGGCAGGCGCCGCCTCAGCCAACACCGGTTCATAGTCCGTGCCGTTGAGAGCGTAACCGGCAAACCAGGCAATCACCAGCGTGACGATAGCCGCCACCGCCAGCAGGCGTTCGACTTTTTGAGTCTGATTGCGATTGTTTCGTGAATTTGACTTCACTTTAAGCGGGATGCTCAATGGGGACTACCTCCTCTTCCATGAACTTTCAACCGATTTCCGCCAGCAGTTTCCGGGCTTGAGCGGCGTCATCTTCTAATTCTGCTGCGGTAAACACCAGGATAGCAGACTGGCAGTAATCCCGGGCGGCGGCACGTTCTTCTTTATCCAAGAAAGCCAGCGCCAGCATAGACAACTGCTCCCCTTCTAATTGGGAAATTTCGCGCCTTTGGGCTAATTCGACAGCTTCTTTATGGAATAAAATAGCCTCGTCAGTGCGTCCTAACTCTGCCAGGGCCACGCCCATGCGCCCGGTGAGATACGCTTCATCATAGTGACGGCTGAGGCGGATGGCGCCCTCTCGCGCTTGTTTGTAGGCCGCCAACGCTTTTTCCGGCATACCAAATGCCATGGCCGATTCGCCCAGACTTAGCAGAAAATCGACTTCTTTATCTTTCTTTTTGCCGGCATGGGCGGCCGTGACAGCCTGTTCGGTTACTTTTTCTGCTTCTTCAATGCGGTTCAACTGGTAGCAGGCCAGAATAGATACCTGATAAAAGTCGAACAACATCTCATCTTTTTTGCTGGCTGCGGCCAACTCAATGCCGCGCGGCGCGTAAGTGAGTACCTGTTCCGGCTTACTCAATTTCTGGTAGACAGACACGATCTGGCTGGTGGCTTCCAGTTCCGCGTCTTCGTCACCTGTTCCCTGCACAAAATTGAGAACCTGTAAAAACGCTTCTACGGCACGCTCGTTATACCCTTGCCAGGTCAGGACTACGCCCATATTGCCCAAAAAACCAAACTCCGCCGCCCGGTCACCAATTTCCTGGGCCAATGTCAGCGCCCGCGCAAAATAAACTTCGGCTTTTTCCGGGCTGTTCATGGCGATGCAGTACTGCCCCATTGCGCCCAGGGTGTTCATCAAGCGGCGCGGGTCGTCTAGCCCTTCGGCAAGGGTTAGCGCCTCCTGGATTCTTTCTAAAGCGATGAGGGGTTCACCCGAATCAAGCAGAATTTGCCCCTGACTGGCTAAAGCGTCGCAGCGAATGCCGTCATGGTTGTGAGTATCAGCGAGGTGTTGGATGGAAACGGCCGTTTCATAGGCATCCGGCAGTCGTCCAATTGCTTGAAACGCCAGCGTTTTAATGCCCAGGCAGCGCACTTGCAGCATGAGATCTTCCAATCTTTCCGCCAACGCCACGGCTTCATCAAATTGGGCCATGCCCTCTTGAAATTTACGCACCTCAAAATAGGCAAACCCTAAATTCGCCCGCGCCACCGCCGTCTGCCGTTCATCTTTGTCTGCCAGCACCATATCCAGATCCGCCAGACATTGCCGCAAATAGACCTGTGCATTCTTTTTCTGCTTGTTTGCCATGCATCACCCAAAACAGGGGGAAGAGACGTATTTTCTCTTCCCCCTGTATAAAACTTATGATCAACTAACTGATCAGGCTTCGGCTGCCACCGGTGTTGGTTCCGCGCTTTTTGGTTTAAGCGCCAACAGCCGCCATAAACCTACCGCCAAAACCAGGCTGACGAACATGCCTAGCAGGAATATCTTAAAGCCGGCATCACCTTCATTCTCGCCTGCCAGAATACCAAAGGTGTAGAAGCTGAGGCTGAAGATACCGTACCAGACAATACACAACAGCCATTTCCACCAGGTCATCACCCATCCACGATCTTCAGCAAAATACTTAAAGCCAAAAGCCACTAAAATAGCGACCATTCCCATCAAAAACCAGAAGAGATTACTTGAAAAAAACATGATTATGCGCCTCCTTCATGGGGACTGGTGATCGGAATATTCAGATACGTTTCTGCTTTCATATAATCTGGTTCCGGTCGATAGCTGGCAAAGTGACCACCCTCTGCCGGACGGCGGTATTCAATGGCCTCGGGATAGTCGAAGAAATTCTTTTGCAGCCAGAGCAAACCGCTGCTGGTAATCCCTGTCGGATCCCGTGGATCAAGGGTGCGGGCCATATCATGGAGCCAGTTGTCTTTGCGGCTGTAGGGGCAGGTGGCGACACACAGACGGCAGCCCATCGGCCCCATTGTTTCGCGCCAATAGTTGTAACAGGCGCCATTATTGATGTACCAATGTGCGTATCCTCTAATTTCCAGGCCATCCGGATTGTCCGCCATAGAAATAGCGCCGGAGGGACAGGATTCTGCGCATAATTTGCATTTGTTGCAAAACTCTGCCACCCCATAATCGATGGGTTTGTCTAATGCCAGAGGCATGTTTGTAACGACGGCTGCCATGCGGCAGTTGCCGCCCAATTCCGGCGTGATGCAATATCCGGTTCTTCCCACTTCGCCCAGACCTGCTTCAATGGCGTGTGGGGGCACCAACAAATCATAATTGGTATTGGGTGTGTTGGCTCGGGCGGCATACCCCAGATATTTCAACAACCCTTCCACTCGCAAGGCGGCCAATGACACCCGGTTGTAGGCGTCCTGACTTGTCGAGAAGTGCGGGCTGCCCAGGATAATGTCCCATTCCATGGGTACGCCGATGACGATGACGTTTTGCCAATGTTCCGGCAGTTTGGAATGATCATACCCTTCCGGCGTGCCGCGCCAGCCGTCGGCGTAGAAATAATCCAGCCGGGCCTGGGTAATGCCCACCAACGTTGCCCCATAACGATGCGCCATCTCTTTAACAAAATCAGCCGCTAACTCTGGACTTTTGAAAGGAATCTGTTCACCCAATGGGGCTGGACCTCCTCTGCCCATCACACTGAAATCAGACTCTTCCGGTGGTGTCTGAGGCGCGGGTAATACCCCAGCAGTGGCGGAGAACCCGGACTCATAGGCGTCAGCCAGCTTGAAGTAATTCCCGTATTTTTTCTTGTCTTCCATATTATTGGGAATCGTCTCGCTGAAGGTGCGGAAATCCCACTCCAGCCGTTCAGGAAATTGTTTGTAAAATGCCAAGACCGGCGGGATCAACCCCAGGTCTTCAATGGGATCGTCCAGAGTCCAGGAGGGATTAGCCTCGTAGGCGGTCTGGAACATGGCGACACGTCCGAAGACATAGTCGGTTACATGGCTGGCGCGGCTGACTTCACCGACGGGTGTATGGGCCGGCCCTTCAAACTCGAACGGCTTTCTGTTAAAAAACTGAGTGCCCGGGTTATTGGATTCCCAACCTGTGTACGATTTATGGCTTTCCCCTTGAGCTTTACCGCCCAGGAAAAAGCCGCCGGCGGTTGCGGCTGCGCCGGCCAACCCGGCAATTTTAAGAAAATCACGCCGGGAAACTCCTGCCTTGGTTTGTTGTGTTTCACTCATAGATCATTCTCCTCTTGCTCCAGCAAACATGTTGCGCTGATAAACTTCTTCCGGAGACGGCACAGATTGATGGTTCTCAAAATTGCTCACGGCTCCAGAAGAATTGAACAATGACAGTGTCTTCTCAACGGCCTTCGACAAGCTCAGGCTGCGGTTCACACAAAAAAAACACTGCACAATT
The DNA here is from genome assembly GCA_046496595.1 of Chloroflexota bacterium. GTDB lineage: Bacteria > Chloroflexota > Anaerolineae > Promineifilales > Promineifilaceae. The sequence goes on from JAWOGU010000305.1 coordinate 18,286, forward strand.
TGGCGTGCAGTGTTTCTTATCCACGAGAAATCACTTTGCGTCCGAGTGTCTGGCTTCCAAAGTTGGGGAAGTGGCCCAGCTTTGATTACAGTTGCGGGACAGCGCCGGACTCTTGATAAATCAGTCACCGGCTTCCTCGGGTGTGCATGGATGTTAGTCTATGAGTAGTGTATGAGATTTTCTTTGAGTAGGAGACACACACAAGTGTGATTTTGCACTATTTTTCACAAAGCGCTTGTCACACAAAAGTGTGACAGCTTTACAGGTTTTCAAGTTCTTGGACGGCGAGGATGGCTTGAGTGCGATTGTGAACGTGTAGTTTGCGGTAAATGCGTTTGATGTGAGTTTTGAGGGTGTTTTCGGAGATTTTGAGCCGGGCAGCGATCTGGGCGTAGGAATGTCCAAGCGCCAGTTGGGTGATGACTTCGAGTTCGCGTGGGGTAAGGTGGATGACGCAATTTTGGTTTGGCACGGCTGGCATCTTTCTCCCCCTGATTAAAAATAGACAATCACTTTAGGTGATACCGGGTGATGAAAAGTGACTGTCATCTACTATGATAAACCTGAAATTATTGTAAATGGTAAATGAAAGCAGGGAAATCACACGGGGGTGTGATTTCGGAGGACAGGTTGTCACACGAATAGGTGATGAGGGTTTTACAGTAATTCCATCTCTTGGGCAACGAGGACGGCGTTCATGCGGTTGTGGACGTCGAGTTTGCTGTAGATGCGCTTAATGTGGGTTTTGAGGGTGTTTTCGCTGATGACGAGTTGTGCGCTGATTTGCTTGTAAGAATGTCCATCGGCCAAAAGCTGTAGGATTTCCAGTTCGCGGGGAGTAAGGAGGGTGGGCGCCAACGGCCGTTTTTCATCGCCCATCTCCGGGAAGGCAGCCAGAATACGTTGAATGTAGGCAGGGGATGGGGTGTGGGTGGCAGAACGGCCGTTTCCTGCCAGCACCTTGAGCAATAGTTCCTGCATGATCGGCCCGGGATCGACAAAAGAGCGGATGTACCCTTCCGGTTCGGCAGCGGCGAGTAAATGGTTCAACTTCGATAAAGCCAGGTGTGTTTCTCCGGCCTGGTACCAGTTGCGGGCCAGCAGCGCGCCAATCCATATCCAATCACGGAGCCGGTTCTGTTCCAGGGCAAGTTTTTGTAAGCCTTGCAGCAAATGAAGACATTCATCTTCGTGACCGGTTTCCAGCTGAATACGTGCGACCGTGAGCCATTCAAACTGCTGCAAACAAGTGATTTGGTGGTCCCGCCTTTGGGAAAAAGCGCGCGCCCAACTGTGGGCATAATTAACGTTACCGCCGCGTAAAGCCAGCCAGCTGCGCAGCGCCTCGATCCTGTCCATCACCAATGGCGGAAATTGAAAGCTGGCGGCTGTTATCTCTATTTGCTCCAGTTTGGCTTTAACGTCAGGCGTCTGACCGATTGCTAACTGCAATCTGCTAGTTACCCTACAGGCATAAAGCGCCAGTTCCAGAGAATTGCTCGTTTCCGCCAGACGCCGCCCTTCACGTATCAGGCGTTCTGCTTCTTCCAGTTGATTCCATTCATAATAGAGCATTCCCAGCCCAATCTGCGTGCTGGCAAACGTGTGCCCTTCTTGCAGCCCATGATCGTACACGAATCGTTGTAACTGCCGGTACTGCTCGGCCGCTTTGACCAAATGCCCCTGGACAGCTTCGGTTTCCGCCAGGTAATTACGAAACACAGTGATGATCGACCAGGAATAGGTGCGTTCGATGAGTTCGACGGCGGCGGTCAGATAGCTGCTGGCGGCCGTCAGGTCGCCTAAATACAAGCTGGCGGAACCAGAATGCCCCAGGGCGATGCCGCGCATGAGAATATTGTTTTCCGGCAAAACTGCCAGAGCTTGTTGATTGAGATCCAGCACCCGCTGGGCGTCCAGGGTGGTATGGAGCGTAATGGCCGCCAGCAGCGGATTTTCAAGGGCGCGTACCAGCCGCAGTTTATTTTCGTCAATGGGACCGGTATGCCATAAGCGTTTCAAAGCGTCCAAAGCCGTATCGAAACTGGCGAAGTAGAACAAGGCCAGGATGTACTGTGACCACAATAAGTCATGCTGCTTTAAGATCGCTTCGGGAATGGCTTCCGCCCATTGGATGATGCGGATGCGCCGGCTGCCGGTTTGGAACTGACCCCAATATTTCTCGATGAGAACGGCCGTTTGCTCATAATCTTCCGCCTCAATGGTGTAATCGATGGCTTCGGCAATCAAACCATGTTCCAGGTGCCATTGAATGGCGCGCTGGTATAGCAAAGGAATCATCTCCGGTCGCTTGTGGTCGAGACGAGAACGGAGCATTTCACCAAAGAGATGGTGATACCGATACCAACCCCGCTGATTGTCCAGCGGAACCAGGAACAAATTGGCCTGTTCCAGATAAAGAAGCATCTCCTGAGCATTATTGATGCCAAGTACGGCATTGCACAAGGGCGCTGAAAACCGATGCAAAATAGAGGTGCGCCCCAAAAACTGGCGCACTTCCAAAGACTGCTGCTCGATAACCTCGTCGACCAGGTAATCGCCAATCAGGCGATCATGGCCGCCTAACTCGTGGGTGAATTCGTCGTCGCTCTTTTGTCGGCTGCGCAGCCCGATAGCGGCCAACTGCAAACCCGTCACCCAGCCTTCCGTCCTTGTGTTTAAATCGGTTACTTCCGCTTCGGAAAGATGAAGCTGCATCACGTCATGCAAAAATTGCCACGATTCTTCATAACTGAAGCGCAAATCGTAGGCCGACACTTCCACGAGCTGATTTCTGGCACGCAGGCGAGAAATAGAAAGCTCCGGCATCACACGGCTGGTTATGATAATTTTCAGAGTGGGCGGCGCATTCTCAATCAAGAATTCGGTGATTTTGTGGACGTGGGCATTGGTGATGGCATGGTAATCATCCAAAACCAGGATACTTGGTTGTTTCAGGCAGGCCAGGTCATTAACAAAGTAGGTCAGCAGGATCGGAATGGGCGGTGGATTTGGGGAAACTAAAAGCGGCTTAATCGTTTCACAGACGCCTGCTTCAAGCGCTTGCAGGGCAGCCGCCACATAAGTCAGAAAGATGAGGGGATCGTTGTCGTTTTTGTCCAGGGATAACCAGGCGGCTTGCTTTTTTTGCCGCGCCAGCCACGAGCTAACCAGTGTCGTCTTGCCAGAACCGGCCGCAGCCGTGATCAGGATTAGTTTACTGTTTTTCCCAGCGTCCAACTGTTTGTGCAAACGGGATCGTTCAACTAAATTTTCCCGCATTACAGGAACGAACAGTTTGGTGTTCAATAAAGGGAGATTGTCGGAATGTGTCATGGTCGGATAATTCAAAAAAATGCAGTGAGCAGGATGAGGCTGCAATTTGATTATAGGCCAACAATCCGAAACGAGAAACAATGAAGCAATAATCCGTCAGGCCAAAGCGGGTCATCAAGCCGAGAGCCACTTCCCGGCGAGATAACCCTACTACATCTTTGAAAGCGGCGATAACGGCCGTTTCCTCCAGTTCAGGATGCAATATTCTCGCCGCCCACGCATAAGAAATCGCTTTCAGCCGCTCCGTTTGCACCAACGTACCGTCCAGATCAAAAACCATCGTGGAAATCATAACAACACCTCTGCCAACGTCAGCACAGCCACAATCACAAACAAAACGCCCAGCCCGCGCATCAGCACATTCTGGGAGATGCGGCTGGACACCGCTGATCCCAACTGCCCGCCAATAATCACCCCCGGTATCGTAAAGATAATCAGGCTGTAGACGGTTACGTCTGGGAGCAGTCCCTAACTGGCTCAGCCGGACAGGAAAAATGTAGTATCCACACGAATGATGAATTGGAAGATAGAACGCGACGGCTCAAAAAAGGCCGCGAATATTCTTTTTGGCTCTCTGCCCATCACTCGCTCTGTTTTCTGCTAACTGCCTAACAGCAGGTTGATGGCGGCTGACATTGCCTCGTAAGATGGGAAAACCTGCTGGCCGTTGATCAAAAAGGTGGGTGTGCCGCGTGCGCCGTCACTTTGCGCTCGCTGAATGGCGTCTCCTATAAATTTGTCGTACCGTCCCGCCGCCAGGCAGCTCTCAAACGGCTCGCTTTCCAACCCAATGGCAGCGGCGATTTCTTGCAAGCGGGCATCGTTGACGGTGGGGTATGGTTCAAAGTTTTCGTAGACGTAGTCGTGAAACGGCCAAAACAAATCTTGTTCGGCGGCGCATTGCGCCGCTTCGGCCCATCTGGGGGAGGCGGCTGTAATGACCGGGAAGTGCCGGTACTCAAAGCTGATCTGGTCGCCAAAGTCGGCCTGGAGCTGCTCTTTGATGCCCATGTTGTGCCACTGGCGGCAGGAAGAGCAGGTCAGATCGGCGTATTCGATTATCTTAACGGGGGCGTCAGCCGGGCCATCGAGATGAGGAGGGGCGAGAACGGCCGTTTCACTGACTGCCGATTCACCACTATTGCTCCAAGCAATCAGGCCAATAATGACAATGAGAATAATGAGTGCCAGCCCACCGAAGCGCGCCATTTTCATACGTGACGCTTTGGTTTGAGCCGCTTTCTTTTGTTCTTTTCGAGACATATTTTTATCCAAAGATAACTGTGCAGGTCGTTGCCTGATCCTGTCGAAGGCAACGACCTGTACAGTTACATCCAAAGCCACTAAAAGGTAATAATCTGGTAGCCGTCAGCCACCCGCGAGCGCAGGCTGGGATGCTGATGATACTCGGAGAGGAAGGGCAAACCCAGTTCTTCTGCTTTGTCGTAAGCGCCGAATGCTTTGGCGCAGTAGCGGCAAAGGCCGGCGACTTTGTCGGCAACCTGGGCGTAAACTTGGTGGCGCTCGTCGGCTGGATCGGCCAGGGCCACGGCCGCTGTTGTGCCGCCGCCGTCAAAGATAATTTGTACCTCGTCGCCTGCTTCCTTGAATTCGCGGGCTGTTTGCAGGGCGTTGACCACGCGGCCTAAGCCTTCGTGAGTTTCAATTTCTGAGAAGATGACAATCGCTATTTTAATCATGAAATTACGTTTCCATTTGGCGGTTAAAATCGTCGGGTTTGATGACGTGGCGCAGACTGGACCAATCTCGGAGATTGGCCCAGTCTACATGAGGGGAAGGTGCTGAAGAGCGGGTTAGGCAGTTGAAGAAGCTCAGTTACCGTTAAAGACGTTTGCTCAGGGGAACGAAGGCGAAGGCAGTGATCAGGCCGAAGATAATATGCCCCATGAGGCTGAGCCACTGGTCTGTGCCGATGTGGAAGATCATGTCGGTCATGCCGAGCATGAGGGGCATCATGATGAGCGCGCCGAGGACCCACCAGACAATGCCATTAACCATACCGGCAACGGCCGTTATCAGATTGCTTTGCGGCAGACGGGCAGCGACCAGGCCATACACGGCGCCAATGGTGGCGCTGATACCCATGTGGACGATGAAACCAACGAAGGCGTTACCCACGCCAATCAACATGCCAACCATGGGCAGCATGCCCATCATCGCCATCATCATGCCAAAAACGAGGCCGCCAATCAGCCCGGCCGCAATGCCAGCTTTGAGGGAAGAGGCGGTTGAAACTTTTGGTGCGGTTAATGCAGTCATTTTCTTTATCTCCTTGTCAACTAAACAAAATAAATGGATTCATTTGACCGTATTGTCTATATCCATGAATGTCTTCAGTATAGATTGGCTAGGAGCATCTGGCGGAAACGGATTGGTGACGGAATGGTTACGCCGCCAACAGAGCAACACGTCGTGCAATTATCCTTGACAAAAAAAATCCCTTGAATATCATTATTTCCATGATTACAACAACCGTAACAGGCAAAAATCAAATTACGATTCCAGCCAAATTAGCTCGGCAACTTGATATTCAGCAAGGGACGCAAATTGTGTGGTCTATTGGCGAAGAAGGCGTACTGATCGCCCAGCCCTTGCCACGTCGCAGTGCGTTGGCGCGAGAGACGGCCGGTATAGGGCGACAATGGCTGCCGGAAAATGCTGATCCAGTCGGGGATTTAATCCGTGAACGGGCCAACGAAGATGAAGACGAAGGTATTGCTTGAGCATTTTACTTGATTCGTCTGCCTGGCTGGCGCACCTGTTCGGTGAACCGGGCGTAGAGCAGGTCAATCTGCTGTTTGACAATGCCGACAACGAAGTCAATATCTCGGCTTTGTCCATCCCAGAGGTATACGGCCGCCTAAAAGCGTTGGGGGCAGAAGCGCACTGGGAAGAAGTATGGGAACGATACATCCTCCTATTTAACAAAGTTTTGCCTGCCGACGAAACAGTGGCGCTTCAAGCGATGCGATTACGCGCTGCAACTCCCCATCGCCTGCCGACAATTGACGCACTCATCGCGGCTACCGCAGTTGTTCATCAACTGACGTTGATCCATCGGGATTCGCACTTTGTCGCTATTCCGTCCCAATCTCTCGCACAAACCCAACTACCTGACAAATAAAACGGTATGCCGTGCTAGGCCAGCAAAGTTGCCACCAACCCCGTCCAGCCAGTCTGGTGGGACGCGCCCAGCCCAGCGCCGCTGTCGCCGTGGAAGTATTCGTGGAAGAGGAGCAGATCGCGCCAGTGGGGGTCTTGCTGGAAGGGAGGAATGTGGGCGGAGAACGGCCGTTTCCCTTCACCATCCCGCACAAACAATCCTGTCAACCGTTTGGATAACTCAGCCGCCACTTCACCCAGATGCAGCAGATTGCCGGAACCGGTGGGGAATTCCACTTTAAGCGTGTCGCCATAGTAACGGTGCTGTTTCTGTAATGCCTCAATCAACAAATAGTTAATCGGAAACCAGACCGGGCCGCGCCAGTTGGAGTTGCCGCCAAACAGCCCGCTCTCCGATTCGCCCGGCTCGTAGGCAATACTGAACGTTTCGCCGCCCACATGCACCTGATAGGGGGTCTGATGGGCTTTGGAGAGGGAGCGGATGCCGTGCGGGGATAGAAACTCATTTTCGTCGAGCATATAGCCCAACACGCGCACCAATCGCTCCGGCGTGACAATGCCCATGATGTGCCGTTCGTGCCCTGTTTCACCATCTTCGCGGCAGACGATGTTGCCGCTGAGGTGGGGGCGGTTTTGCAGGAACCAGCCCATGCGCCGCCGAAATTCCGGTAGTTGATCGAGCAGGTCTGTATCCAGAATTTCTACGGCGATGAGGGGCATCAGGCCCACCAGCGAGCGCACTTTGAGCGGCTGCAAAGCGCCATCCGGCAGGTGCAGCACGTCGTAGTAAAAACCCTCTTCCTCGTCCCACAACCCTTTGCCGCCAAAACCCTGGCTCATGGCGGTGGCGATGGACAGGAAATGTTCAAAGAATTTGGTGGCGACATCCTGGTAGATGGGATTTTCGCGGGCCAGTTCCAAGGCGATGCGCAGCATGGTCAGGCTGAAGAAACCCATCCAGGCGGTGCCGTCTGACTGGTCGATGTGGCCGCCGGTGGGCAGGATGGCGCTGCGATCAAACAGGCTGATGTTGTCCAGTCCTAAAAAGCCGCCCTGAAACACATTGTTGCCGTCTTCGTCTTTGCGGTTGACCCACCAGGTGAAATTAAGCAGGAGCTTGTGGAAGATGGCTTCCAGGAAGGGGCGGTCGGCACGGCCGTTTTGCTGCGCATCCATCTGGTAAACCAGCCAGGCGGCCCAGGCGTGTACGGGCGGGTTCACGTCACCAAAGGCCCATTCGTAAGCGGGCAGTTGACCGTTGGGGTGCATGTACCATTCGCGGGTCATCAGGGTGAGCTGGCGCTTGGCAAAATCGGGGTCGATTTGCGCCAGGGGCAAAGCGTGGAAGGCCAAATCCCAGGCGGCGTACCAGGGATATTCCCATTTGTCGGGCATGGAGATGACGTCGAAGTTGTGGAGGTGCGCCCAGTCGCGGTTACGGCCGTTTTTGCGCGTTTCGGGTGGAGGCGGCCCGGCGGGATCGCCGTTGAGCCACTGCTCCATGTCGTAATAGTAAAGCTGCTTAGACCATAACATGCCTGCCCATGCCTGGCGCTGCACCTGTTTTTCATCGGCGCTGAGGCTGGCTGGATGGATGGCGGCGTAGAATTCGTCAGTTTCGGCCTGACGTTGGGCAAAGAGGGAGTCGAAATCGGTAAATGGGGACTGGTTGGTTTGATGGGGAGTGAGGCGCAGGCGGAGAACGGCCGTTTCCCCGGCCGGAATCGTCAAAGTATAAAGAGCCGCCGCTTTCGTGCCCTCGCGCTGCGGATTCACCGCTTCTGTTTCCCCAGCCACCACGTACCGGTGAAAGGCGTCCTTCACAAAAGAGGCGGCGACCGGTGGAAAGCCAAAAAGCCGCTCGGCGTTGGTTTCGTTCTCGGTGAAGAGCAGGTCGGCCGGGTTTTCGGCGTGGAGTGTGTACTGGCCGAGAACGGGATGGTCGGCGCTGATGCTGGCCGCGCCTTGCTGCCACATTTGGGGTTTACCCGGCGCATAACCCATCGGCCCGTTTTCGTAGCCCCAGGCCCAGGTGTTGCGGAACCAGAGGGTGGGTAGAAGGGTGAGGTCGGCCGTTTCCGGCCCCCGGTTGGCGGCCGTGAGGCGGATGAGGATGTCGTTTTCATCTGCTTTGGCGTATTCGATGGTGATGTCAAAATAACGGCCGTTGGCAAACACGCCCGTGTCCCACAATTCATACTCCGGCTCATGGCTTTCTCGACGGCCGTTTTCGACCACCAGTTCGTCATAGGGGAAAGCGGCCTGCGGATATTTGTACAGCATTCTGGCATAACTGTGCGTGGGACTGCTGTCCAGGTAAAAATACGCCTCTTTCACATCCTCGCCGTGATTACCTTCTGGCCCGGTCAGACCAAAGAGGCGCTCCTTGAGGATGAGATCCCGGCCGTTCCACAACGCCAGGGCAAAACAAAGGAACTGCTGGCGGTCGCTGATGCCCGCCAGGCCGTCTTCGTTCCAGCGGTAGGCGCGGCTGCGGGCGTGGTCGTGGGGAAAGTAATCCCAGGCCGTGCCATGCTCGCTGTAATCTTCGCGCACGGTGCCCCAGGCGCGTTCGCTGAGGTAGGGACCCCAATTTTTCCAGTTAGCCTGACGCTGGCGGTGGGCAAGTAATCGGTGGTGTTCGGTTGTTGGCATAGGGTGTTCCTTATTTGATGCTGCTGAGAATGGTTACGCTTTGGCAAAGCGATTATCGGGCATGAAACTTCAATGGTATAATATTTTTCAAGCCCTTTGTATGTTTGAGCAGCTTACCACGGCGCAAATAACTATACCGCACACAAGGAACAAATGATGAGTCTCAAAACGTATCCGGTAGAACTACCCGAATCGGCTTTTTCGGCTTTACGTAAAGCGCCAAATGAGTTTGTACAAGAGATGAAATTTGCCGCCGTCGTCAAATGGTATGAAAAAGGCATGATCAGCCAGGACAAAGCGGCTGAAATTGCCGGGCTTTCACGGTACGACTTCTTAACATTGTTAGCCCGATACGAAGTGTCGGCCATGCAATATACCCCCGATCTTTTAGCAGAGGAACTACGTCATGCCCGTGGCGAAAGTCGTTCTTAACGCCTCGCCTCTTATTTTGCTGTGCAATTCAGCCCACTTCCTTCAAATATTCACGGATCATCAAAGCGGCCGTCACTCCTTCGCCGGCCGCTGACGCCGCCTGCTTGGTAGACCCCTCGCGCACGTCGCCGGCGACGAAGAGACCAGGCGCCGAAGTCATCAACGTTTTGTCTGCCAGCACAAAACCCCACTGATTGGTTTCCGCCACGCTTTGTGCCAGTTGGCTGTTGGGCGTCAGGCCAATGAACACGAAGACGCCGTCGTACTGCCATTCTTTCAGTTCGCCCGTGGCCCTGTCTTCGACGACGATGGCTTGTAAACGGCCGTTCCCCTTAAATTCCTTCACCGCATGATTCACCGTCACCGTCATGTTGTCCATGCCCGCCACCTTCTCCTGCAAAATGTGGCTGGCCTTCGCCTCTGGCAAAAACTC
>JAWOGU010000178.1:0-9110 GCA_046496595.1 Chloroflexota bacterium
GAGCCAGCAGCGTTTTACCGGTCCCAGGCGGGCCAACCATCAAAACGCCCTTGGGGATACGCGCCCCGACCTGCACAAATTTTTCCGGTTCGCGCAAAAACTGCACCACTTCGGCCAGTTCCATCTTGGACTCTTCGACACCGGCAACATCATCAAACGTGACGGTGGGGCGGTTAGAGTCGTTTAGGTCACGGGCGCGGCTGCGGCCAAAGCCAAATATATTATTGCCGCCGCCACCCTGCATCTGGCGAAAGCCACGGCTAAAAATCCAGATCAACAGCAAAATAGGGCCAATCGTAATCAAAATCGAGAACAGACTGTTCCACAAACTCTGATCGTTAACTTGCAGCGCCACGTTTTCCAGTTGTTCCTGAGTAATGCCGTAATATTCAAACAAGCCAGTCAGGCTGTCGCGGGAATGTTTGGTTGTGGCAACAGTAGTCCCATTCGACATTTCAACTTCTAGCCGATCGCCAGTCAGTGTGACTGACTTAACCTCACCATTCTCAATGGCAGTCATCACTTCTTGCAAACCAACCTGATCCGCACGGCTGAATTGACCGTTACTCCAAAATAGCAAACCAAAGATAATTGCAGCAGCCCCAGCTATCCAAATCCATACCGGAATTGACGGACGGGAACCATCTGGTTGTTCATCCATATTGTTATCCTAACTATTTCCTTATACAGACCTGAAAGGTTTTTAAAAATCTGCCAAGTCCTGTTTTTTCAAGTATACCGCAATGTATAATGATTTCGTTGGATTTTCATGAATCTTTTCTAATGAAGCACAAACTGTTGTAGAATAACAACATGCGAAACCAATCCAGATATACAAGCGGACAGCCCTCTTCACCACCCATTATTGGTTTTTTCAAAAGAAATATGCCAATTGTGGTTTTTCTTGTGGTGGCGTTTACCGGCATGGTGTTGGTGTATTGGTATTTCAGCCCGGAAAACGCAGCAGCAGAAGCGGCTAATGTGGCTGCCGTTCTGACAAATGAGGAGGGCGCCCTGACCGCGCCTATTCATAAAGTAATACCCGAGAAACCGGTGGTGCAGCGTCTGGTGCAAAGCCCGGGACCCATCCGCATAGGTATTATCGCCGGGCATAAAGGCTTCGATTCCGGGGCAGTATGCGCGGATGGTCTGACGGAGGCGCAGGTCAACGAAAATATCGCTGATATGGTGCTCTCTGATTTGCAAGCACAAGGGATTCGGGCTGAGAAACTGGATGAGTTTGATGCTAGCCTTGACGGGTATGCGGCAACGGCCGTTCTCTCCATCCATGCCGACTCCTGCGATTACATCAACGACCTGGCTACCGGCTTTAAAATTTCCGGTTCCGCCTATACTAACTCCGGCGCCCTCTCTATCTGCGTAGAAGACGCCTACCGCAGCGCCACCCAAATGTTCTACCACGCCAACACCATCACGCCGGACATGGCAGATTACCACGTCTTTCGTAAACTCGGTCCCACGACGCAGGCTGTCATCATCGAAGTCGGCTTCATGAACCTGGATCGAGAAATGATCACCACCAACGCCGCCGTGCCGGCGCAAGGTATTACAAACGGTCTTCTTTGCTTTGTCAACCAGTACAAGCAAAACAAAGCCGTCAACTGATCATGTCCGTGCAACAAGCCCGGTTTGCTCTAAAAAACGGCCAAAAAGCACAAGCTCGCACCCTGCTTCATCAGGCCATCCGCGAAAATCCCAATGATTATCAGGCCTGGCTGCTGCTTGGCGCGGCTGCCCATTCACCTGAAAAAAGCCTGAAATACATCCAACGCGCCGAAATGCTCCAACCGCATGACCCGTCTGTGCAAAAAGCAAGAGCCTGGGCCGAAAACCGGCTGGAAAAAGCGAAGAACGCCCCGTCGGAAACCCCGCCCAGTCGTAATCGCACCTGGACAACCTGGTTGATTGGCGCTGTAGCGCTGCTAATGGTGTTGATGGGGGGGATAACGGCCGTTTTCCTTGCCTACACCTGGTCCACCAACACCCAAACAGCCGCCGTTTCACCCCGCCAAATTGCCGACGCCCGACCCACGGCCATCATTGCCGCAAGCGCCACTCCCCATCCCACCACCAATCCTTTTTCCGCCGCCGCAGCCCAACCTCACCCCCAGAGTAAACAAATCGCCGCCAATGATGCCAACGACGCTCCACGCGCTGCCTGGACCATCACGCCCACACCCACCAACACCCCCACACCCACGCCCACCCTGGTTCCCACCTTCCTGGCTCCACAAAACAGCAAACCCGCCATGCGCCCCTTCGGCGTCAAACAAGACGAAGCCTGGATCGACATAGACCTCAGCAGCCAGACCCTCAACGCCTACGAAGGCAACGAATTGGTCTTCACGACCCGCATTTCCAGCGGCACTGCCGAATTCCCCACAGTGACCGGCATGTTCCGCGTGTGGCTGCGCCTGGAAAGCCAAACGATGAATGGCGCTCTGCTGGGTTACGACTATTACCTGGAAAACGTGCCATACGTGATGTACTTTTTTGAAGATTACGCCCTGCACGGCGCGTACTGGCACAACAATTTTGGCTACCCCATGAGCCACGGCTGCGTTAACCTGTCGCCCGCGGATGCCCGTTGGCTTTACAACTGGTCTGCCTATGGCACAGTGGTTAATGTTCATCATTGATTCGTGGTTTTACTCTGGCGCAATTCTGCTATAATTTGGCGCTGAAAAATCTCACATAAAGCAAAACAGGGAATGACACGTTCCAAATCACAGATTTTAATTCGTTCATGATAAGCGATTAAGCCCGATATGGCGGCGCCAAATGCCCCTATCGGGATTTTTTTTGCCTATCGGAGCATCTTCTCAATAACTCGCTGTGGAGTTGGTTGAGCCTGTCGAAACCAACGGCCCTGGCCGAACCAACGGCCCTGGCCGAACCAACGGCCTTCGACAAGCTCAGGCCTCGTTTCCACTAGATTATTGAGATGTTACTGTCAGAAAAAACCAGGAGGATTATCATGCCACTAAATATCATTGTTGGCGCCCAATGGGGCGACGAAGGCAAAGGACGTTACACAGACTTGTTGGCCGCCGAGGCGGATGTCGTGGGCCGGTTCAGCGGCGGCGATAATGCCGGGCACACGGTGACTGTTGCAGACGAAGTATTTAAGCTGCACCTGATTCCCTCAGGCATTATCCATGAAAAAGCAATTTGCGTGATCGGCAACGGCGTGGTGCTCAATCCGGCGGTTTTGCTGCGGGAAATGGCAGGGCTGGCCGAAAGAGGCGTCAATGTCAGGGCGGCGCGGCTCAAAATCAGCCGGGCGGCCCACATCATCACGCCGGCTCACATTGCTCTGGACAAAGCCAAGGAAATGCAATTGGGCAAAGACGCCATCGGCACCACCCTGCGCGGCATTGGCCCCGCCTACACCGACAAAATCGCCCGCGCCGGTTTGCGCGCCGGTCTGTTTGCCGATCCGGAAACATTGGCGGAAGCTATCCACCAGCACGTGGCGGCGCACAACGAAACGCTGACAAAGCTGTTCGGGGCGGAGCCGCTGGACGCCGGGGCGATTGCGGCCGAATATGCTGTCTACGCGCAAAAACTTGCGCCCCATTTGGTGGACAGCGCCGTCTTTATTGATGAATATTTGCAAAACGGCCGTTCCGTGTTGGCGGAAGGCGCGCAGGGCACATTTCTGGACATTGACCACGGCACCTACCCCTTTGTCACCAGTTCCTCCCCCACGGCGGGCGGCGCTTTAACCGGGTTGGGCGTTGGCCCCAAACAGGTTGGCCGGGTGATTGGCGTGGCGAAAGCGTTCACCAGCCGGGTGGGCAGCGGCCCGTTCCCCTGTGAAACGGATGGCGAAACGGCCGTTCGCCTGCGCGGTACCGGCGCCAATCCCTGGGACGAATTTGGCACCACCACCGGTCGCCCTCGCCGCGTGGGCTGGCTGGATCTGGTGATGCTGCGCCACGCCCGGCGCATCAACAGCTTCACCGACCTGGCTCTCACCAAACTCGACATACTCAGCGGTCTGGCGGAAATCCCGGTCTGCGTAGCCTACAAACTGGACGGAAAGGTGATCGACTACTTCCCCTACAGCCTGGAAGAACTGGCCCGCTGCGAACCCGTCTTTGACATTCAGCCCGGCTGGCAGGAAGATATCACCGGCGTGCGCGCCTGGGACGATTTACCGGCTGCCGCCCAACAGTACATCACCTACATCGCCCAAAATACGCAGACGCCCATCAGCAGCGTCTCGGTAGGGCCAGGCCGGGCGCAGGTCGTGCAGGTCACTGAGATAAAATAAGCAGCCAGCTAAAATTACGTGGCGGAGATTGGACCAATCTTGATGATTGGTCCAATCTGTAAACGACAAACAGGAACATCTTATGCCCCAATTGACGCCGTTCAGCTATCATGAAATTATCGAGGCCAGCGCCCAACCTGGCTGCCCGATCTGCCGTTGGGGAGATATTTGTGTCGAGCGGCAGTTAAAAGGACTGATTTTTGACAGCGTCAACGATGTCGCCACCCGCCTGCGGATTCGTGAATCGATGGGTTTTTGCGCGGAACACGCCTGGCAGCTTCCCACAGCGGGCGACGCCGCTCCCCTGGGCATTGCTTTTATCTACCGCGACATTCTCAATACGTTTAATAAATCACTGGCTAAAATCAGCTATACGCAAAGCAGAACGGCGTATCTAAAAGGTATATTCAAACCCTCAACATCCTCCCAGAATAGCGAGTTCAAAAACAGCAGCATTGCCGACCATATGGTGGCGGCGAAATCATGCCCCGCCTGCGCCCGTAAAAAAGAGATGGCGGATATTGCGATAACGGCCGTTGTCGATACCCTGGCTGAAGGGGATGCCCGCATGACAGCCGCCATGCAGCAAACAGATGGTCTCTGCTTTTCCCACCTGCGCCAATCCCTGGACACCGCCCCCAACGACACCGCCTTCCAAGTCCTCGTGCAAAGCCATCAACAAAAACTCACCGCCCTCATCGCCGAACTAGACGAGTTCATCCGCAAAAACGACTACCGCTTTCAGCATGAAGGCTTCAACGCCGAAGCAGACAGTTGGCGGCGCGCCTTGAATTTGATGATTGGCCCGGAGAAATAAAGAAATCGAGGCGTGATACGTGATGCGTGAATTCTCTCTGGTCACGCCTCACGTATCATTAAGTGTTCACTCTCTGAAATCCGGGAGAATCCAAAAATATCTTTTACCAGCGGCTTAATGAGCATCGTAAGCGAAAAACTCTTATAATCCTCTTATGTTTATTGGTTTAGACAATATTTTAATTGGGGGGTCGGGCATTCATGGACATTCACCAACAAATCAAACAATTTATCGTAGAAAATTTTCTATTTGCTGAAGACAACGGCAGCCTGAATGACGACACTTCATTCATGGACGAAGGCATTGTCGATTCAATGGGTACCCTGGAACTTATTCTGTTTGTGGAAGACACGTTTCAAATCACCGTTGAAGATGATGAAATTGAGCCAGACAATTTCGATTCTATCAATAATCTCTACCACTATATCCTGCGTAAAACCGAATCCGCCCCAGTTGCTTCCTGAGGTATAAACATGCTTCTTGTTCATCAATTCCTGGAAAACAGCGCAGCGCGTTTTGCAGATAAAACGGCGCTGGTTTGCGGCGATCAACGGCTAAGCTATGGTCGAATCAATGACATGGCAAACCGTCTGGCTCAGGCGCTGCAAGATCATGGCCTCAAACGCGGAGATCGGGTGGTGTTGTACTTGCCCAATTCCGTGGAACTGGTGATCGGCATCTTTGCCACGCTCAAAGCCGGCGGCGTCTTTGTGGTGGTCAACGCCACCACCAAAAAAGACAAACTGGCCTACGTAGTCAACAACTGCCGCGCCCAGGCAGTGATGATGCGGGGACAGTCGGCGGCAGCGGCTGACTATGTGAAAGCGGCGGCGCCCTCTGTGGCTTACACCATTTTCACAGACAAGGAGGCGGAAACGGCCGTTTCCACTCGTCCCCACTGCCAGAACTTTGCCGAAATCCAGGAAGCCTACCCGGCAACGGCCGTTGCCAACCACTGCATCGATCAAGACCTGGCCTGCCTCATCTACACCTCCGGCAGCACCGGCGACCCCAAAGGCGTCATGTCCGCCCACAGCAACGTCGCCTTTGCCGCCGCCTCCATCATCACCTACCTGCAAAACAGCGCCGACGACATCGTTTTCTGCGCCCTGCCCCTTTCCTTTGACTACGGCCTGTACCAACTGCTGATGACCTTTAAGTTTGGCGGAACCTTGATCCTGGAAAACTCCTTCGCTTACCCCGCCAAAGCGCTGCGCCTGATGGCGCAGGAAAAAGTAACCGGCTTCCCCGGCGTGCCCACCATGTTCGCCCTGCTGCTGCAAATGGACCTGAGCAAATTTGACCTGCGCTCCCTGCGCTACATCAGCAACACCGCCGCCGCCCTGCCGCCCAAGCACATCCAGGAAATTCGCCAGCTTTTCCCCTGGGCCACGCTCTACTCCATGTACGGTCTCACGGAAACCAAACGCACCCTTTACCTGCCGCCGGCACAGCTCGATGTCCGTCCCGGCTCGGTGGGCATCGCCATTCCCGGCACGGAAGTGTGGCTGGAAGACGAACAGGGTCAACGGTTAGGTCCCAACGAAATTGGCGAACTGGTCATTCGCGGCGGGCACGTCATGCGCGGTTACTGGGAGAAGCCGGAAGCCACTGCCCAACGCTACCGCCCCGGTCCGCTGCCCAACGAGCGCGTCTGCTACAGCGGCGACCTGTTCCGTATGGATGAAAAAGGGTTCTTCTACTTTGTCGGACGTAAAGACGACATCATCAAGAGCCGCGGCGAAAAGGTAGCGCCCAAAGAAGTGGAAACGGTGATTTACGGGCTGGACGGGGTGACGGAAACGGCCGTTATCGGCGTGCCGGATCCCATTTTAGGGGAAGCCATCAAAGCCTTCGTCGTCAGCCAAAACAGCAGCCTCACCGACAAAGACGTGCTGCGCCACTGCCGCGCCCACCTAGAAGACTTCATGGTCCCCCAAATCGTCGAGTTCCGAACCGAGCTGCCTAAAACCAGCAGCGGAAAAATCACCAAAAAAGACCTCAAGTAAGGGAAGTAAGCAGTAAACAGTTTACAGTGTACAGTTCGCTGTTTACTGTAAACTGTACACTGTAAACTGTTCACAAATATGTGCGGAATCGCCGGTATCCTCCACCAAACCCCAGACCAACCCATCAGCGAAGCCCAGCTTTACACCATGCTCGGCGCCATGCGCCATCGCGGACCAGACCAGTTTGGCGTCTACCGTTTTCAGGATGAACAGAGCGGGGTCGGTCTGGGCAGCGCCCGCCTGAGCATCATTGACCTCGGCGGCGGCCAGCAGCCCATCAGCAACGAAACCGGCGACATTTGGATTGTCTTCAACGGCGAAATCTTTAACTATGTTGAATTGACGCCCGTCCTGCAAAAACTGGGCCACCAGTTCGCCACCAGTTCAGACACCGAAATCATCGTGCATCTCTATGAAGAATACGGTACGGATTGCGTGACCCACTTAAACGGCCAATTCTCCTTTGCCATTTGGGATGAACGAGAACGCAGCCTCTTCATCGCTCGGGACCGGGTCGGCGTGCGCCCGCTCTACTACACAGAACAGGGCGACGCCCTGCTGTTTGCCTCTGAAATCAAGAGCCTGCTCACCGACAACCGCGTCCAGGCCGCGCTGGATCCGGCCGCCATCGACCAGATTTTCACCTACTGGAGTCCGCTCTCGCCGCGCACTGCCTTCCGGGGTATACAAACCTTGCCGCCCGGACATTGGCTGCTGGCAAAACAAGGCCAGCCTATGCGCATTGAACGCTATTGGCAGCCCCAATTCCCCGACGCCCGCCAACAAACCTATCCGCCAGCCTACTCATTGGACGAAGCCGCCGCCCATTTACGCCAGCTTTTGGTCGACGCCACCCAAATCCGGCTGCGCGCCGACGTGCCGGTGGGCGCGTATCTCAGCGGCGGTCTGGATTCCTCCGCCATCACGGCTTTCATCCGCCGCTATACCGGCAACCGGTTGGAGACTTTCTCCATCGCCTTCAGCGACGAGGCTTTCGACGAAAGTCCGTTCCAACGACAAATGGCGGCTCATTTAGGCACCAAGCACCACATCATCACCGCCAGTCACCAGGACATCGGCGAAGCCTTCCCACAGGTGGTATGGCACACGGAGACGCCCCTCACACGCACCTCGCCCGCGCCGCTGTTCCTGCTCTCCAAACTGGTGCAGGATACCGCATTTAAGGTGGTACTCACCGGCGAAGGCGCGGACGAATTTCTGGGCGGTTATAACATTTTTAAGGAAAATAAAGTGCGCCGCTTTTGGGCGCAGGAACCCGATTCTGCCATTCGACCGCTGCTGCTGACAAAACTCTACCCGTATATTTCTGCTTTGGGACAGGGCAGCGACGCCTATTTGCGCAAGTTTTTCGGCCATGCCCTAACGGAAACGGCGAATCCCTATTACTCGCACCTGATTCGCTGGCGCAATACCGGGCGCAGCAAGCGGGTGTTTTCGCCTGATTTTACGGCGCGGTTAAATGGGATGGAAACGGCCGTTCCCACTCTCCCGCCTGAGTTTGCCCACTGGTCCCCGCTGGCCCAGGCGCAGTATCTGGAAATCACAGTGTTCATGTCGGAATACCTGCTCTCTTCTCAGGGGGATCGGGTGAGCATGGCCCATTCCATCGAAGGGCGTTTCCCCTTTCTGGACTACCGCGTCATCGAATTTTGCAACCAGCTTCCGCCGCAGTACAAACTGCGCGGGCTGGACGAGAAACACGTGCTCAAACGCGCCGTGCACGACCTGCTGCCGCCCGAAATCTGGAACCGGCCAAAACGGCCGTATCGCGCCCCCATTCATCGCAGCTTTTTCCCGGAGAAACGGCCGTTACCCTGGGTCCAGGATATGCTTTCACCGGCCAAACTGGAAGCGGCCGGCTGTTTCCATCCACCCGCCGTCGCTGCCCTCGTCAAAAAAGCCGAGCGCCTGGACCAGCTCAGCGAAAGCGACGACATGGCCCTTGCCGGCGTCCTCTCTACCC
>JAWOGU010000202.1:0-7050 GCA_046496595.1 Chloroflexota bacterium
ACGGCGCTACGGACAAAGAACGGCAGGCATTGGTGCCGCCCGCCCGCCGCTGGCCTCTGGCCGAACTTATGGCAGCCTGCCGCACCTACAGTCAAAAGCGAGAACGCCGCATCTTCTTTGAATGGACGCTCATCGAAGGCAAAAACGACACACCAGAACAGGCTCATGCTCTGGGCGTACTGCTGCAAGGCATGGACGCCCACGTTAACCTTATCCCGCTCAACCCTACCCTGGGTTATGATGGACTACCGGCCCGCACAACGGCCGTTAAGCAATTCCAGGCCATCCTCACCAGCTACCACATCCCCAGCACCGTGCGCCAGCGCCGCGGCATCGACATCGCTGCCGGCTGCGGTCAATTAAGAAGCATCGTAACAAACTAACGGTACACTAACCCTACAAGGCACTGTAAACCAAAGCTACTTTTGTTCTTCTCAAACTTGGTAAACTAGAAATCAAACTCAGCCCCAACCAGCGGAGCAGCTATGTCAGACACCCTAACCGGTCGTAACATCGGTAAATACCAAATACTAGAAAAATTAGGCCGCGGCGGCATGGCTGAAGTCTACAAGGCCTACCAGGAAAACCTGGACCGCTACGTCGCTATCAAGTTGATGCACGCCTTTTTAGCCAGCGAACAAGACTTCTTGCAGCGTTTTAAACGTGAAGCGCGCGCCATGGCCGCCATGAACCATGCCAACATCGTCGGCGTGTATGATTTTGACGTTTACCAGGAGGACACCTATTACCTGGTAATGGAATACATCGCCGGCGGCACGCTCAAACAACGGCTAGAAGAACTGACGGAAAAACAGGAAAGCATGGCTCTGGGCAAAGCGGTGCAGCTTGGCTATCAAGTCGCCGAAGCCCTGGATTACGCCCACCGGCATGGCATGGTCCACCGAGACGTAAAACCGGCCAACATCATGCTGGGCGATAATGACCGCGCTCTGCTCACCGATTTTGGCATCGTCAAGATGATGGGCGGGCAAACGATGGCCTACACCGCCACCGGCGCTTTGATCGGCACCCCCTCCTACATGTCCCCGGAACAGGCTATGGGCAAACCCGGTGACAAGCGCGTAGACATTTACGCCCTGGGCATCCTGCTCTTCCAGATGACGACGGGACAACTGCCCTACACCGCCGATACGCCCCTCGCCGTCATCATGAAACACGTTAACGAACCGGCGCCTGAACCAGTCACCTTTAATCCCAATGTGCCGATTTCTTTGCAGGACATCATTCTCAAGGCAATGGCCAAGGATCCGGATGACCGGTACGAAACAGCCGGTGAGATGGCTGAAGATTTACGCGCCATCCAACTGGATTCTAGCGCCAAATCCGGTGTTTTTGTGGCGGCCTCCGCTGCCGCTGTGCCTTTAACGGCTGCGGAAACGCCCACGCAGGCGGTCCAGGCCAGCACGGCCGTTTCCGCCACAGCCTTTAGCGCCGGCGTCCATGACAGCACGCCAACCTTTCAAAGCATCCCGCTGCCTAGCCAAACACCGCCGGCAGCGCCGCCCGTGCCGGTCGCCAAAAAACGTTCTCCCTGGCTTTTTGTGGGGCTGGGACTGCTGGTCTTGATGCTTTTGGGGGGAACGGCAGCGGCCTTCGGCCTGTTTAGCAACAGGAACCAGGGCAGCGAGGTGATCGCCGGTGTCAGTCCGGCAGCTACGGACACAGCCAACCCTACTGCCACAACATCACCACAAGAAACCCCGGACACTGCCGCCACCATTGCCGTCGCCGTGCGGTTAACTGAAGAAAGCCGCCCGACAACGGCCGTTGAAACAACTTCCACCCCCACGCCGGAAGCCACAAAAACGCCCACGCCTGCTCCCACCGTTGACAGCACCGCCCTCTACTTAGAAGCGTGCGTGCCCGGCGTCACGCTGGTCAACACCTATACCTACCAAAACGAACAGTTCGACGCCGCTCCGACCGGCAAAAATTTCCCGGTGAACTGGGTGCTGGAAAACAGCGGAACCTGTCCCTGGCCTGACAGCCTGGAATGGGTCTATGTTGATGGGGAAACGTTTGGCTTCGAGGACGACCCCATTGTCGTGGCTGCGCTCAATCCCGGCGAACAAACCACCATCACTGCTGATTTTACAGCGCCCAGCCGCGCCGGACGTTTTGACAGCACCTGGCAGCTCACGGATGCCGCCACCGGCAGTGCGATTGGGGAACCGCTGGAATTTACTTTAGGCGCGTATCTTGAGGCGACGCCCACCCCCACGCCGACCCTTACGCCGGTGGCCTCGCCCACCTCGGCTGCCACGGTCACAGTCGAACAACCTGTCAATTTGATCTACGTCATTGGAAGCTGCGAGTATATTGGCATTGAATATCGCTGCCGAGTGGAAATCACGCCTTACGGCGGCGGCGGCGGACCTTATACGGTTTTTGTGTTTGACGCCGACCAACCGGCGGAGTATCGGGGAACTTTCCCTGCCTATCACTTTGCCAAAGCCCGCCGCTGCGCTAACTATAACAACGAAGTGATGGCGATTGATGACGCCACAGGCACGCGCATCTCCAAACAAATTTACATTGACCCCAACATCCAAATCCCCGGTGGCTGCACGCTGCCCTGATCGCCGTTTATCAGGTGACGGTCACCTTTGAGGTGACTGTCACCCAAATGTTTATCGCAAGACGACTTCCGTCCAGGCTTCAATCCATAGATCGCGATTTTCATTGAGTTCTGTCAGGTCGATAACGGCCGTTTCCTGCGGTATCTGCGCCCATTCCACAAATGCCGGCGGCAGCTGCGCCTTCACGTTTGCCGGAAAGACAAACATATTCAAGGGAATGTCTTCCTGGAATGGCTGGGAAAGCATCATATCGATAAAGGCTTCAGCCAGTTCACGCTGTTCGGTTCCCTGCAAAATTCCCACAAACTCAATCTGCCGGAAACACATGCCCGGTTCAACCAGACTGGCAGTCGGCGCTTCCGCGACCGGTGGATCAGCAAAGATAAACTCCGCCGGCGGACTGCTGGCGTATGAAACGACAAACGGCCGTTCCCCATCACCCGTCACCGAAAAATGCGTGTAATAGGCATCCTCCCAGCCATTGGTTACCAAAACGCCATTCGCGCGCAGGTCCGCCCAAAAATCCAGGTAGGTGTAAACGCCTTCTGTGCCAAATTCACTGACAGTCGCCAACAAAAAAGCCAATCCAGGACTGGAGGTCGCCGGGTTTTGCACCACCAACAGGTCTTTATAGGCCGGATCGGTGAGCGCCGCCAGACTTGCGGGTAGTTCCAGCCCATTTTCCGCCACCCAGGCTTTGTCATAGTTCAGGCACACGTCGCCATAATCCACCGGCAGCAAGCGGTAACTATTGTCTACTATCAGCGCCTCATCGATATCCGCTAAAACCGGCGATTCGTATGATTCGAATATCTCTGCCTCCAGGGCGCGGCCCAAAAAGGTATTATCCACGCCAAAAAAAACATCCGCCAGTGGGTTGTTTTTTGCCAGAATGGCCTGGTTCAAAGCGGCCCCCGTATCACCGGAAGGCAGCAGTACCACATCGGCGCCATATTCTTGCTCAAACGCTTCCAAAACGGCCTCGCTGGCGCTAAAGCTGTCGTGGCTCATAATCGTCAGCGTTCGCGGTTCAACCGTAGCGGAAGACGCCCCACACGCCGCCAGCATTAAAATAACCAGACTTAGTAATCCTAATCGTAATCGCATGATTTACTCCTATTTGGATGTGGTTTGATGCACACAAAGTAGTGTGCCCGAAACCACTTCAATTGAAACGGAAACGGCCGTTACCTCATTACTCAACCCGCGCACCAGCCCAAAATCAAGCACACTGTCCAGCAAAGACCAGCGCAATCCCTCCGTCTCCCGCACCCGCACGTCCCCGCCCACCGGAATCAAGGACACAACATCCCCCGGCTCCGCCTTAAACTGCGAGCGGTCCCGGACCAACCAGGCCCGCTCCCGCTCCTCCACCAACTGCACATCGCTTGCCGCCAGGGAAGGGTGCGCCAATAACAATACATTCGCCAACATGTGGTCCAGGCGGCCGCCCAACGTACCAAACAACAAAATCTGTTCACCATATTCCCGGGCATGAAGCAGCGCCAACTCCAGATCCGTTTCATCTTTCACCGGATCATGCCGCCGGATGGGCACATCCGCGTTTTCCAGCCAATCCAGAATCTCAGGCGATACCGAATCCATGTCACCCACCACCAGGTCCGGATGCCAGTTCAGTCGGTATAGATGACGGCTGCCGCCATCCGCCGCCATAACCAGAGAAGCTTTGGGCAAAAACGGCCGTATCCACGCCACATCAGCAATTTCACCATTGGCAAAAATCAAAATAGTCATCACACACCTGCCCCAAAACAAAAAAAGCCGCCCGATCGGGTGGCTTTGTAGATAATCACATTCCCTCCGCCGGCATTACCCGGATCAGGTTCACAGGTCGGCGACAGTTACAGTCACCCTCTCAGCCAGGTTAATCCCAGCTCCCTGAAAATAAAATCAATTGTTAGCGCATTATATCGTATCCACTCATTAGGGCAAACGTCGCTGGAAATTACAGTTGGCGTTCTCAGCTTTGTATGTTATCATCCTGCCGCTCTCACGCCTTCCGTGAAATATCAAAACGATAAAACTTACGGAGGTATTATTTAAAAATGGCGAATACAAAATCAGCCAAAAAACGCATTCGGCAAAGAGACAAACGGGCAGCGCATAACCGCATGTACCGCACGTCAGCACGGACATACGTAAAGAAAACACGTTTGCTTATTGAAGAGGGTAATCTGGAAGAAGCTGAAGCCGTAGCCCGGCAAGCCTACAGTACCCTGGACAAAGCAGCTCGGAAAGGCGTAGTCCATCCCAAAAACGCAGCCCGGCGTAAAGGCCGCCTCATGGCAGCCCTAACCGAAGCTCGTTCCAAAGCCGCCTAACCATCTTTGTTTCATGCAAAAACCAAAAACACCACCTGAATTCAGGTGGTGTTTTTATTTTCCTGTGCGCACACCCACCCAAGGGTTTTGAACCTCCGGATGGGAGAAGCCTTTTAGGAATTCAATCCTGATTTTTCTGTTTTTGTGGAACGGCAAAAATATATCCTTTGCCGCGAACCGTACGCAAAAAATCTGGTTTTGCCGGGTTTTGCTCAATCACTTCCCGCACCCAGCGAATGTGAACATCCAGGGTGCGTGTATCTCCCACATAATCCGTCTTCCACACGTTTTGCATGAGCTGAACCCGTGTGACCACCATATTAGGATGGCGCAAAAACTCTTGCAATAATTCTGCAAGTTTAGGGGTTAACCGCTGCTCTCCCTTGCCAAAAACGTCAACCGACGGCTTGGAAGGGTAAAATTTTATTTCGCCAAAACGAACCACTTCCTCAGTGGTATCGTCGGCAGGCAGTAACATGCGTATCCGGTTAAATAATTTCCTGGGAGTAAAGGGGTGTTCCAAATAGACATCGGCTTCTGCTTCAACAGCTTCTGAATCACCAGAATTGCGCGTATGGATGATGGGCACCTCCTCGCCTAAAGTCCGGCGCAAACGGCGGCAAGAACGCATACCATTGGAGCGCAATGACGCGGCATTATAGACCACAAGGTCTGGTTTTTGCTCACGAATGCTGTCCAGTGCGGTTTTGCCGTTATGGCAGACGACGGTGTTGTAACCCGCTTTTTGCATTGCCTGATAAAGAGATTGAGGATTATTGGCTTTCCCTTCAACAAGCAAAATAGTGGCTTCTGGCATTAATTTCTGATCCCCGTCAAAGCAGTGCTAACCTTAAAAAAAACTGTTTTGTGATTATAAAGCGAATAGAACAAGGTGCAAGGATAATTGTGACTGATTTTTTAAATGTGTTCAACAACGCCCACATATTGCCACCTTTTCGATCTGAATTGCAGCTATGAACTGTGGAGACTGAAGAACGCAGTGATTTCTCTGGAGAGATGCCCTGCACTGCGCAGCTTAATCTTGACATGCTTAGTAGCTGCACAAGTTTTTAATTAAAAATGCATTTGACATGACTATGCGGCAAGTTTATAATCGCATCTTATAGTGCGGGCATGGTGAAGTGGCATCACAGATGCTTCCCAAGCATCTATCACGGGTTCGAACCCCGTTGCCCGCTCAAAAGGACGTTACGGTATTCTGCTGTTAACGTTCGGTTGCACAAAGACTACCTCATATCTTTGGTGAGAGCGGAGGCAGTCTTCATAGGTGGGCCATAAATGGCTCTAAAATAACCACGGTACCAGCCGTGGTTTTTTTTATCCCACAGCCGCGAATGCGGAGTGCTCAATAATAACTTGGCCTTCTACCGGGGGGTAGCTCATTAGGTCACCTAACGTACACCCACCCTCTAACTTGCTATCAAAATAATCCACCAATTTTACAAGAAGTTCCTCATCGAATCTTCCTGTTTTTCCTTGCGCAAACCTGGATAGCGTTGATTCTGCTACGCCAGTGGCTTCCGCAATTTCACGTTGTGTTGGACGATTTCCTGTTTCTAGTTCTACTCGGGCCAAGAGATTATTGAAGTTTATTTGAATCTGAGCCATATACGACCTCACCTCCTCTTTTTTTAATTTAGCAAGTTGTGCCAATACTAACAGAATGATTGGCACATGTCAACGCTAAATTAGCATATGTGCTTGACGATTTTTAGCACTTCTGCTAAAATCAATGTCACATATAACAATAAGGCCACCCGACTCTCGGGAAAGAATCTCGGGTGGCCTACAACCAAAAGACATCAAGGAGGTCTTAATGGTAAACACCAGTATATCACAAACGGCCGTTTCTACGGCCACCCCGATCACTCCCCTTCAGTTTGAGCAGCTCCTCAAAACGGCCGTTTACGACCCCACAGGCCACACCCTCAACATGATCGTCCAGGTGCCGGCCGGGCAAAACCGCCAAACGCCGGAAAGCCACTTGGTGGATTGGCGCAGCATGACGCCGGCAGGCATCCGCCTGGAAATGGCGGGCGGCTGGCCGGTGTTGGGTACAGCCATTCGGGAGCGGTCCAGCGGCGATG
>JAWOGU010000375.1:0-4654 GCA_046496595.1 Chloroflexota bacterium
GAGGCTGGATGGTACTGTCGATAGTTGCTTGTACGTTCATCTTTTGAAGCAATCCATAGATGACAGGTAATTGGTCAACATTTTCTATTTGAGTATCGATGCTATTGATATCCGCCATGATAAGGTGGTATACCAGATTTGACTTTAATCACAAAATTTAAGCGAACGTTGAGATAAAAGATAATGCGTGATGCGTATTGTCACGCATCACGTTCTATTTTTCCATATCACGCAGCGCAGCAAACGCCTCTCGCGGCGTGCCATCCGGCAGCACAATCGACCACCACCACTGCTCATTTTCGGCTGGCGTCCAGTCTGCATCCGCCATGTAAACCGTCGTCATCACGCCAATCCACGGCTGCCAATGCTCTTGTGCATATTGGTAAGCCCGCACCAGATAATCAGCCTGCTCGGCTTCGCTGACGCCGTGCCAGGTGTAATCAGGATGCTGATCCTGGTGCAGTATCCAGCCCATTTCGGTGATGGCTATCTGTTTTTCACTGTCGCCATTCGCCACCATTATCGCCCGCATGTCTTCCACATGGCGGAAAACAAACCAACGGCCGTTACCATACTCTCCATGCACCGCTGCCTCCTCCGCCGACATCTCCGGTGGCGCCTTATAGCCAGGCGCATGAACACCCAACACATCAAAATAAGCGGCGGCCCCCGCCTCATACATGCCTTGCAAAAATTCCATATCCGGCATCGCCTCAGGGGAAGAGGTGCCCGTCGGCGCTAACCCGGCCGAAATCACAATCGCCTCCGGATCGGCCGCTTTGATGGCTTCATAACACAATTTAAGCAGCGCTGTATATTCGGCCGGACTGGGTGGTTTGTTCCCCCATTCGCGGCTCAAATTCGGTTCGTTCCACACCTGGTACGCCGCCACGCGCCCCTTGTAACGCGCCGCCAGCGCCCCGCAAAAATCACCATAATCCTGGTAATCCACAGGCGGTTGATGGGGCGTAATCTCCGCCTCCGGCAGCGCCTGCACCGCCCATAATGGCTGCCGATCTATGCGCACAACCAGTTCCAAACCAACTTCTTCGGCAGCCTCCACAATGGCATCCGGCCGGAACCAATCATACTCGCCTTTGGCATATCCTTCGATATCTCGCCAGGAAAACGTTTGCTTCACCCAGTCAAAACCCATCTCGCGGGTCAGGTTCAGGTCGCGTTCCAGCGCATCCAGGCGCCACCACTGCGAAATATGGATACCATAAGCCGGCGACGCAAACAACGCCTTGACCGGCTGCTCATCCATCAGCGCCGTCGGGAAGGGCGTGGGGGGCGGTGGTTCAGGCGTGGGGATCGGCGTCTGCTCTGTGCAGCCAAACAACAGCAGCAGTAAAACAAACAGCCAGCCTTTGCCTCCTGTCTGCCATCGTAAATATGCAGCGTTTCTTCTCAGAATCTTCACCCTTACTGCCCCATAACCGTCTTAGATTACATGCTGCCAGGTGACAGTCACTTCTGAAAGTGACTGTCACCTCAATCTGCTCAGTTAAGGCGTCTTCTCCATATCGGCCACCGCGCCAAACGCCGGCCGCGGCACGCCATTGGCGTCTAGAATGCTGTACGGAACG
Source organism: Chloroflexota bacterium (assembly GCA_046496595.1). Lineage (GTDB taxonomy): Bacteria > Chloroflexota > Anaerolineae > Promineifilales > Promineifilaceae. The sequence continues at coordinate 1,590 of JAWOGU010000375.1, forward strand.
GGATCATCCGTAGGACCGCCGCCCTTGTTGCCAAAGTCGTAGTTGAACAGGAAAGCCAGCCAGACGTTACCCGAATCATGCATCTGCTGGAATGCCTGGGTGATGTAATCAGCCTGCTCTTGTAAGCTGTTATCCTGGGCAAATTCAAAGCCGGGCGGATACGCATCGTAGCCTTCCACCGTGGCCCAGCCAAACTCGGTCACGCACAGTTTTTTACTGGCATCCACCGCCTGCACTTTTTGGGCGTAGGTATCGAGTGTGGTCTTAAAGCTCCAGGAGTGGTGGGGATTGTCGAACGGGCCGCGGAAAACGGCCGTTTGCGCTTTCGGGTGGCTCGGGGCGGCTTCGGCCGTCACATCGGGAGGAATATTGTAGCCATTGTGGTGCACGCCCACGCAGTCCGCATAATTCAGCATCCCCGCCGCCAACGCCCGATCCAGATACTCAAAATCATCCGCCCAGCTCACCCAATCGCCAGGCCCGGTCGGCGAAAGCGCGCCACTAATTACAATAATATTGGGATCATGTCCCTTGATCGTCTCATAAGCCTGACGCAAAAACTCGACATAATCCTCCGGGCTAATCCCATTCGCCGAAGTCCATTCACGGTCCAGGTTTTGCTCGTTCCACACCTCAATCGCCTGAATCTGCCCCGGATGACGGGTCAAAAGTTCATCCAAAAAAGCCGTAAACTGGGCATAATCATCCGGCGGACCGTTCTCGCCGCCCTGCGCTCGCGTCCAGGTGGGCGCGCCTACCACGCTCACCATCAGGTTCACGCCATTCTTATTCGCCTCTTCAATCACACCGTCATAAAAAAACCATTGATCCGCCTCCGGGCTGGGATGGACAACCGGCCATTTCAACTGCATCTTCACCCAATCCAGATTGAGCTGACCGCGCACCGAAGACATGGTATCGGCTGGATTGCCCACACTGGCGACACCATGCACCTGCGTGCCATAACCAAAGGCAGCGGCCGGCCAGGGAACCACAGGGCCTAACGGCGCCGCCTCAACTGCCGGCTGCGCATCGGACGCAGGATCACCACCGCTCACCACTTCCCCACCTTCCGAAACAACAGGCGGCGGCAGCGTCGGCGCCTCTGTCGGCGCCTGTTCAACCGGCGCGTCTTGCGCTGCCGGCGCTTCTACCGGCGTCTCCGCTTCACCGCCGCCACAGGCAGCCAGCAAAGCGATGCCAAAAATCAACATAGAAATTAATAACCATCGTTTCATATCATTCCTCATTTTTCTGGCCCGACAGGATTCATACCCATAAATTGTGACAGAGTTGGTTGAGCGTTCGACTGAGTTCACGCCGAAGTCCTGTCGAAACCAATGGCCTTTGGCCGAACCAACAGCCTTTGACCGATCCACCAGCCTCGACAAGCTCAGGCTTCATTTAGACCCAAATTTCGAGAAGTTGCCCCAACATATTTCCAGGAACCCGTCAGGTTTTGTAAATTAAAAGGCGCATTCTGGTCTATCATACCAGAATGCGCCTGTATTCAATCAGTAAACATACGCCAGCAATCTGATCACTGATCGCCGATTACTGATGATCAGTTGATCTAGCGTCCCATTACCTGAGCCAGCGTGGCGCAGGCAGGACAGCCGCCATTCTTACGAATCATGCCATAGCCCGCCTGCGGATCATCACCCCAGTGAGTAAAGTCCACATTGAAGACAATCACCATAGGCACTCTGCCGGTGTTCGCCAACAGACTCACGGCCTCAGCCAACCAGGCTGCATGTTGGTCCACAGTAGTATTAGCCGCCCAAGAGAAGCGCGGCGGCACGCCGCCATAATCCTGCCCGGAAAGGTATCCCAATTCCGTAAAGCAAACCGGCTTGCCTAACTGAGCATAGACATTAAACGTAGGCATGAGATACCAACTGTAATGGTCACTGCCCGCCGGATGGCCTGTTACCGCGCTTGGTGACGTAGCGCCTGCGTTATAATGCGCCCCTACACAGTCCAGGTAATTGGCGGCGCCGGCCGCCGCCATGCCAGCCATATAACGGCTGTCTGACCAGGCGTTGGTGCCATTGTCGAAGCCGGTTGGCGCCGGAGCGCCGCTGACCACCATCACATTCGGATTGGCTGTCTTGATGGCATTGTAAGCTGGCGCTAACATTTTGGTGACATAGGCATTGGGGTCAATCTCACCCGCCGGCCATTCAAAGTCGATATTCATTTCATTCCAGACTTCGATGGCATCCGGGCCAAGCGCCGCCACTCCGGCCAGAAACTGGGTATATGAGGCGAAGTCTATGCTGCTGGGGTAAGTATTTGCTCCCGGCATACTCAACAACACCTTAAAACCGGCGGCATGGGCATTGTTGATGCGGCCTGCCAAATCTCCAGGATTGGAGCCGGGACCCCATTTGTGCTGGAACTTAACCCAATTCATACCAGCGCTTGACATAAGCACCGGATTGGCAAAACTATGCGTCTGCCCGCCAAGCTCAAAGCCGGCGTTCACCACCGGACCGGCGCTAACGGGTGGCGGCGCAGTGCTGCCCGTGGGCGGAGTTGTGGCAGCGCCTGAGCCTGTGCTAACGGCCGCAACGGGAACATCTATGGCTTCACCAATGGGCAGCGCGGCGATGTCCACCCCACTATCCAAAGACAGAAGGGTGCCGTAAATCCAGGCCTTTTCATTATTGGGTGTAATGATGTTGAACCAGGTTGAGCCTTCATCACGACCCATGACGGCTACTCTGGTTCCAGTTTGCAGCCCGTTTGCCAGAATACCATAAGTGACGCCAGGACCATAACGAATATTAGCTGCCACGTTGACGGTGGCATTGGCATCGGCGGCCTCTGCCACTTCTTCAACGGATTCTTCAACCGGCGCTTCTTCAACTACTTCTTCTTCGGCGCCAACCGCAATGGCAAGCGTGCCCAAAGGGGAAACATGACCGCCCGGCCGATGGTTTCGTCGAGAATCGTCGCGGCAATGCCGCCATGCAGACGGCCAGGGTAGCCCTGGTGCTCGGCCTGGGCGTGAAATAATGCGGCCAACTGGCCATCCTCCAACTCAAAAAACCGGCTGTGCA
>JAWOGU010000474.1:0-7944 GCA_046496595.1 Chloroflexota bacterium
GCCATGGGGATGACGAAATGGGTGCTGAGCCAGGGCATTTTTTCCCCGGCGATGGAATAGGCGGCCCAGGTGAGCAGCAGCCACCAGGCGACAAAGGGCAGGAAACCGAGAAACTGTTCGGCGTGGAAGAGATGGGTTAAGCTGCCCACGTCCTGGCGGCGTTTGATGAGTTTGCGGGCGGCGACGATCCAGAAAATGAGGCCGAGGAAGAGGATGAACAAGACCAGGATCCCCCCCAACAGCACGTCACGAGAAATGCCGAGAACGGCCGTTTCCGACCCCATGATCTGCCCATTGAGACGGTAAGAACGGGCATACAACCATGTACTCAGGCTGTAAGAGAAGAAGGCGAGCAGGAACACCGTCAGCCAGTAGGCCAGGATTTGGTGCAGGCGTTCCTTTTTGCTCCATAACCAGATGGCCGCCAGCGAGAAAATGACCGGCAGAAATTCGTAAATGGGCATCACGACCAGGTAGTAAAAGGTGGGTTGGCTGCCGCGCTGCACGCCGTGCTGGTCCAACCAGTAGCCCAGGGAGCCAAACATGCCGCTGGCCAGGCCGTTGACGATGTTGGTGAACACGGAGGTGTAGAGCACCACAAAAATCGCGTAAAAAATGGCGGCGGCAATGACCCATTTTCGCTGGTTCCACCACAAACCCACTATCACGGCTACGGCAAAGATGACGGCGAAGATAATGAGCGTGTAGAAGAAGTTGGAACTAAACAGGGCGCTCCAGCAGGGGCCGTTGAACAGCCGGGCCAGGCCAATTTGCAGGCCGGACATGGTTTCTTGCCCGGCGATGGTGCATTGGGGAATGACGTAGTCGGTGGGATTCCAGCCCAGAATACGCACAAAAAGCGGTGTGGTCATGGGCAGGATGAGAGTAGTAAAGAGGATGATCAGGTCAAATTCGGCGAACTTTTCCAGCACGGGGCGCAGTTTGAAAACGGCTAAAAACAAAGCCACGCCTGCCAGGACAAGGCCGATGGCTTCTACCCAGCGTAAGACTTTGTCGGCGGTGTCGGTGGGAGCGGGGGTAACGGCCGTTTCCATGGTGGGGTCTGCGGCAAATCCTTCTTGCGTGGCGGTGACGATGTCCGTTACCGTCGTGGCTTCTTTCACCACCACCTGTCCGATCAGGCCGATGCTAAACAGCACACCGGCCAGCAGCAGAATAACAACGGGCCACAGCAGCTTGCCCAGATTTTTTTTCAGGCCAGGGGCCGCAAAAAACTTAACCAGCAGCCGCAGAACCAGGGCGCTGCCAAAAATAGCCACGTAAATAAAAGAAACTTCCTTGGTGGAAAACATCAATGCCGTGCCCGCCGCAAACCACCATAAATATTTCTCTTTACTTTCATCCAGGTAATGCCAGAGGGCAATAAACACGATCATCGCCCAGGTAATCACGTAAATGTCGTGGCGGATGTAGCGGGAATAGTAGGTGAGGTAAGGAGAAATCAGGAAGAAAAAACTGGTGAACAGAGCGCCAACCGGACCCAGCGGTTTGCGTAACAGGTAGGGCATCACCACCAGAATCACCCCTAGAATCGCCACCGGAATACGGGCAGTCAGATCGCTGGCGCCAAAGAGCCAGTAGGTAAGGGCGGTGGCGTGGAACAGGAAGGGTCCATGCATCAGCGGGGTGTGGCTGTAGCCGTCACCGATGTAGTACTGGTAGGAGAACTGGGTGTGCAGGCTTTCGTCGTGACTCATCACCCGGCTGCCCAGGGCGGCAAAACGGGTGATGATGGCGATGATGATGAAGGTGATGTAGATGGCCTTTTCCCAGTCCAAATTGATGGAAGCCAGAAGCGGCTTCGCCAGCATGTCGTTGAGGGTTGAGGTTTTTTGTTCCGGTTGCGCTGTGGTTAGTTCGGTCATAATTTAGTCTGTTAGTCTGTTGGTCTGTTGTTAGTTTGTGGCCATGCGCGCCGGGATGGCGGCGATGGGGGTGGGCTGGGGCGCGGGCGTGGCGGTGATGGAGGCTTCCAGGGTGGGGGAGGCCACGGCCGTTAGCGTGAGCTGCTGCGCCGCCAGGGTTTCCTGGACCTGGGTGGCTTGTTGGGCAAGGGTGGCGGTGGCGTCCTGGGTGCTGGTAGCGGTCACTGCCAGTGTCGGAGAAGGCGCGCCCCAAATGGTGTGGGAACGGCCGTTCCACATCCCCAAACTCCCTAACAAAACCATCATCAGCAGCCCTACCACCGCCAACTGCCGCTGCCAGCCCATCACCAGGCCGGGCCGGCGTTGTTTGTGGCTGGGGATGGCGGGCATAAGTTGGGTTAAACGGCCGTTTGCCGGCTGCGTGGCTGTCTGTAAAGTGAGGCGCACCATCTGGCCTAAGTCCCGTTCTGCTTGCAGGGTTTTGTGGCAGTGGCTGCAAACGGCCGTGTGCTGCTCCACCGCCTGCCGTTCCGCCTTCGGCAGCAAGTTCAACACATAATCTGGTATTTGATGAATAACGTGTTCGTTCATAATTAGAAATCGAAGATTGAAGATTGAAGATTAGCTCGCATATACCCTTTCAATCTGTAACTGCTAACCTCTTCGAGGGCTTAGCTTGTCGAAGCCCGTATTGCCTTCGACAGGCTCAGGCAACGGGCTTAGTAGTTGCTTCAATCTTTAATCATTAATCTTGAATCTTTGTTAGATATACACATTTACCCGCCCAATTCCTCATCAGCCAGCAGGCTGCGCAGAGCGTTGTGGGCCAGGCGCATGCGGGATTCGGCGGTTTTGGCCGGGATGTCCAGGATGCTGGCGATTTCCACGTAGGAGAGACCTTCGTAATAGCGCAGAACGGCCGTTTCCTTCAATTTAGGCGTCAGTTCGTTCAGCGCCGCCCACACCCGCTGCTGCTGCGTATTGAGCGCCGCCGCTTCATCCGGCGTGGGCGTGTGGACGTCGGTGAGGTCGTTTTCCTCCTGGCCGAATTGGCTCAACGAAAACGTGGGCAGCCACTTGCGCCGCCGTTTGTTGCGGCAGCGGCTGAGGGCAATGCGGTAAAGCCACGTCTTAAACGACGCCTTGTTGGCATTAAAACTGCTTAATTTGCGGAAGGCATACTCAAAACTGTCTTGCAGCACTTCCTCCGCGTCTTCCTGGTGTTGCAGCAGGCTGTAGCTGAGCCGGTAAATCGGGCTGGCATAGGTGTTGTAGAGCGCCACGTAAGCCGCCTCATCGCCGCGCAGACAGCGCTCAATGAGGGCCAGCGTTTGCTCGTCGCCATATTTGGGGGCGGCGTCGGCTTTTTGCCAGTGAATGACCTGGGATTTGTCACCCGTCATGGCGCGGTCTCCATTTTGACCCATAAAATGACCCGTTCCTGGGCAGGTTTGTTGGGCGATTGGTGGAACAGCCACCAGCGCAGTGTGTCCAACGTGGGCGAAGCGGAAGGCGCCAGTTCAACCGGCGCCGTACGGATGATGGCGTAGTCTGAACCCATGTAACTGGCTCCCAGCGCCGTTTGGGCATCGGCGGGCGTGATAATAAGCGTTTGATTGGCCGTAGGCACGGCCGTTTTGCCGATTTCGGCGTTGACATAATCCCGAAAATACCAGCGCAGCATCGGGTTATCCACCGTACTCAGCAAATCCACGTCCCGGTCAGAGCGGCTGAGCTGCCACGATAAATCTTCAATAACGGCCGTTAGCGTCAACATCCCGGAGTCAGTGCCAGTTGTGACCCACGTTTCTCGCGGATCATTGGCGGCTTCATGGCCCAGCCACCAGGCTGTGCCCCAATTGTAGATCACCAGCATCACCAACACGCTGAGCAGGACGGCCTGGTACGTGGCGCGGCTGTCCCAGCCGAGGGCAAAAAAGATAAGCGTCAGGGCAAACGCCAGGGCAAACAGCGCCGTCCAGACGTTACTCAAATCGTTGGCGCTAAACATCATCACGCGTAAAAATCGTCCTGTATTGACGAGTATGACAGCCCACAGCACCAGAAAGCCGGCCGTAAGCAGCCAGCCATGCCGGGTAATGCGCCCGCCAATAACAGCGCCTGAAAAAGCGCCGATGATGAGGTAAAGGGGCACAATCAGAAGCGCCGCGTTACTGAGAACGCCTTGCTGCAAGGCCAATAAAAACAGCAGGCCGATCAGCCAGTAGACGTTGAACATGGGCAGCGGCTGCGTGCGCCACGCCGCCCAGATGATAGCCGCCAGCCCTAAAACCAGCAGCGCGATTTCATAGCGGATGACAGCCAGGAAAGGCGTCAGGACGCCGTTCAGGCTGCCGGCGCCGCCAAACTGGCGCAGCCAGTCGCCCAAAATAGAAGCGGAGGCGCCCAGTCCGCCCAGGTTGAGCAGGAAGAAGGCGCTGATGAGCAAAAAGACGCCGCCGCCGATGAGAATGCTGCTGCGGAAAACGGCCGTTTCCCGCCCAACCCCCTCTTCCGCAAACAATGCCGGGCCAATAAAGCGCTGTCCCAGCCAGGCCAGCCCCAGCGTTGCCAACGCGCTGTAAAACAAGGGCGAACTGGTTAAGCCCAGGGCCAGGGCGATGGTGAATACGGTAAACCAACGGCCGTTACCCGTATCCCGCTCCTTCACCCAGGCCGTCAAGAGCAGGAAGGCGGCCAACAGGGCAATGGCGTCCCCGCCAGCCGTGCGTGAGACAACGACGGCAATGGGGGAAACGGTGAGAAAAACGGCCGTTACCAGCGCTCCCGCCGTTGTTAAGCGTTCTCGCAGCAGCCAGGGCAGCAGTACCAGCATCACGCCAAACAGAGCTGGAACCAGCCGCATCACGCCATCACTCACGCCAAACAGCGGCGTCAGCAGCGCCGTGAAGGTGAAATAAGCAGGACTGCTGAACACCAGGTTGGCGCTGCCCGGCTGCCAGAACTGCCACACCGCCAGCGCCTCCTGCGCCTCCGCCGCCGACAATGGCAGCTTACTCAACTCCGTCAGCCGCAAAACGGCCGCCGCCGCGCCCACCAGGATGAACAGCCCATCGGCAATCGTCAGCCGGTGCAGTTTTTGTTTTTCTTTCGGACTATCAATCATTAAATCAGTCATCGGTAAAAATCAAAGTTTCAATTTCGTTGAGAACCTGACTTAAATCAGGCGCTTGTGATGCCTCTACAACAGAACCGACATGTTTATGGTGGGGATAGGTCAGGATATTTGGATGATGAGGAGCATTATCATAACGAAAAATCAATTCGCCTGCCCTGTTTTGATAGTGATAGGCATAACGAAGTTTCACAACTTGTTGGTTGCGCAAGAGTACTGCTTCATCGAAATCAAGCAAGGAGTCATCCTGAAACCGCAAACGACCTTCAATGGCGCTGCGCTGTCCCGATTGATCATCAATGATCAGAAACTCTATCTCAATGTAACCACGGGAAATAATGGTATCGTAGAGCCGATACAAATAAGGCTTGATCATCAGGCTGTAACTAATTGACTGTCAATGACTTGTTTGGCTTCCAAATATAATTCGTAACGACCCGCCCACTTCACGTATGACATGTCGTCCCCCATTTCGCCGCGCATAAACCGGGCATAAAACACGTCGCTGGCAAGGCCGAATTGATCTTCAAAAGCAACCAGTTCACGCATCAAACGCAATATATTGTCCATGGCAGAGCCACGAGTTTCCGTTTGTTCTAAAAGAGCTTGAAACTCGTCTTTACTCAACAAGTTGTCTTTCGTAATTATAATTTTTGCCATAATTTATTCGCCTCTTTTTTGCACACTCAGTGTAAGCATTATCGTGTCAATTGCGCCATTTGTAAATCGTAACTGAATCGTTCTGGAAAGCCACTTCCAGGCCGCCCCGGAACTTCTCGTGTACCTGCGGACCGTAAGTGTCGCGTTCCAGATTGCCCACGATTATGTAGGAAACGTTGTAGCGATCCAGCAGAGTGGCGGTTGTCAACCAATCAGGTTGGCTGTAGATGTCGCGCACGGCGGGGTCGCGTAGGCCCGGTTCGGGCGTGTCGGGGCCGCGCCACTGATATTGGTGGCCGGCCCAGCCGAGCAGCGTGGGCAGACCGGTATTGGCCGACATGCGCCCGTAGCCGCTGTACTGTCCGCCCACCGCTTCCACAATCACCGGCGAACCGGCGATGTTTTCCCGCAGCCACATGATGGCGTCGTATTCGCCCGGATTGTAGCGCTGGATGTAGGCCAGGCCGTCGAGCGTGGCGGGCTGGCGTTCGCCCATCTCGCCGGAGCCGCGATATTCCACCATGCGCGAGTTGACGCCGTAGTAGGGGAACATCAGGGCAAAGGCCAGCATCACCACATAACCGGCAGCCGCCAAAATCGGCACAACGCGCTGCCTGCCTTTGTTCCAGTTTTGCAGCAAATAACCGAGTGCAAACAGCGCCGCCACGCCAAACAGCACCCACGCCTGATAGTAGAATTTGAAGATGGTGTTGAGGCGCTGTCCAAAGTTGTCGCGTAAATAAACAAATTCAGGACCGAGGGTGAGCAGAACGGCCGTTCCCACCAGCAGCAGGGCGAAGGGGAGGACTGAGGGGGTGAGCGGGTGGGCAACCTGTGGTTGCTGGGGTGATGGGGTGAGGTCTTTGGCAGGTGTTTCAATTTTTTCCTCGTCCTCGCTTTGCACCTTTGCATCTTTGCGTTGAAGAATTTCATGCCAGATCATGACGATGAGGGCCACCAGCGACGAGAGGTAGAGGGTGAGCGCGCCGTAAGCGAACCGGCTGCTGAAGAAGGCGGGGGCGAGGTTGAAAACGGCCGTTATCCCCCACAGCGGCGCGATGACTCCTTCAAGACGGGGCGGCAAAGTGACGCCAAGGCTGTTCGCCAGCGCCAGGGTGCGCCCCGCGCCCTCTACGCTGGCAGCGACCACCCAGCTAAAGAAGAAGGTGGTCATGAAGAGGATGACGAGTAGGGAAACGGCCGTTATCACCCCTTTTGTCCAGTAACGGAAGCGCTGGCGCGCGGCCAGCGCCAGCAGCAAAATGGTGATCACCCACAGCGGCATGGCGAAAATGACAAAGTACTGCGCCAGCCGCGTCGGACGCATGAGCATGGGCAGCAAAAAGGGCGCGCCCGCCTGCGATTTGAAGCCCAGGTAAAAAGGCAGGTAGAGAATGAAGGCGGTCAGGAGAAGGAGAACGGCCGTTACCATTCCTTCGCCCAACAAACCCCACCGCCAGCCCTCGCGCTGCCAGCGCCTCAGCACAAACGCCCCCGTCACCACAAACAGGTGAATCAGCACGTCCCAAGTGTTGAGGAAGGAAAGGCCGCCGAGAATGAGGGCAGTGAACAGGTAAAAAGGCCAATCAATTGTGAATTGTGAATTGTGAATTGTGAATTGTGAACGAAAGCGCGCCTCCTTACTGTTCACTGTAAACTGTTCACTGTCCACTGCCCACTGCCCACTGCCCACTGTAAACTGTTCACTATCTTCCCGCAGCCACCACACCAGCGCCGCCGCCAGACTGAGAAAGGCAAACGGCAGCGCCATCACATGCGGATGCAGGTCGCCCAGGACAAAGCTGAAGCCGGGAAATTCCACGATGGGTTCCAGCCCTTCTTCGGCTGTACCGGCGAGTGTGTATTCATGAATGGGGCGGGAGGAGCGCCACCACCACCAACTGCCGGACTCGTAACGGGCGGGCGCGCCGGGAATGGGCGGCGTGTTGATGTCGCGCACATCCAGCCATTCCCAAAAGGCGGGTGAGCCGGCGCTGCTGCCGTAGAGTACTTCCATTGTCATTTGCTGGTTGCCGGCGATGGGCAGCGCCAGCGCTGCCGCCAGTCCCAGGACCACTGCCGCCGTTCGCTTACCCTGCACGGCAATCATGTTGTAGACCAGGCCAAACGCGCCAACGGCCGTTCCCGCTGCCAGCCAGGCGATACCCAAATTAAACGCAATCGTTTCCGGCACAAATGCCAGCCGGGCAATGACGGAGGTCATTAAATAGCCAAAGTAGTAGTAGCTGATGCCAAAGCCAG
>JAWOGU010000556.1:0-8595 GCA_046496595.1 Chloroflexota bacterium
CGTCGCCCACCAGTTGCAACTTGCTGCCGAGCTTCTCGGTCATGATCTTCCAGCCTTCCCAGTCGTCTTCGCTGCAACCGTCTTCTTATCTACGTCCTGGAAGACGGGACAAACTACCGCGCCGCCGCCAGGGTGGACGACACCTGGATGACGCCGGGTTGGCGTCTCATCCAGGCTGACAACGTGACCCATTGGCAGCCGTTGTCGCCGCCAACAGACGGCGCTGCCGCTGCAGAAACGCCGGGGCAGGATCATCTGCGGCAAACAAGCGAATAACGGCCGTGACTACCCCGCGACTGACGCCCTCCATGAGAGCCTTGCTGGAATGCGCCGGCTGTCTGGCGCCGGACAAACCCATCCCCCGCGCCATCCTCACCACAGCCACCGACGCCGCCCACAATGCGCAGATCCCCCTGGCCCTACAGCAGCTCATCGGCAGCGGCTTCCTGCGTCAGGTAGATGAAGAGCAGGTGCGGCTGACAGCTAAAGGGCATCGCTTCCTGGCCGAACGCAGCCGCAGCCCGCGCACCCGCGACGCCGTCGAACTGGCCCTCCTGATCACCGCCAGGCAGCTGCTTGCAGCGCAGGATTCTGCTCGGCTGGCGGCCCTGGTAGACCACATGGCGGTCGCCATCGAGGCCGCCCTGCCCCGCGCCGACGACAAGGCGGCGATGCTGGCCGCCACGTTTTTGCTGGCCCTGCTGGAACTACGGCAGGTAGAGACCATCCGCCGCTATCTGCCCCGCCTACAAACGCTGGAAGAAGAGAGCGGCTACGCTTTTCTGCCCGACGGCCTCGTCGCCCAGTTCGCCTCCCAGCCTGACGCGGCCAGACTCAGCCAACCCATGACTGTCCTCTTGCAGCTGCTCGCCGCCCTGGATGATCGCCACCCTGCGCCGCTGGCGCTGCTGCACGCGGCGTTTGGCCCGCCGGAAGCCGTCGCCAGCGCCGTTGCCGACCTGGTGGCGCAGAGATATGTGACGCAGCCCGACGCCAACAGCCTGCTGCTTACCGCCGCCGGGCGGCAGGCGCCGCCGCCCATAGACCCGGAGACCCGCGAGGCGCTGCGCTCTGGCCTGATAACGGCCGTTGTGACGGCCGCCGATCAGAAGGACCAGGCCGCGCTGCGCCAGCTGCGACCCCATGTGCAGACCATAACCGACACCGCCCTGCCGGCGGCCGACGAGGCGGCCTACCAACTGCTCCTGACTCTGATTCAATGCCTGCTGGCCCTGGGCGAACTGCCCCAGGCGGCGTATTACGTGGACATGGCCGAGGAGTTGGAAGCGGCGTTGGGCCTGGATGGGCCGGTCACGCGGGCGGAGGGCGAGGGGGCGCTGCAATACCACGCCCAGGTCGCCGTCCACTATTTCCAGCGCGGCGACTTTGAACGCGCCCGGCGTCACTTTGAACAGGCTATCTCCCTCACCACGGACCCGGCGCTGCTGCCGCTGCTCAACCAGAAGGTGGGCAACTGCTGTGGTCAGTTGGGCGATGAGGTGGGCAAGATTCAGGCGTATCTCACGGCATTGGACCGGGCGCTGGCCCATCATGGCCGGGACAGTTGGGAACTGGGGCGGCATCGCAATGAGTTGGCCCTGGTGTTCCTGGAGTACGGCCACCTGGACACCGCCGCCCGTCATCTGGCCGAAGCGCTGCATCAGGCGCAGCGCGCCCCGGCCGACCATCCCCACTCCCTGACGGAGACGGCCAAGAGTCATCTGTTGGCGGCCAGGATTGCCTACCAGCAGGGGCGGATGGAGCAGGCGGATGCTCAGGTTGCGCAGGCGCTGGCGCTGACCGGGCGGCTGGAAGCGCGGGGGATAAGCCGGGCTTCTTTGCTCTATATGGCGGCCAGCCTGCGCGCGGAGTTTGGCGACCGGGGGGAGGCCCGACGGCTGATTGACGCGGCCTATGCCGGCTGCCCGACCGACCCGGACCCGGCCGACGTGGATACTATCGGGGTCATCCGCCTGATTACCGACCTACGCCAGCAGTTGGCGCAGACTGGATGAGGCGACGTTCAGCAGAGGGGGGATGGTGGCAGGGAACGGCCGTGAGCTAACAGCGTCGCAGACAGGCGACGAGGCTCTTCCGGGCAGCGTTTCTCCCTTTTCGCCCGCCGCCCAACGGCCGTTTTCCCCCCACTCCTCTGCGGCCATGCGGACAATAGACCACGACCGGAGGCAGACGATGCTTGAATTTACCGGCTCTTGCGCTGGCTGTGACCAGTGGACCACCCTGGACGATGTGGGGCTGTGCGACACCTGCGCCGCCAAGTTCGACCGCGACCTGATTCGCCAACGCGCCTGGGCTTACTCCGCCACCGCTTTTGGCTGTGACCCCAAAGATTATGAAGCGCTGCGGCAGGCGGTCATCGAGCAGTATGGCCCAGCTTACGAACTGCTGGCCCCGCCGGAAGCGCAGCCGCCGCGCCCGTCGCGTCCGCGGCGTCAACGGCGGCGGCGTCATTGAAAACGGCCGTTCTGCCTGCCAATCACAAACACCGACCATGAGCGACGACAGAACAGGAGCATTTCGTCAGGTTCGCCAACAGCTTGAGCAATCTGAGACGGCGCTGCTGCGCGGCAACCGGGCCGTTCTTTTCCGGCACGGCCGTTGGCATTACCTGACCTTGGGCGACCAGGGAGACGGCATGGGAATACAGGCGCTCAATTTCCTCTCTCCGGCGCGGGTAGAATCGTTGCTAACAAAGTGGCTGGCGGCTGGCGCGCGGCCTGTGGCCTATGCCCATATCTCCCCAATGTGGGCAGCGGAGGTAGCAGAGAAGATTCTGCCCACTGCCGCCGCCTATCGCCCTCTACTGTTGACGGGGCAGGTGCGGTTGGTGGGCGGCGCGACAACAGACACGCTTTGGATCATGGGCGGCGGGCCGGGGGATGAAACAGCCCTTCTCTCCACCCTGGCGCAGATGATGGCGAGTGGCCCCGCGGGGCCGTATCTGCGTTTCTGGTAGGGAAGATGGGGTGGGGGAAAACGGCCGTTTCCCCAAAACTTAGGGAGATGAGGTGGCCCGGTGGGGGAGAAAACGGCCGTTTTCCTCCCTTGCCCTCAAACGCATTTCCCGCTAAAACTCCACCAAAGTTTTCACACCCCCCCTCCTGCGACGGGCAAAAGGCGCAGACGGGCACGCTAGAGGCGTTCAGCCGGATACCGGCGAGACCACTTCATACGCAAAAAGGTGCAGTATGACAGAAGAAAGTCGGGCGCTTGTCCCCTTTGAACAAAGAACGATTGAATTCTATGGCGATGAGCTGCTCGCCCTGATGATCGACCAGGTGGGTAAACCGGCCGTCTACATCCCGGTACGCCCCATTTGCGAGCATCTTGGCGTAGACTGGTCAGCTCAGTACCGACGAATCAACCGCGACCCCGTTTTGGCAAAAGAATGCCTACCCTGCGTTGTCGTTACGGCAACGCAGGGTCAATCAGATCAGCGCCGCGAGATGCAATGCCTCCCCCTGGACATCATCAACGGCTGGCTCTTTGGCATCAACGCCAACCGGGTGAACCCCGCCTTTCGCGACCGTCTCATCCAATATCAACGGGAGTGTTATCGGGTTCTGGCCGATGCCTTTGTCAACCACCCGGCCGCCGAAGATTGGGAGGCCATGCTGGCGCTGCAACAAATCCGCGAAAACGCCCTGGCTATGGCCCAACTGGCCGAGGAACAGATGCGGATGATAGCCCGGCTCGACAAAGCCGCCATCGTCATCGGCCAAAACGGCAAACGCATCGCCGCCCTGGAAACGAAACTCGCGCCGCGTGAAGCGGTCACCGATGAGCAGGCGGCCGACATTTCCGCCAAGGTCATGGCTATCGCTACCGAGATGAGCGAACTGGACCCGGCCAAGAACCATTACCAGGGGATTTTCCGCGAGCTGCATCGCCGTTTCCGCGTCACCAGTTACAAGGATGTCCGTCAAAGTCAGTATCAGGAAGTGTTGGATTTTCTCGACAACTGGGCGACGGCCGTTGGCGTTACTCCCCCCGCCCCGCAAGCCGGACGCGGCTGGGGCTTCTTTCTGGTGCAAAAGGGGGAAGAAGATTCCTCTCTGCCCGCCGGCGCACAGCAGAGCGTGATTGAGGTGTTTCTTTATCAGGAATAATGCCTGGTAACAATGTTTGGTTTCCTGGCGCGGTTCAATCCAGACAAGGGAACCAGGCCCCAAACAAAGGAGAGTAAAAAATCATGGACGTTTATTCGCTTTATATCATTGTTTTGCGCATCACCCACATTGTGGCTGGCGCGCTATGGGTCGGCAGCGGCGCCTATTATTTTCTCTTCGTCGAACCAACCGTGAAAGAGCTAGGCTCGGCTGGGCCGCAGTTTATGCAGAATTTTATCGAGAAACGACGTGTGCCCCTTTTCATGAACATCGTCAGCTCATTGACGATTCTAGCCGGCCTTTTGCTCTATTGGTCGACTTCCGGCGGCTTGCAAGCGGCCTGGCTCAGATCGGGGCCAGGCGTCGGCTTTACCCTCGGCTCAGTGGCAGCCATCATCGTTTACGGGATCGGCTTTTTCATGATCCGGCCACGCGCTGAGCGGCTGGGCGCGATCAGTAAAGCCATCGCCGTGGCCGGCGGCCCCCCAACGGCCGTTATCCTGCCGCCAGCGTCGCCAAAAAATCAGCCATAAGCTGGCCGAACTGCGCCCGATGCGTGCGCGTGACAAAATGGTCGGCGTTGGGGATGACGGCGAGCTGCGCGTTTGGCAGCGCCCGGTAGACGGCGACTGCCTGCTCAACGGGCAGAAACTGGTCCCGGTCGCCCCAGATGACCAGCGTCGGGGCTTCGATGGCGGCCAACTCCTCCGGGGGCATCAGCAGGGGCGGATTGAACATCGCGTGGGACCGCCGCTCCAGCAGGCGCAGCCAATGATCTTCGAATTGCGCGTGGGTTTGCTGCCACTCGGCAATGATATGGGGGATGGTTTGTTGACCACGTGCCAAATTGACTTTCCCCGGTCCGTCAAGCCCCATGGCCATCAAGGTTGCCTGCGTTCTTTCTGATACGTGATGGGTTGTGCCGCCGACGATCAGCGCCTTGACCCGTTCTGGATAACGCCGGGCCACTTGCAGGGCGGTTTTCCCGCCGGCGCTCCAGCCGCACAGAGCAGCTTTCTCCAGCGCCAGCGCGTCCATGAGGGCCACGACATCGTCGGCGAGACAGTGGGGATTGGTGCGCGTCAGATCGGTCTCTGTGAACGCGGTACGGCCGTGGTCGCGGGCATCAGGGATGATCACGCGGTGATGGGCAAAACGGCCGGCATACGGCCGCCAATGAGCGCCGCTGCCCATGGAGCCATGTAGCAGAATGAGCGGATCGCCCTCGCCGCTTTCTTCATAATAGATGGTCAGGTCATTGGCAATGACCGTGTTGCTCTCTATTGTCACCGTTACGCTCCGTCTGTTTCCAGCAGCAATTTCAGATTTGCGCCACGATTGTGTAACGCACTTTTGGCAGCCGCTAAATTTACAAACCAAAGATCATTGACCATATAATCATAACCCTTATCTGTGGGTCCGAGATATTCTCTCGATTTTGAGTTTCCTTTCACTTCGAACCCACCTGGGGGAATCAAGTTCTGTTTTGCCGGGATTCCACCAGTAAGCTCAATGGCTCGATGGGCATTGAGGGCCAGATGTTTTTTGAGTGACAGAAAATCTGTTGGAGCCTGACTGCCTAGAAGTTTGGGTCGAGGTGATGGATCATAATGCACTTCTAAGCCCATGCTGTCTTTGATGTAGTCAACCCCGGGTTTCACAGAGGAATAAATCAGCATGAGCTGGCGCCGAGTCATGAACCAGGGGTATTTTTGCCAGCCTTCAACAGCCCGGCCAATCTGTTCCAACGCTTTCATCTCTTCTTGGGTGGCCAGGCGCATTGGTGACCAGGGAGCCTCCAAATCAATCGTAAAAATCATGTGGGCAGCCATCGTTGAGTAACCCCAGTTTGATTCGCCGCATAGATACGACTGCCACTCACCTATAGCTTTGACCACTGAAGAGGTCATATTGTCGAGAGGGGTATGGTAGCTTCGCATCATCTCATTCTCCTTCAGAAGGATCTTCTGCGGGGTCTACAACCGGAGGATCGGTACCAGGAGTACCAGTTACAGGGGACGCAGACGGATCGCTAATAAGGGCGCTCTCTGCCGTTTCATACTCATTGAAAGTCCTGTCCGCCGGGGGCAGAATGACTATGTCATAGTTCCCGTTATGAATCTCATTGCCAATATCCTGTACGGATTGAACCGAGTCCAATGAAGACAATTTCTGGGAATTAAGTGCTGAAAGTGTAGGCGGCCGAACGTCAATATCAAGTGCGTCACGAAGATATTCCCAACCTGGTCTATAATCTGGAATCCCCATATCGGTTACAATTTGTGCATCATTGGCGATGAGCTTCTTACGCATCGCTGAGGATGCCTTCCTGTACGTTTCAAAATAATCAACGATGTTCTGCAAACATGTGGCTTCATTGCTGGTGATGGGCCTAAGTGGACTTCGTAAACCTTCTAAAAAGAGAAAATTTTGCACAAGTCCCGCTTTTGTATCGTTTGCATGGCCGGCGGGATCGTTTACCCAAAGAGCCCAATCTCCAAAGGCACGAACCCAACCTTCATGAATAATTTCCAGAGGGAAAAATGTTCTTTCCTGAACGCTTGGCATGATTGACCTCCACTATCCTCTAAATGGGACAAAATTCATTACGTTAATGGCGCCCCATGATCGCTATCAACCAGGCGATGCAAGCCAAGCGGCTCATCATACCAGTAAGAGTTCGTCTCACCCTTTGTCTTATTCTTGATTACCGCAAAATCTCGATGCCCCCACGCATATGATAGATTTTGTACGACTAAGACCTTAATCTTTAAATGATCTTTGATGGGCCGTGTGTGTGTCGCCTGCCAATAGGCCTGGCTCATGAGAGGCAGATTGCTGGTGGCTAATGGGGGCGGATCATATAGTGTAACTTCCTTAAAATGATCGAAAAACTCCATATGATTGGGGTCTGGTACGAGATCTGCAGCCTTTCTATAGATGCCACCAGAGGATTTAGCCATGTAGTATTGATGATTTACCACGAATGAGTCGGAATCGTTTCGCACTTCGAAATCTTTTAAGGATTCGGTAAAAGAGTTCGTACTGGAAACGCCAAAACTTCCACTCGCACCGCCAGTCGCCATACCGCCAAAGAAACCAACGTTGCCGCCATCATTAAAGGAAATTGTAACCGAACTGGTAACCGAACCGCCCATATTGTCCGTGTCTGGGCTGTCGTCAATACGCATTAAATCCTTGTATACACGATCCCGTGAGTCATGTATGAACATCTTTACAGAGACAGAATCCTGAAAGTAGCCTTTCTCAACATCACTGTTGTAATATAATTTTCCGCTGCCAATTTTCGATCCTTCTAATGAAGCCCACACAATAACAGGCTCATCTTCGGCAGCTTTGCCAATTCTGACTGACAGTACCAGACTCAGTTTGCATTTGGGGCCAGAAGGGATACCCTCAACCTGGTTTAATTCGTATGCCTCTGTTCTTTTCCAATCTATTTTTGTAGTCATTTTTCCTCCATATTTTGTTCGGCAGCCGTCATAACTACTTAGACCTGCGAGGTTTTCGACCTGAGAAGCTCTAAGCAGATTATTTGAAAAACCTCGCGGGTTTCCAGGGGGCTTAGTAGTTACCAACAGCCTTCAATTACCTTTGTCAAAGTTATCCTTCCAATTCGTAGGTGGCTTCAATGGTGTAGAACGCGCGGGAGCCTGAGTGAAACTGCATTCCTCCCATCGCCTCCGAGATTTCCGGGTCGGCGAAAGCGGTGCGCAACATAGCAAAATAGGCGTCGAGACTCTCCACTTCTGCTTCAAAAATGACGGTTTCAAAACGGCCGCTCAAATCCGTCAAGATCCGCGCCCGTTTGATCACATCCTGACTTTGCAACAAGTGGGCCATCGCTTTGAAACGCTCAACGGCCTGCTGCGCCCCCCAATCCAACTTACATTGAAATTCATCGCGTACCAATATCATGATTTTGTCTCCTTGTGACTCGAAATGGTTAATAAGGCATAGCTTAGCATACGGCCGTCAGCAGTTCGTCAGCACTTTGCCGGCCGCCACTCGTTTCCGGCGAACGACGGCATCAACGTAACGGAACCCGTCCCGGAGGGCTACTCAGCATAGGTTTCTCCTGCGCTGTCGCGCTGTTGTTGCATAATCTTCATTGGAACGGGGAATTCGCGTTTTAGAGACAAAGCACCTGGCAGAAGAAAAAGTAATAGCTGGAATGGTTTTGAAGCCGGAAAACAAGTCTGAACCAGCAGATGCTATTGTCAGTTAGGTTAGCAGTGTCAGGTTAAGTCTGGTCTTTTACACAGTTATTTACCACCAAACTAAAGGCCTGAGGATGCCATTGTTCGCCACCGTCCTTCAGTTTCTCGCAGGATAGAGTGAAACTACCGCCTGCGTGACGCTGGGCGCGCATCATGGTGTCCATCGCTGCACGCAGTGACGTTGAACCGCGTTCATACGTGCCTGCCTTGTTTGCGTGATGGCT
>JAWOGU010000577.1:0-15734 GCA_046496595.1 Chloroflexota bacterium
GCTGCGCTATTATTTAACGGCCGTTATGCCCGAAACCCGTGACAGCGATTGGAGTTGGTCCGGCTATGTGGAACGCAACAACACCGAACTGGTCGGCAACTGGGGCAATCTTGTCAACCGCGCCCTCAGCATGACCCAGCGCTACTTCAACGGCGTCGTGCCCGATCCGGGTGAACTGACCGCCAAAGATATCGATCTGTTAGCAGCAGTAGACGACGGCTTCGATACCGTCAGCGCCCTCTACGATGGCTGCAAATTCCGCGCCGTCGTCCAGGAAAACCTGCGTCTCTCTTCCCTGGTCAACCAATACCTGGAAGACACCAGCCCCTGGACCACCGCCAAATCCGACATGCAAGCCACCGCCCGCTCACTCTACACTACCATCCAGGCCATCAGCAGCCTCAAAATCCTGTGGTCGCCAATCCTGCCCCATACCAGCCAGGCTTTGCACGCCATGCTTGGCGAAGAGGGCACCCTCTTCGGCGTGCAAATCGTTGAGACCTACCAGGAAAACAGCAAAGCCCACACCGCCCTCACCTACGACAGCGCCCAGGCAGTCGGCGGCTGGACCCGCACAGACATCCCTGTCGGTCGGCAGCTTCCCAAACCGGCCCCCCTCTTCAAAAAACTGGAGGGCAGCATGGCCGACGACGAACTCAACCACCTGAGCAGACCGGGTTAAGGGTTTCCACAGCCAACGAGCGAATCATCCGACCCCAAAAGACCGCCGGTAAGATGGCGGTCTTTTATTTTTCATCAGGGATGAGCCTTGCTTTTATTGACCACCTCCCCCTTCTCCCGCTATAATAGCCTCCTTCATCAGCACAGTTATGTAAAATATGACTGCAAGGCAGTTCATTCAGAAAAGTTAGCAGCATGGCAAAAAGCACCTTTCGCATCGAACATCGGCCGGATCACATTCTGGTCATCACAGTTGAAGATACCACTGAAGAAACGGTGCAGCACTGGTTTGAATATTCCATGGCCGATATGCTGATGTACACTGGGCCTACCAGAATTTTGTATGACATGCGCCGCTTGAACACTCTTTCCATGAACGCCGTGCGTAAAGCCATCAAACTGCGTAAACACCCCAATGTCCACCTGGCCTTTGTCGCGGTTCTCACCAACAGCAGCACTGTCAAAGCCCTGGTGAACGTGGCGCTTTCCGTGCAGGCTGGCGGGCAATTTGCTACCTTCACCGAAGAAAATCAGGCCATCGCCTGGCTGTATGCCAAAGTCCCTGATTAAAACCAGGGCGAGCCGTATTCTGTTAACCCTTAGTCGCACCCGCCACCAACCCATGCTTCGACACAAAAAAACCGATGTGAAGGGAAAAAACCATGTCTGATATGAAAACCAAAGCCAACAACCAAAGCGTCGAAGCCTATCTGCACAGCATTGAACCTCAGAAAAAACGAGAAGACAGTTTCGTCATCATGGCGCTTATGCAAGAAGTCAGCGGCGAACCGCCCCGGATGTGGGGCGACAGCATCATCGGGTTTGGCAGCTATCACTACAAATACGCCAGCGGTCGGGAAGGCGATATGCCCCTTATCGGTTTTGCCCCGCGCAAACAAAATCTTACGCTTTACATCATGGGCGGTTTTGATAATTATGACCAGTTAATGGGCAAACTGGGCAAACACACCACCGGCAAAGCCTGCCTCTACATCAAAAAACTTGAAGACATAGACCAGACCATCCTGCGCGAACTCATCAGCCAATCCGTGGCGTACATGAAAAAAACAGGCAACGCTTGACCAACCGACTAACAGAGTGATCGACTAATCGATCTACAGAAAAGGACTGCCAGACAAAACCATGACTACCGACGACAAAAAAATCATCTATTCAATGATGGGGGTAGGTAAAGTCGTGCCCCCCAACAAGCAAATCCTGAAAGACATCTCGCTTTCATATTTTTATGGGGCCAAAATCGGAGTGTTGGGTCTGAACGGCGCCGGTAAATCCACCCTGCTGCGTATTATGGCGGGGGTGGATACGGACTATGTGGGAGAAACGGCCGTTTCCCCCGGCTACACGATTGGCTTTCTTGAACAAGAACCGCTGCTCGACGACACCCGCACCGTACGTGAAGTCGTGGAAGAAGGCGTGCAAACCGTCGTCGACGCCCTGGCAAAATTCGACGAAATCAACCTCAAATTCGGCGAACCCATGACCGACGATGAAATGAATGACCTCATCGAAGAACAGGGCAAACTGCAAGACAAACTGGACCATATGGACGCCTGGAATCTCGACAACCGCCTGGAAGTCGCCATGGACGCCCTGCGCACCCCACCCGGCGACGCCCCCATCAGCATCCTTTCCGGCGGCGAGCGCCGCCGCGTGGCCTTGTGCCGCCTGCTTCTGCAAGCCCCCGATATCCTGCTGCTGGACGAACCCACCAACCACCTCGACGCCGAATCCGTCGCCTGGCTGGAAAAACACCTCCAGCAGTATCCCGGCACCGTCATCGCCGTCACCCACGACCGCTACTTCCTCGACAACGTCGCCGGCTGGATTCTGGAACTGGATCGCGGCTACGGCATCCCTTGGAGAGGCAACTACTCTTCCTGGCTGGCCCAAAAACAAGATCGCCTCTCCCGCGAAGAAAAGAAGGAGTCCGCCCGCCTCAAAACCTTGCAGCGCGAACTGGACTGGATCAACATGAGTCCTAAAGGCCAGCGCACCAAGTCCAAAGCGCGCATCAGCCAGTACAACGATCTGGTGGCTTCTCAAGGCGAACGCGCCAACGAAGAGCGCGAAATCTACATTCCCCCCGGCCCGCGCCTGGGTGACATCGTCATCCGCACCGAAGGCATCAGCAAAGGCTACGACGGCAAACTGCTCTATGAAAACCTGACCATCGACATTCCCCCCGGCGCCATCGTCGGTGTCATCGGTCCTAACGGCGCCGGTAAAACCACCCTCTTCCGCATGATTGTAGGCCAGGAAGAGCCGGACAGCGGTACGCTCACCGTCGGCCAAACGGTGGAACTGGCCTACGTGGACCAGAGCCGCGACGACCTGGACCCGGACAAAACTGTCTGGCAGGAAATCACGGATGGGCAGGACAACTTGCAGCTTGGCAGCCGCCGCATGAACTCCCGCGCCTACGTCGGCCGTTTTAATTTCGCCGGTTCCGACCAGCAAAAGAAAGTGGGCACGCTCTCCGGCGGCGAGCGCAACCGCGTCCACCTGGCTAAACTGCTCAAATCCGAATCAAACGTGCTGCTGCTCGACGAGCCGACCAACGACCTGGACGTCAACACGCTGCGCGCTCTGGAAGACGCCCTGGAAAGCTATGCCGGTTCCGCCATCGTCATCTCCCATGACCGCTGGTTCCTCAACCGCATCGCTACCCATATCCTGGCGTTTGAGGGCGAGAGCGAGGTCCGCTGGTTCATTGGCAACTACGACGCCTATGAAGAAGAGCGCCGCGAGCGCCTGGGCGCCGCCGCCGACCGGCCCCACCGCATCACCTATCGCAAACTGCGCCGGGATTAATAAACCAAAGATTGGAGATTAGAGATGGGTAAAATGGGTATTTATCATAGCCTGTGGGTGAGTGATGATTTTGCCTCTGACCAGCATGATATAGCGAGTATGTTGTTAACTCAGATTTTATTTTTTGCACTGAAGGGAACAATCAATGACCATTTCTGCAAAGCCTGATTCAGCCCTTCCCGCACCACTGCGCGGCTCAGAGACCGGCACGTTCACCCATTACTCCATTGCCGTGCGCCTGCCGGATATTGGGCGGCGCATTCTGGCGGAGAATAATTTCCGCTCTCACATTGTGGCTGAACTGGAGAACTTGATTGACGGCATTCCCGACGCGCCCATCCGCCCGTTGACTGATACGTATGCGCCTGACGCGGCTGATTGGCGTGATTACTGCCTGCCTTACCTGGAGCAAAACTGGCTGCAGGCGCCCTGGTTCTTTATAGAAACCTATTTTTATCGGCGGGTGCTGGAAGCAACGCAATATTTTGAAGAGGGCGCGGCTACCAAAGGCGTGGATCCGTTTGCTTATCAAAAGCAGCAAGGCCTCACAAAAACGCTGCCGGCGATTCGTAATTTGTGCGCCGCTGTGAACCGTTGGCTGGCTAAACCTGCGGCCAAGGAACAGGCAGTTGCTTATTTACTCCATGCTGATTTATGGGGCAACCAGGCCGATTTGAGCCTGTGGCCTGTAGCTGAGCCTACAGGTGGGCCGGCGGAGCAGGGTGAGCAGCCGAACAGCGCCGATGCGCATGATGTGTTTTTATTGGTGGATGACACCACGGCCGTTATCCACCATTTGCTCTCTCTGCCCCAACCCGTCCGCTTGGATGTCATCGCCGACAACGCCGGGTTTGAACTGGCCGCCGACTTGTGCCTGATTGACTACCTGCTGCGCAGCGAAACGGCCGTTACCGTCCACCTGCACCTCAAGAGCCACCCCACCTTCGTCTCCGACGCCCTTATCAAAGACGCCGCCCACACCATTTCACTGATGGCGGCGGATGCGGATGAGAACGTGAGGCTGGTGGGGCAAAGCTTGAGGCAGATGGTGGAAAACGGCCGTTTACACCTCCATCACCATCTCTTCTGGACTTCCCCCCTGCCCATGTGGGACATGCCCACCGATCTACGCAGCCAACTGGCTCAATCCCATCTCGTCATCAGCAAAGGAGACGCCAACTACCGCCGCCTGCTGGGCGACCGTCACTGGCCTTTCACCACTCCCTTCGCCGGCGTCACCGCTTACTTTCCGGCGCCCCTGCTGGCGCTGCGCACGCTTAAATCTGAAATCATCGTCAACCTGGCAGCAGGCCAGGCGGAGGCTCTCACCGCCCAAGACCCCGACTGGCTCACCAACGGCAAATGGGGCGTCATTCAATTTAACCCACAAAGATAGAGTGTAGAGATAGAGATAGAGTGACGCTACTTCTCTATCTCTACACTCTACACTCTATCTGCCCACACAAAAAAGCCGCCTGTAGCTTGTTTATCGACAGGCGGCCTCTGAGTCACGCAAAAATCCTTTTGAGAATTATCTGGCTAATGTTCCTCTGCCTGACCAGGCAGCATTTCAATTCCTGGCAGTTTTCCAATCAAGCGCTGTGGATGGTGAATCAAAACCGGCAAGCACTGCGAACAAATCCAGGATTGTTCCCCATTAAAACGCACAGCCAGCAGCGGCGCCTGCGCTTCAGAACGCTCACAATTCACACAACTCAGCCCATTCTTTTCTTTCATACGATTCTCCAAAATTTATAGCCGCCCTATGTAACATCTCACTGATCTGGAGGAAACGAGGCCTGAGCTTGTCGAAGGCCGTGGGTTCGGCCAAGGCCGTGGGTTCGGCCAAGGCCGTGGGTTCGGCCAAGGCCGTGGGTTTCGACAGGCTCAACCAACTCCACCCCGAGTTATTGAGAAGATACATGCGCTCAGGCGACTTGCTGCGCTCTGGAAAAAGCAAGACGGGCTGCGTCCTTAAACTGGTTATCTTTAATGGCATATCCAAACGCGCGTTTTGCCTTCGGCAGATCCTTTCGATCCAGATACAACAGGCCCAGATTAAAAAAGGCAGCCGGCAGGCGCAAACCGCCGCCTATCGCTTTTTCATAACAGGTCACGGCATCTTCAATTTGCCCCCGCGCCTCAAAATCCATTGCCTGGCCAACTAATGCGTCACGTTCCAGCTTGCTCAAGCCGGTGGATGCGGCCAGGTCGAATTCCTCTTCTTCACGGAAGATTTCTTCAGCCAGGTGATCATTCGCTAAACGGCGCGCCGCGTCAACCGGATCAACACTGATGGGTTTTGTAATCGGTTTGGGTTGACTGCGGGCTTCGGCTTCAAAGATGGCGGCCATCTGGCGCACTGTTTCGGTCAGGGCGTCCGCTTCCGCCTGTTCTTCCTCGGAAATGCCCGGCACCACCGTCTCTTCCGGTTCCGCATCCACATAAGCTGCTTCACCATGACGGATGAGATCAACGGCCGTTAACACATCTCTGTTCTCCGGGTCCAACCGCAGCGCCGCCTGACACATCTGCAAAGCTTTTTGCTTATCGCCCTGGCTCTGCAAAATGCGGGCAATCGCCAGGTATTCGCGTACGGCGTCGCGCTTCTTATTTTGCCGTTGGAAAATCATTGCCAACCGGCGGTGCGGCCCCAGTAGATTCGAGTCTAAGCGGATGGCGCGTTCCCAGTTGCCAATGGCATCATCCAGTTTACGCTGCCGCAGCAGAAACTCGCCCACCGCCGTATAGGTTTTGGCCGCGTCCTGAAGCTGTCCCTGGCGCTCCTGAATATCCGCCACCTTTTTCAAATAAACCACGTCGCCCTGAGAATATTTGGCCGCCAGTTTGAAACATTCCAGCGCCTTGTCGAGCTGTTTCAAACCCAGGCAAGCTTCACCCAGTCCGGCATAAGGGGCAGGTTCTTTGGGAAATTCCGCAATCGCGACGCGGTAAGCGCCAAAAGCTTCTTTCCACATCGCTTTGGAGCTAAACATAGCGCCGCGATTGAGAGCTTCTTCGTATCGGGGGCGATTATTGGCCACTTTCAAACTCCAGGGTAGCTATAAAATCAATCGAATAGAGTGTGGTTCGTACAGGAACTGGAATGATCCCCATTTTTTGTATGGTCACTGCGTGGTTTCTCCGTCGTTTTCCAATTCCCAAGATAACAGGCATAACCATATAACAGAGCGTCTTTCCGGGCAAGAAATTTGTACTAATTGGCTATTTATTGTTGGCGGGGCCGGTATTGGAGGGATTCCGCCAGATGCGCCGGCTGGATGGCATCCTGGTCGGCCAGATCGGCGATGGTGCGGGCCACTTTGAGAATGCGATGAAAAGCCCGGGCGCTCAGGTTCATCTGGGCCATGGCGCTGCGCATGAGGCGGTTGCCAGTTTCATCGAGCTGGCATAGTTCACGCACTTCACTCGGTCCCATGTCGGCGTTGCACAGCAGGGTGGAATCGGCAAAACGCACGGCCTGCCGCTGCCGGGCGCCTTCCACCCGCTTGCGCACCGTTTCCGAAGGCTCACCACGTTGAACGGCCGTTAACTTTTCATAGTTCACCCGCGGCACATCCACGTGCAGGTCGATGCGGTCCATCAGCGGGCCGGAAATGCGTTTCTGGTAACGGGTCACCATGGCGTTAGAACAGGTGCAGGCGTGGTGCGTATCGCCAAAATAACCGCAAGGGCACGGATTTTGCGCCGCCACCAGCATGAAATTGGCCGGAAAAGTAACAGTGCCGTTGGCGCGGGAAATGGCAATCTCGCGCGGCGTGCCTTCCAAAGGCTGACGCAGCACTTCGATGAGATTTTGCCCAAACTCTGGTAGCTCATCCAGGAACAAGACGCCGCGGTGCGCCAGGGAAATTTCGCCAGGCCGGGGCCAGGCGCCGCCGCCCACCAGACCGGCATAACTGACGGTGTGATGGGGTGAGCGAAACGGCCGTTGCCGGATCAACGGCGTATCCACAGGCAGCAGCCCCGCCACGCTGTAAATCTTGGTCACTTCCAGCGCTTCATCCACCGTCATCGGCGGCATAACACTGGGCAGCGATTTGGCGATCAACGTCTTACCGGCTCCCGGCGGCCCCGTCATCAACGGATTATGGACAACAAGCCGCTACTTTTGAGATAATCTTCACCCTGTGAAACGCCAGTATCAGCGCGTCTCGTGTTTGCCTGTTCTGGCGGTTATCCCCACTGGTTATTCTAAAGTTAACGAGCTAATAAGGATAAGAGCCAGTGTCACACCACTAGCTCTTACCATGCCATTATCTCAAACTCGGTTTGATTTGGGTCTCCCATCCTGCTGCTAACAGGACGCTGATGGGGATGCCATTCTTGTGTTTCCCTGTCAATAAATAAGACCATGTCAAGATAGCACAAGCCTCTAAACAGGTCAACATTTGACGCCTGCCAGCCAGGTCAAGTGTCGCCGCCCCCTGCTCTGCAAACTGGGGATGCCTCCCCTTCCCCAGAAATTCTGACAGCCAATGCCAGGCTGCATGAATTACGTCAACGGCTGCAAACTGAACGGTTGGCGGATGGCAGCGCTTTCGCTGCGCCCCAAGCAGCCACGGATTCGTCATCTCGCCCTGCCCCACAAAGGCTGAAACGGTCATTACAACTCGTTGACCCGGTACAAGCCCTTCCTGCTCATCTGGGTTGGGACAGCCAACCGGCAAGCCAGGCGATTCGGGCGTCGCTGATAAGATGTGCAAGCGCCGCGAGCGACCTGTCGCCTTTATCAACCTCAGTCACCCAATCTGCAACTGCCTCCAAACCGCTTTCTTGGCCGGGCAATGGTGTTTCCGCCTCTCGTTCCTGGCGCACGCTTGATGACAACGTCGTCAAACACTATCCCGGCCTCGGCACCGCTGTCATACAGAGGGCACAGGTGCCTGTTTATCGTATCTGGCTGTTGTGCCGGTATGTGGACAGAGAGGGGCGTGGTTGGCTGCCAGTTGACGCCATACGCCACCAATTGACAAACAAGCACTCTGACCTTCGTCTGTGTGATTGGCGGCGGCTGCGGCAAATTTTGGCGCAGGGAGAGGGGCGTTTCTGGAAGTGGGACAAGGGAAACGGACGGCTGTGGCTGCTTGGCGCGGCCTGCATGGCCGCCAGTCTGGGCATCAGGCATCTGACGGGCAAACCTGTAGCTTTGCCGCTCTCGGCCATCACTGAGAGCATCGGCGCATTCAAAGCCCATTTGTATGGAGCCTGGCACAGTGGCCGTAAAGCGAACAAACCCATCTCTCGAAAAGTACAAGAATCGCTGACCGGCGTCCCCGAACGCACCCAACGCCGCTACTGCAAGGTGGCTGGCATCTGTCGCCAGACAAACATCGCCGTCGGTCAGCAGCATAGCTCTGAGGCAGCAGCGCAGGCAGCATGGCAGCAAGGCCGGGCGGCGTTTTCATTTACGGACTACCAGGGACGACAGGGGCGTAAAGGAATCACTTACATTGCCTGGCGTTTACCCAACTCTTACGCCAACCTACACCAGCCTACATCCAAAGGCAGAATGCGGAAGATCAACCGGAAACTGAAAGACCTTGTGACAATAGGGGCGCAGGGGAACGAGCAGATGAAGGTTGAGAAGCTGTATTATGCCAGTGGCAAGGAAGCGGCGCGGGCGGCGAGCCGGGGGAAGCGAGAAGAAGCGTATTGGCCGGTGCCGGTGAAAGCAAGGCAGGAAAAGGTATGGGCTGTTTTTTCACAACAGGGGTCGGAAATTTCTTGCCGGGGTTATAGGGGTCGTTAATTGTTAAAGCTGTAGAGAAGGTGGTTGCCTGCCTTTTACTCTTCTGGCCTCTAAATTGTTCTGAAACAATGGTTCTGTTTTATTTGCTACAGGAGAATATGCTGCTATTCTTCTCATATCGTGATCTGGCCGGAAGCAATGGCAACAAACCGTAATCAACTAAAGTAGGCTTGCGCTATGGGAGTAACCAGCCTGAAACAGACAAACTAATCGAAAAGTTGAAGATGGTGTTAACGTTGAACTTGATGTTGTTGCGATGCCTTGGACGGGTATCGTCTTGACGGAATGTGTCAATTTCAACCATAACAACGCCAGCGCAACTCATGCGCGTTCGTCAGACTATGTGATAGTTCCGCAGATGTTGCGCCGCATGAATCCTTACTTCGTTAGGGGTAGCTTATCCGTTAGATAGACGAGCAAAGATTGTAAAATTGTATCCAAGCGTTCTTTACGCGAATCTGCCTGCAAAGTAGAGATCATATGTTTCGTCGTTGGTTGATTGCTTTGGTTTGCCTAGTGGGGCTGTTGGGAGCTTGTGCAACGAAAGAAGAAACGGCCGTTTCCCCCTCTCTCGTTGCCATTGCCTCTGCTACCCACACCCCGTTTGTTGTTCATACTGTTACGCCTGCTCCCTCATCAACGCCCACCAAACGACCCACGGTTACGCCTTCACCCATTCCCACATACACGCCTACATTTACACCCACCCCAACCCTGATTCCTACACCAACCGTATCGTTTTGGGACACCTACGGCGCTAACGTTATTGGCGATGGAGCCCTATATCCTTTACGAGTGGTCAATCAAATTGGTGGGCGAGTCAACCAGGTTATTGTGGCTGATACGGTTGCTTATGTGGCCGTTGGGCCGCGCATTTGGACACTGGATGTCTCTCAACCAGAAGCGCCAGTCACTTTAGGGCAAACGGATATTTTGCCGGGAATAGTGCAGTGCATGGAGATAGATCGCCACTTTTTATACGTCTTCGTACAGGAGAGTAGTGGGTATTGGACGATAGATGTTTCCCAGCCGGACAACCCGCTCATTCTCGGTTTTGTGCCGCTTGAACAGCCTCATTGTATTTGGCAAGAGAACGGCCGTTTCTATACCTCTATGCTTGATGAAAATAAGGCATGGTTCAAGTTAGCTTGACAAAATGATAAAAGAAAACCACGAGTTTCCAGTGCATAATTGGTTTTACTAGAGCCGCTTATGCAAAAGGAGGAAACCCGTGGCTGAAAGACGAGATGATATAGTGCCCGCAGAAAGAGCGCAAATTGTGATAGAGATGATGTCGCCGAACCGACCTTGGGGAAGAGTAAAGCAATTGGCTGAAACGTATCAACTGTCGCGACAGACACTGTATGACATGACCACCACAGGCAGAGATGCCTTGATTCGCGCCATGATCCCTGGACAGCATGGCCCGCAACCCCAGCAGAGAGATGTAGTAGTGACGAAGAATCGTCTGCAACGGAGTGTGCTGACTTTGAGTGAACAGGGAGTCAGCCAACGTGGCGTGAAAACCTGTTTGTCCGAAATGTTGGATACAAGCGTCTCGTTGGGCTGGATCAATAGCGAGTTGGCTGACCTGGAAGATGTCGCTCAACAGGTGAACCAGCGGCTTGAACCAGCGAGCAACGAGACGTTGGCTGGTGATGAGATATTCGCCAATGGGTTGCCCAATCTGTTGGTGGTGGGGAATGATTCGCTCTACATCTATGCCTTGACCCGTCAGGACGAACGAGATGGCGACACTTGGGGCTGTGTCTTGCTGGACGTACCCGAAACCAGGCAGTTTGCTTCCGATGCCGGTACCGGTTTGGCAGCTGGTGTGAAAGCGGCCGCATTGAGTCACCATCAATTGGATTGGGACCACTTGCTGCGTCCCATGTGGGGTCAAGCAACCCGCTTGGAAGAGCAAGCCTACGCCGCCCTGATCAAAGTGGCAGAACGAGAAGCGCTCTTTGACAAATCGCAAACAAGCAAGCGCCTGCAGCAGCATCTTGCTAAATGGGAGGCATTGGTGGCTGAGGCCGACAAGAAAATAAAGAAGCTGGATGCTTTTGCCCAAATTGCCCGTAAAGTGGATGCCTACTTCGCGCTCATCGATCTGGAAACAGGTCAATTGGTCGATGCTGAAAAGGGTATGGCTCACTTGCAAGTCTTGGGTGAACAAATGACCACCTTCTCGGGTCGCATTTACAAGAAACTGGCAACTAATCTGCGAAACTGGGCAGCCAGCTTGTTCACTTATCAAGCACTGCTCTCTCCAGAGTTGGCAGTTTTGACCAACCAATACGGCTCTGAAGCCATAGCTGCCCTGTGCCGCATCTGGCAATGCGAAGCCGATGAAAAACGGCGTCACCTTTCGCTGCCCGAAAAAGAAAATCGACAGCAGATTTGGCAGCAAGCGCTTGATACCGCCTATCTTTGCCTGGGCGACAGCCGGCTTGGCTCCGCTTGGGAGGCTGTCACGACGCTGCTGTCCCATCCTTGGCGCGGGAGCATGTTGGCCGAATGCGTCAATAGTTTGTTGAGACCGATTCTTGACCGGCGCAAGCACACCGACCAGGGCTGCCTGGATTTGTTTCGCTTCCTTCATAATGTACGCCCCTTTCTGCGGGGCAAACGAGCAGGTCATAGCCCGGCGCAACTAGCGGGTATCTCTTTACCTGATGACCCGCTTTCTTTATTGGGGCTGGCGCCTAAAGTGTCAAGCTAACTTCATGGGTTTTTGAACCATGCCGAAAATAATCAACACTATCTGCTGCCTCTTGATATGACCGATCCGCTAAAGCCAATTATTGCGGCGCAAATACCGGTTCCTTCGAATAACTACCTGTTGACAGATGATGATAGGCTGATAACGGCCACTGACGGGCCAGCAAAAACTACAGACGTCCAATTTATAAATATTGCCGATCCGGAAAATCCGCAGTTAGAAAGGACATTTTCAATTCCGGCGAAAGGCAGTATCAGTATAGCTGAAGTTCATAACAACTATTTGTACTTCTTTGGGTATTGGGAGATGTTTGTCATTGATCTGGCGGCACCTGATGGTGCTGATTTTATCAACACAACGGGAATGGAATTCTCTTTCATTAAGCACACAACAATAGATGGGGATTGGCTGTATGAAGGGGGTACTTTTTGTGATGTTGATTCTTGTGCAGCGTCTGTGAGCACGTTGAATATTGCCAATCCACAAGCCTTTACCGAACCGTCTGGTCTACATGTTGGTCACTATGTAGAGGATATTTTTGCTACCAATGATATGTTATATGTTGCTACGGGTGAACGACTAGCCATTATCCACAGGAGCGAAAGTGGGGAGCTGGAAGAAATCGGGCGTTGGGAGACTTCTGGAACTTTAGATTGGCTGGGAGTCCATACCGATACTTTGTTTACGCTCAATCCATTGCCTAGACGCCTTCAGGCATTGAAGTTGGTTGATCCTGTCCGGCCCCATCTGCAAGGCCAATATGATGCGTATATGGATGCGGCCACAATCGGTGATGGCGATGTGTTTACGACGGGTTGGTTTGAGGGTTTACACCGGTTACATTTTGATGATTACAATTGGCAAGAAACGTCCGTGTATGATGGTCCAGTTGAAGATGGTAGAGAATTAACTGCTGGAGGCTCTTACCTATACGCCTTGTTTGATCGTGTATTGACCGTGTTCAATATTACCGATCCCACGCAACTAAAACCGATTGTTGGCGATCGTGATGGCTATCAAAGCGGTAGTGATTATCAATTGGCGCTTGATCACAATACCCTCTATGTTCTTTCCGCTGACGGGGTGCGGATACTGGATGTAACGAACCCGGCTGAACCAATAGAAATATCTGTCTGGCTGGATGAGAATTCACCGTATGATCAATATGATCTGGCCGCCAAGGACGGTTATTTTTACCTACTCGAACCTCTTTGTTGGCGTTACGAGGAGTGTCGTATTGCTCTGCTACGCCGCATAGATGCTACCGATCCGGCCAATCCCGTACTTGTTGATTCACTTGAAATACCTGACGCAGCTTCCGCATTAACCTGGTATGGCGACACGCTGGTTTTACTCGCTGATGGCCTTTCGTTTGTGGATGTTTCTGATCCAGAGAAAATGGTTTTGTTAGGGCAATTTCCAACACCGGGCGTAGCCAGCGGGTTGTCTACCTATGGCGATTACCTATACATTGCTGATGGCGACGGTGGGGTACTTATTTTGCAGCCGAATCGGTGAACAACGGTTTTGGCAAATTCCCCTACCCATCCAGCCGACGCTGGCGCGATGCCTCGGATGGCTACCTATTTGGTGAATGGCAAAGGTTTTAGTGACCCGCGCCAACGCGCTTGAGTTTGGCATTGAGCGTTTAACTCTATATAGACACCTGGAGGTGTAGCATGAGTGAAGTCTCGGTTATCGGTTTGGGGAATATGGGTTCGGCATTGGCGCGCGCATTAGTTAAGAGCGAGCGTACCGTGACCGTCTGGAATCGCAGCCCGGAAAAGGCTGCGCCCCTCGTGGAAATGGGTGCGGTACTGGCTCCGAGCACTGCCGCAGCCATCACAGCCAGCCCGGTCATCCTGGTGTGTGTGACCAATTACGCGGCCTCGGACTACATTCTGAGTGAAACTGCGACGAATCTGCCAGGCAAATTACTGGTTCAGTTCACCACCGGCACGCCGCAGGAGGCGCGTGCCAGCGAAGCGTGGGCGCACGCGCAGGGAGCTGAGTACCTCGATTGTGCTATCACCGGAGGCCCAAGTTCCATCGGAACAGCCAGCGCTCACATCCTCCTCTCAGGTCCAGACGCGGTGTTTCAAAAAGCCGAACCGCTCTTGCGGGTGCTGGCTAGTAATCTTGACTACAAGGGCGAGCCAATCGGATTGGCTTCTACCTGGGAAATGATCTACATCATGCATTATTACGGGATGTTTTTGAGTCTCTTTCATAGTGTGCAGATTTGTCAAGCTGAAGGCATCCCGCTAGAACAGTACAGCAAGTTGCTGGGTGAGCAGGGCAAGACCTACGAAAAGTGGTTGTGTGAGAATATCCAGTCAGGCCATTATCAAGAGACCTCTGCCCCGCTTGAACTCTGGGCAGGAGGCATTCAACACATCGTTGAACATGCCGAGGACTGCCACATCCACGCCGAGTTCCCCCGGCTGGCTGCGCGCCTGTTCCAAGAGGCAATGACCGCCGGCTACGGCCGCGAAGAAGTGTCGGCCTTGTTCAAAGTATTGCACAAGTCATAGTGAGCACGTCAACAAATACTCTGAATGCATAACACATGCCTAACACAGCGTGGTACGACCCGAAAAGCCGCTTGTTTAGCCGTTGCACATTCAAAACCGAATAATGCCATGCTCGGCAAGCGCAGCGCAACTCTAAACCGATGAATTGAGAACTTTATGAGCTGATATTGACATCGTCGGCTGCTATAACGGCCGTTTTGCACTCTTGCCCATTCAGATCAGTCAAATGAGTTCCAAAAGTACTAGGTTCCGTTGACATTTGAACGGAAAGGACAAAACCTGGATAATGATACGATGTCAACTATCAAAATCGCCGATGACCAATGGCGAAAAATATACACGTTCTTAAAAGCACACCCACGCACTTACGCCAATAACCAGAAGAACACACGCCGTTTTGTGGAAGGCGTTTACTGGCTGATGCGCACTGGGGTGCAGTGGCGCGAACTTCCAGAACGATACGGCAACTGGAATAGCGTTTACAAACGTTTCTCCCGCTGGGAAGACCAGGGAATTTGGGCTGCTTTGCATGACCATTTTGCTCAAGATCCTGATATGGAAAGCGCGATCCTGGACAGCACAGTAATTCGCGCCCACATGAGTGCGGCGGGCGGGTCAAAAAAAACGGTGCTCAAATAGAGCAGGCTCGGGGTCGTAGTCGAGGTGGTTTCAGTACAAAAATCCATATCGTTGTCGATGCTTTAGGCAATCCCCTGAAGTACATCCTAACCGGTGGTGAGCGACATGATGTTACCCAGGCTCAAGCGCTGCTGGAAGCTTATGAATTTGACCGGGCTATTGCCGACAAAGCCTATGATGCCGATGATCTGCTGGTCTTTATTGCCAGAAAAGCGGCCGAAGCGGTTATCCCGTCCAGGTCCAACCGGACAGAAAAGCGAGACTATGACAAGCATGCCTACAAAGAGCGTCATTTGGTCGAGTGCTTTATCAACAAAATCAAGTGGTATCGTCGTATTTTCACCCGTTTTGAGAAGTTAGCGCGACGATACATGGCTTTTTTGCACCTTGCAGGTGCTTTTATTTGGCTTCGATGAAATGTCAACAGAACCTAGTAGACGGGCTTGTTATCAATTACACAGAAGGTTACAACAGAATGCGTTCGGATGATCTTCTATAATTCAAATTTAACCTTTCCCATAACGGCCGTTTGAACTCCCCTTTGCGTACG
>JAWOGU010000601.1:0-4097 GCA_046496595.1 Chloroflexota bacterium
GTTCATCAAGCCCAACACATTCTTTACAAATTTACGCTGAATTGTCATGCTGAACGGAGTCTTCGGAGTGAAGCATCTCGCTGCTCTGGTGGGAATGGGATGCTTCACTCCGAAGACTCCGTTCAGCATGACAATTCAGCGTAAATTTGTAAAGAATGTGTTGGGCTTGATGAACCATGCCCACGATAGCAATTAACGGGACAAGCTAAAGCCAGACAACCAGATATGGACAAGCCACTCCAAAGTCAAGTTAGCAAGAGTCAGCAGGTTAAACCTGAGCTGAAAGCTGAACATACTTTTTCAGCGGCCGTTTTGGACACGGTTGGTGCGCTTATCGTGGTTTTTGACCAAACCGGCCGTATCGTTCGTTTCAACCAGGCTTGCCAGGCGTTAACCGGCTATCCCTTTGAAGAAGTCCAGGGTAAACAATTTTGGGACCTGTTTCTGCCAATGGAGGAGAGAACGGCCGTTCAAACCAACTTTGCCAGCCTATTCACCAATAACTTCCCCAATAAAAACGAAACGTATTGGGTCACCAGAGACGGCCGTCGCCGCTTAATCGCCTGGTCCAACACTGCCTTCCGTGACGCCAATGGAAAAGTCACCTACATCATCAGCGCCGGAACCGACATTACTGAACGAGAACAAACCGCACTGCTGCTCAATGCCAGCGAGAGCCTCCAACGTGTCACCACGGCCTTGCTCCAGCACCTCACCACCCTGGATGATGTCTTGTCCATCGTCTGCGCCGAAGCGTGCCGCCTCACCGGCGCCGAAGGCAGCGCCGTTTTGCTGCTGGAAGACGAAACCGGCTTGCACGTCAAAAGCAGCTGCGGCGTACCACTGCCCGTTTTTGAACGCCTGTCCGTAGCCGACTCCTTTGCCGGATCTATTGTCAAGCAAAGAAAACCTTTGCTGCTTAACGATCCACAAAGCCAACCGCAGGCTTACCAACATAATCCGGCCGTCAAAGCATTGCTGGCTGTTCCCCTCTGCGTGGATGAGACGATTCTGGGCGTGCTGGATGTAGTCAATAAACCGGGCGGTTTTACGGAAGCCGACATGCGGCTGATGCGCTTGTTTGCCGATCAGGCCGCCATTTCCATCGAACACGCCCAACTGCACCAGCAGGCGGAAAAACTGGCTGTGATTGAAGAACGGCAGCGGCTGGCGCGCGAACTGCATGATTCGGTCACACAGGCCATTTACAGCGTGACCCTCTATGCCGACGCCGCGCGCATGGCCCTGGCCGCCGGTAAACAAGAGGTGGTTGCCGAGCATTTACAGGAGTTGCGCAGCATGGCCCGCGAAGCGATGCTGGACATGCGTCTGCTCATTTTTGAGCTGCATCCGCCCGTTTTGGAAAAAGAGGGATTGGCGGTTGCCGTGCAAACCCGGCTGGAAACCGTCGAAGCACGCTCTGGTTTACAATCCGCGTTTCACGTTGAAGGGCAAGAAACCCGCCTGCCGCTGACCATTGAAGAAAATTTGTATCGCATTGTCCAGGAGGCGCTGACCAACGCGGTCAAACATGCGAAAGCGCAGCAGGTAACCGTGAGGCTGCGCTTCGACGACCATCATTTTGGCCTGGAAGTGAGTGACGATGGCGTTGGTTTTGACCCGACTCACGTTCGGCAAAGCGGCGGTTTGGGGCTGCGCGGCATTGAAGAGCGTGTACAGCACATCGGCGGCCAGTTAATTATGAACAGCAGCCCGGATAAAGGAACCGTTTTACAGGTGGAGGTAGATTTATGATGGCCGAATTATCTCCTACGTCACCCGACCCCATTCGCATTTTGCTGGTTGACGATCATGCTATTGTCCGCAAAGGGTTGCGCGCTTTGCTGATGGAAATTGACGATATCGAAGTGGTGGGCGAGGCGGCTGACGGCGAACAGGCGATCAGCCAGGCGGCTGCCTTACACCCGGATGTGATTCTGATGGACATTGTGATGCCGAATATGGATGGTATTGAGGCGACGCAGCAGATTACCCGGCGGCAGCCGGAGGCGCGGGTGCTGGCGTTGACCAGCTTTGCCTCGGATGACAAACTGTTTCCAGCAATTAAAGCGGGCGCCTTGGGCTATCTGCTGAAGGATTCTGACCCGGAAGATTTGCTGCAAGCGATCCGGCAGGTGCATCGGGGCGAGCCGTCGCTGCATCCCCGTATTGCCCGCAAGCTGCTGCATGAATTGGGACGGCCGTTACCTGAGGAACGGCCGTTACCCCAACCCCCAACCCCGGACCCGCTCACCGAACGTGAGGTCGAGGTACTGCGTTCCGTAGCCAAAGGTTTGAGCAACCAACAAATCGCCGACAATCTATCCATCGCCGAAGTCACAGTGCGCACCCACGTCAGCCACATTTTGGACAAGCTGCACCTGGCCAACCGCGTCCAGGCCACCTTATACGCCTTACGCGAGGGACTGACCACGCTGGATAACGACGATCCTGAAAGCATCTAATCTACAA
The DNA here is from genome assembly GCA_046496595.1 of Chloroflexota bacterium. Classification (GTDB taxonomy): domain Bacteria; phylum Chloroflexota; class Anaerolineae; order Promineifilales; family Promineifilaceae. Next base: position 2,473 of record JAWOGU010000601.1, read on the forward strand.
CAAATGTTGTACAACATTTGTTGTAGACATCATCAACAAATGTGGAGAGACCGCCTGTGGGCGGTCTTTTTTGTTGAGGCTCAAATCATCATTCTACCGACGACATGGGCACTGCTTTTCGATAGACTTACCTATGATGAACCAGATGAGAACCACAAGGTCGTTCCCACTGCGCAGAAAATCTTTCAAGATACTTCGTGTTTTTTCTGCCTGAGCGGTTATTTTTAGAACAAATAAGTATCTTCTCAATAAATCGCGGCGGAGTTGGTTGAGCCTGTCGAAACCAACGGCCTTCAGCCGAACCAACGGCCTTTGGCCGAACCAACGGCCTTCGACAAGCTCAGGCCTCGTTGCCCACGAAATTTTGAGAAGATACCAAATAAGGAGTACGTATGTCTACCAAAGAAACATTAATTCAAGGCTTAAATGAAGACCTGGCCGCCGAGTATGGCACCGTCATTCGCTACACTTATCAATCCGGCAAGGCGTTTGGGCTGATGGGCGCAGAACTGCGCGAAATATTGGTTGATGAAATCGCCGATGAACTGGGCCACGCGGCCTTTCTTACCGATGTAATCGTTGACCTGGGTGGCGAACCGGTAACGAAACCCCTCCAATTCGATAAACCGGACGGGCTGAAAGAAATGCTGGCCCTTGATGAAGAAATGGAGCTGAATGACGTGAAAAATTACATGGCTCATGCCGAACTGGCGGGAGAGTTAGGATATATCGAGCTAAAACTAAAGTTGGAGGAAATGGCGGCTGATGAAGCCGGTCATGCCCGCGAACTGCGGCGTATCTTGAAGGGATTCTAAATTGCCGATTACCAGATTTATTATCAATCGGGTAAAGACATCATTACATGTTGAACAAGACCGCCTGCGGGCGGTCTTGTTTGTTTGAGCAAAAATCATCAACTCATGAATCAACGGGTACGTGTTCTAATTGCCGATGACCAACAGCCGGCGCGCCAGGGCTTGAAAGCACTGTTAACGCACTGCCCGGAAGTGGAGATCGTAGGCGAAGCGGCCAATGGACAGGAGGCGGCATTATTAGTCGCAGCCTGCCAACCAGATGTCGTGTTGATGGATATGCAAATGCCGGTGATGGATGGGGTGGCGGCGACGCAAGGCATCAAACTTAATTGGCCGCAAGTTAAGGTGATCGCCTTGACGATGTACGCCCAATACAGAACAAAAGCGTTCGCGGCCGGCGCCGATGCTTTCTTGATGAAAGGCGGGTCCGCCGAAGCGCTCCTGGGCGCCATCTTGAATGTCAGCCGGGTTGCTGTGGAGGAGCCTGGATAAAATGGAAACTGTTATTTGTTTGATTCCCAATGAGGAGCATGTGGCAACAGCCCGGTGCGGATTAACGAGCGCCGGGTTTGCCGAAAACAAGATCAGCGTCTTGTTCCAACCGGCCGACGTGTGGCAGCAGTTGGGCGGCCACCAGAAAATCCGGGCGGTGGTTAAGAAAGCTGTGCTGGGCGGGGCGATTGGCCTGATCGTTGGCGCTCTTTATGGCATACCCGCCGGTATCTTCAACTGCCGGTTCATGAACTGTCCGCTGGAGACGAGCGTTGTCATGTGGGCGCTCATCACGCTTTTCTGGGTCGTTGGCGGCGG
>JAWOGU010000626.1:0-5179 GCA_046496595.1 Chloroflexota bacterium
TTGGCAGCGAGCTGTGCCGGCAGGTGTGGCGCTGCCAGCCGCAGGAACTGATTTTGCTGGGGCATGGGGAGAATTCGATTTTTGAGATTTACCATGAGCTGCGCCGGTTGGGGGCGGGGGCGGAACGGGTAACGGCCGTTATCGCCGACGTGCGTTTTGCGGAGCGATTACATACTGTTTTCGAGGAAGTGCGCCCTGAGATTGTGTTCCACGCCGCCGCTCATAAACATGTGCCCCTCATGGAGATGAATCCGGCGGAAGCGGTGACGAATAATGTCATAGGCACCCGCAATTTGCTGAACGCGGCGCTGGCGGTGGGTGTGGAACGGTTTGTCATGATTTCCACGGACAAGGCGGTGAATCCGACGAGTGTGATGGGCGCGAGCAAACGGACGGCGGAACTGCTGGTGCATCGGGCGGCGCGGCAGAGCGGCAAGCCATACGTGGCGGTGCGTTTTGGCAATGTGCTGGGCAGCCGGGGCAGCGTGGTGCTGACGTTTAAGCGGCAAATCGCCAGCGGCGGACCGGTGACGGTGACGGACCCGGAGATGACGCGCTTTTTTATGACGATCCCGGAGGCGGTGCAGTTGGTGCTGCAAGCGGCGGTGTTGGGCCAAGGCGGCGAGGTGTTTGTGCTGGATATGGGCCAGCCGGTGAAGATTGTGGACCTGGCGCAGGATTTGATCCGGCTTTCCGGCCTGGAAGTGGGGCGGGATATTGAGATTGAATATACCGGTCTGCGGCCGGGAGAAAAGCTGTATGAGGAGTTATTTATTGCTGGTGAGGATTACCAGCGCACGCGGCACGAGAAGATTTTTATCGCCGCGAACGGGGGGGCGCTGGCGCCGGCTGAACTGGAGGCGGGGTTGAGCGCCCTGCAAGCGTCGGCGGCGCGTAATGACCGGGAGGCGATTTTGCGTGGGTTTAAGCATTTGGTGCCGGAGTTTATGCCGCTGAAGGAGACGGGTGGGGGGAAAACGGCCGTTAGCGGTAAGCGCCCTGCCCTTCATCCCTTGCCGGAGGGAGGGGAGATGGTCCTGCCTCTGGTTCCCTCTCCAGAGGGGAGATAGCCCTCCCCTTAGTCCCCTCCCGGGGGGAGGGGAGATAGAAGAGGGCGGTTCGCGAACCGCCCCTACAAGTGTGAAATGACGACTGGAAAAGGTGATGGGGTTGAGCCGTGGGTGGATGCGCCGACGGCTCGTTTTTTATTAAGGTGGTTGTCGGGCGACGGTGAGCTGCCAGGTTTCTCTGAACCGGCGCGGTTGGCGGGGTGGCTGACGCGGCAGGGGTTGGGGGCGCTGGCGTACGGTCGCTGCCGGGAAGCGGAAGCGGCGCTGCGCCGTTGTTTGCAGGGGGATATGTTTTCGGCGGCGGCGGAGTCGAGTTTGAAGCAGGGGAGTTTGCAGGCGATTCTGGCGGCGTTTGGGGAGGCAAAGATACCGCTGGCGCTGCTGAAGGGGGCGGCGTTGAGCCGGACGGTGTATGAGGAACCGGCCTGGCGCACGATGAGCGATATTGATATCTGGGTGCAGGATGAAGCTATGCGGGCGGCGGCGGCGGTGATGACGGAATTGGGGTATGGGGCGAGGGTGAAGGGAGAACGGCCGTTTGCTTTGCAGCAGTTGTCGCGGGGTGAAATCCAATTTGTGCAGCCGAATGTGCCGGCCGGATTGGCGGAACTGCACTGGTCGGCTTTTTCCGGCTGGTGGCTGACGCGCACGGCGGCGGTGGATGAAGCGGGGTTGTGGGCGCGGCGGGAGGCGCTGCCGGGGTGGCCGGATATGGGGCAACTGGCGGCGGAGGATATGGTAATCCACCTGGCGGTGCATACGGCGGTGAATCATCAGTTTGGCCTGTCGGCTTTGCGCAGTCTGGTGGATGTGGCGCTGACGGCGCGGAAGCGGGGGGTGGACTGGGCGGTAGTGGCGGAACGGGCGAAGGAATGGCGGGTGGGAACGGCCGTTTACACCGTGCTCTCTTTGTTAGACCACCTGATCGGGGTGGAAGGTCTGGACGCGGCGCTGAAGATTTTGCGGCCGGCGAGCTGGCGCAGCCGGGCTATTGGCCGGTTTGTGACGCCGGAAAGGGTGCTGGCAGGGCATGATTTGCGCTCGGGACGGCAGCGGTTTTTGCTGCTGCTGCTGTTGGTGGATCGGAAACGGGATATGGTAAAGTTGGTGTGGCGCACGTTGTGGCCGGAAGGGGAGTGGCTGGCGGCGCGCTATGGTGAAGAGGTGGGGCATTGGGGGCATTTGTGGCGGGTGCTACGGAACAGAAATGTGTAGGAAATGGGCGTTGGGCGGGTCAATGATTTAATGACCAAAGACCCTTGACCAACCTGACCAATCTGATTAAACTGGGAGAAATATTCTTCCCTGAGGTGTTTTTATGGACCAAACCGTCAATGTATATGATGCGAAAACGCATTTCTCTCAATTGTTGGCGCGGGTTATGAATGGTGAAGAAATCATTATCGCCAAATCCGGAAAACCGGTGGCCCGTTTGAGTCCAATCAACAAAGAGGTTGTCTCGCGCACACCAGGCAGCGCCAAGGGGCAAATTTTCATTGCAGATGATTTTGATGACCCTCTGCCTGAAGATATTGTGAATGCTTTTTCTGGTAACATCTCAACAAATCACGGCGGAGTTGGTTGAGCCTGTCGAAACCAACGGCCTTCGACAGGCTCAGGCCTCGTCTCCACTGAGTATTGCGAAGCTGCTTTTTCTGGATGAAAATATTACTCGATACACACGTTTTCTTATGGTGGATTGTAGATGATCCGCGTCTTTCCAATATTGCCCGGTCGATCATTTCAGATGGCGCTAACGAGTTGTTTTTTAGCGCCGCCAGCGGGTGGGAGATAGGTATCAAAACAGGGCTTGGGCGCCTGGAATTGCCAAATAATCTGAACGAGTATATTGCCGAACAATTAGAGAAGAATGCTATCACTGTTTTACCCATACAAATGAGTCACGCTTTGTATGTTTGTCATTTGCCAGATCACCATAAAGATCCATTCGACCGCATGTTGATTGCGCAAAGCCAGCTAGAAAACTTAACTTTACTGACAAAAGATCCGTTGATAGCTCAATATAATGTCAGTATTATCTGGTAGTCGCATTGATGATGGATGAAGATGAGGACTAATTTCTTGTGTCATGTCAAGCAGTTGCCGTGGCTCGTTTTGCTGATGGTGGGGCTGCTTTGGGGCATGAGCCAGGTATCGCTGGCTGCGGCTGAATCGGCGTCTGTGGAAAATCAGATGTCTGGATCGGCTCGTGTATGGGCAGGCGCGACGTACAGCGTGGTGTTTACGGATGCGATGGCGCAGGAGATTGCGGAGTGGGTGCTGGCGGAATATCCGCAGCTGCCTTTCCGCGAGCCGATTGTTGCCATCCATGAGGACGGCATTACGGGCAGCGGGTACGTGGAGGTGTGGGGCATTCGGGTAGCGGCGGCGGGGCGGGCGGCGGTGTTTGTGGAGAACGGCCGTTTGTACGGCCAGATTGAGGAAATGGAGGTAGCCGGGGTGGGGGTTCCGGGTCCACTGCTGGGCGCTATTGACGAGGCGCGGGAGTTGTATGAGCAGGCGGATTGGGAGATTGTGGTGACGAACGTGGAACTGCGAGAGGGGGAGATGCTGGTGGAGAGGGTGTGCCCTTGATGATATGGTTCAGGCCGAGCCCATTGGACTCCTTTTGTTCCGCCTCCTTGATCCTGGCAAGCCGGTCCAGTTCTGCCGGGTCGATGCCTTTCAACTCCGTTTCTTCCGCAACGTCGATCACCCGGACCACGCTGCCGCCGGTGCTGCAGGCCGCCACCAGCGTGCAAAGGGATAAAAACAGCAACATCAGTTGAAACACGTTCCTCATAGGATCTCCAATAAATCATTCATGATTTCGAAAGGTTGCGAGTACACAAACCCCATTCGGCCCCAAGAATCCGGTTTTCCAACACCAATAAAAAAGGGGAGTATATAACTCCCCTCTTTGATGTCAACACGTTTATATCGGTACCTTGGTTTTTAATACGTCAGTTGAATATAAAACCCATACCGCGTAACGGTGTACTCGTCGTCTTCGTACTGGCTGCTGCTTGATGTTTTATCTCTATAGCTTGCCGTCAAGCCGGCGTCCAGCCATTGGTTAATATCATAGTTCAGGCTGCCGCTGAAGGTGTGCACAGTGAGCAGCTTGTCGTCGTTCCCGCTGGAAACATCCAGGTAGTCTTCGAGACCTCTCTCAAATTGAATTTTCAATTCAAACTGGCGCATTATTTTTTGGGTCAGGCCGATGCCCCACTGGGTGCTGATGTAGGAAGAGGAAACATCATCGGAATCACCGGCGGTTACGGAGGTGTTTCGGTTTCTTCTTCCAAAAACGTTGAAAGCGGTCTGCTCACTCATAAAATAGCTCAAATCCGCTTCCACAATGAACGTGGGGTCGTCATTGTACGGGTTCCCATTTTTATCCTCATCGTTTTCAAATGAGATGCTTTGGTAGCCGACCTTCAATTCACCAACGATTTTCCCGCCGGGTTGAATCCGGCAGCCCAAAAGGGCTTCGGTCATGGCATGATCCTGCGAGTTGTCTTCATCCCATCCATCGATGCCGTCGTTCTGCTCGTCAAACGTCACGGCAGCCCGGCGAAGTTCGCCCAGGAACTGTATGCGGTTCAAACGGTAGAGCAGCATGCCGCCAACCGTGTTGCGGTTTCTGTCCTGGTATTGGTCGGCCGTAAGATCGTAGCGCTCCATGAAGTTGCGCCCATACACCTCCACTGTGTACACATCGGCGAAATCATAGCCGACGGTCAGGTTGATCGCATTGTTCCAGCGCTCGGTTTGATCCCCTTCCTTGTAGGTATTTTCAGACCCGTAGGGGTCAGCGGTGTTCTGATAAAAATCGTCCGCCGTTACATAAAAACCCGCCGGAGAACGGAAGCCGAAACCGGCAAAAAACCGGTGATCTTCGTAATCCGTATCTGAAAAATCATTGTACCGGACGATGCCGACGCTGTAGCGGGCCTTAAAAAAGTTACCCGGGCACAAACCCGGGTACACCAGTTCCAGGCTGGGGGTGATGGTGTGGATGAAATCGCTTTCTTCATTGTCCGGATCGTAAAAAATATTGTCATTGAATTCACCGTCGTATTTCAGCCCGGTGGTCAACTGGGCCC
>JAWOGU010000649.1:0-10640 GCA_046496595.1 Chloroflexota bacterium
GGGCGCGTTGGATGAGTTCGTTATCTTCTTGTGAATCGAGCACTGGTATCCGGGATCCTTTATGGTTTGCTTTGATTCTATGGGAGTAAACGGGAAATAGGTAAAAAGGATTCGAAATGGTGGGATTGATGGCTTTGCAAAGTAACTGCGGCTACGGGCAGGTGGCTCAAAGCCTGGGGCAGATGGCTCAAGGCTTGGGGCAGATGGCTTAAGGCTTGGGGCAGATGGCTTGAAGCTTAGGGCAGATGGCTTAAGGCTTAGGGCAGATGGCTTGAAGCTTAGGGCAGATACCCCTGAGGCTGGGTATAGATTAGACTAATCTTCAAGATTGGTCCAATCTGGGCCGGTTAAAAAATCATTGATTCTTTGGGATTTCGGAGGGCGAATGTCATATTTTGTAGGGGCGCAGCGCGCTGCGCCCCTACATGTGGCGGCACCCCCCAGATATTCTGAAGGACCATAAGCTTCTGGCTAAATGTCACAAAGTCGAAAATTCAAGCACTACTGCTGCGGTTAAATATGGATAAAAGCTTTTCAGCATTTTCCCCTGTGCATGTCTAAACAAATATCAGACAAAACATTTGCATTATATTAACAAATGCTAGATAATTAAGTGTGATGACAAATACCCCTTTATAATTTTTGAAATTCAAACGGCAGCACAGAACAAATCAATAGATGGGAAGCGTGATATGAAAAAGAAAATTGTGGTTATCGGCTCAGGGTTTGGCGGCCTGGCGGCGGCCAATCGTCTGGCGGCGAAGGGACACCACGTCACCCTGTTCGACAAACGGGATCAGTTAGGCGGGCGCGCTTACCAATACCATATCAACGGCTTTAAGTTCGATGGCGGTCCCACCGTTATTACCGCTCCCTACATGTTTGATGAAATCTTTGCCGCCGCCGGCCGCCAGCGTGAAGAGTACATGACGTTGGTACCGCTGGATCCCTTCTACCGCATTTTTGACGCCCAGGGAAATCCCTTTGATTATCGCCACCATCTGGATGACATGCTGCTGGAGATTGACAAATTTAATCCCGCCGACAAAGAAGGCTACCGCCGCTTTATTGAGCGCACGGTGTCGGTCTTTGACGCCTTCCATCCCTACACAGACAAGCCATTCCTGAAACTGAAAGACATGCTGCGCATCATGCCAGACGTGATGCGTTTGGGCGCGTTTCAGGGCACGTATGGCTTTGTCTCCCGTTACATCAAAGATGATTTTTTGCGGCGCGTCTTTTCATTCCATCCGCTGCTCATTGGCGGCAACCCGTTTGACACTCCTTCCATTTATACTTTGATTGTGCAGTTTGAGAAGGAGTATGGCGTGCATTACGCCCTGGGCGGTACCGGCGCCATTGTGGCTGCGCTGGGCCGCTTGTTTGACGAATTGGGCGGTGAAGTCCATCTGGAAACGGAGGTGGAGGAGATTCTCATCAATGGCGATCGGGTAACCGGCGTGCGTCTGGCCGATGGCGCGGTCGTGGATGCGGATGTCGTGGTGTGCAATGGCGACGTGGCCCACACCTATCGCCACCTCATTCCGCCTCAGCATCGTAAAAAATACAGCAACCGCCGCCTGGATTGGATGAAGTACAGCATGTCGCTGTTCGTGGTTTACTTTGGTACGAAGCGGCGTTATCTGGACAGCAAGCTGCACCATCACAACATCATCATCAACGAGCGCTATAAAGGGCTGCTGAAAGATGTCTTTTCCGGCCACAAACTGCCCGACGACTTTTCGCTTTACCTCCACATGCCTACGATTACCGATGAGTCCATTGCGCCGCCGGGCTGCGAATCATTCTACGTGCTGTCGCTGGTGCCCAATCTGCAATCCGGCACGGATTGGCAAAGCGTGGCGGGGCCTTACCGCGACCGCTTGATGCAGTTCCTGGAGGATAATTATTTGCCTGATTTGCAGGCCAACATCATTGCCGAGCATCAGATTGATCCGCTGCATTTTCAGAATACGCTGAACAGTTATCGCGGCGCGGCCTTTTCAGTGAAGCCTACGTTGTTCCAGTCCGCCTGGCTGCGGCCGCATAATCGCTCAGAAGAATTTGACAACTTATATTTTGTGGGGGCAGGTACGCATCCGGGGGCGGGGGTGCCTTCGGTGTTGTCTTCGGGTAAGATAGCGGCCGAATTGATTGATCCGACTCCTGTGAGGGCGCGCGTATGGCCACTGCCGGGTATCGGTGATCGGTAATCGGTGATCGGTAATGCGCTGGCTGTGGTAGGCGCCATCGGAAAACGGGTTACGGGTTACGGGCTACGGATAACGGACTACGGATAACGGACTGCGGAAAACGGATTCTAAAAAGGATAAACCATGACATCTGTATTTGAATTAGGGTTTGGTCAGTCGGAGCAAGAAATTGAGCTGGCGTCGCTGCCGGTGCAGGGCAATATACCGGCCTGGCTGAGTGGGACGCTGCTGCGCAATGGACCGGGCACGTTTCACGTGGGGGAGCAGCGCTACCGGCACTGGTTTGACGGTCTGGCGATGCTGCACAAGTTTTCGTTTGAAAACGGCCGTGTGGCCTATGCCAATAAGTTTTTAGAATGCAATGCTTACCAGGCGGCAAAGGAAAACGGCCGTATCACTTACTCCGAGTTTGCCACCGATCCCTGCCGCTCTTTCTTCCAGCGCGTCTCTTCCGTTTTTACGCCTAAAGTGACCGACAGCGCCAAAGTGAGCATCGCCCAAATCGCCGACCGCTTTATGGCGCTGGCCGAAACGCCCATCCAGGTGGAGTTTGACCCGCAGACTCTGCAATCCGTGGGCGTTTTTCAGTATGAGCCAACCACCACCGGCCAGATGACCACCGTCCATCCCCATTTCGATTATGAAAATGATTCAGTTTATAACGTGGTCACGCGCTACCACCGGCTCAGCCATTATCGCCTCTACCAGATGACCGGCGGCGGCAAGCCGGAACGGGTGGGCCAGATTCCTGTCCACCAGCCGTCTTACATGCACAGCTTTGGCATGAGCCAGAACTATGCCATCATCACCGAATTTCCGCTGGTGGTGAATCCGTTGAACCTGCTGCTGTGGTTAAAGCCGTACATCGAGAACTTTCAATGGAAACCGCAGCGGGGCACGCCCATCACCGTGATGAACCGCTTCACCGGCGAAATCGCGGCCCGTTTTGAGACCGACGCCTTCTTTGCTTTCCATCATGTCAATGCCTTTGAGGTGGGGGATGAACTGGTCTTCGACATTGTGGCTTATCCGGATGCCGGCATTCTCAACGCCTATTACTTGCGCACGCTGGAAGACCCCACGATGGAGATTCCCTTTGGTACTTTACGCCGCTATAGGCTGCCGCTAAACGGCCGTTCCCAAACAGTCACCTGGGAAACCCTATCCGATCACTGCCTGGAACTGCCCCGCTTCGATTACGAACGGACCAACATGAACCCAGCCTACCGCTACGTTTACGCTTCCAGCATCCATCCCCAGCAGCGGCAAGGTTTTTACAACCAGATTGTCAAGGTGGACACGGCCGGGGGGCAGGCGCAAACCTGGTATGCGGAAAATTGTTATCCGGGGGAGCCGGTATTTGTGGGCGCGCCTGGACGCACGGCCGAAGATGAAGGCGTGGCGCTCTCCGTGGTGCTGGACGCCGAGCGGGGAACCTCGTTCCTGCTGGTGCTGGATGCGCAGACCTTTACCGAGATGGGGCGGGCAGAAATCCCCCACGCCGTCTTATTCGGCTATCACGGCGACTTCTTTGGATCGTCAAGCTTGTGATTTTTTAGCCGCAGATTTCGCAGATTGACGCAGATTATTTTCCTTCAATCTGTGGAATCTCCGTTTATCTGTGGCTAAAATCTCCCCGAAATTTTGGCTCTATTCGTTCTTCAATCTTCAATCTTTAAAACGGGGATGGCAGCACCGAACTGACGTAGATTGCCAGCATCAGCACCGTCAAATAATAGTTGGATGACATGAACAAACCGCGGGCATTATCTTTGGATGGCTCCCGGATTAGTTTGACGTTACGCCAAAACAGGTCGGCGGAAATAAAAAGCATCGGCACAAAATAGGCCAGTCCCAAATAAGGAAACAGCGCCAACATCAGGCCGAAGAGACAGGTTGGAGCGGTGTGGCTCATGGTCCACCAGGCGGCCTGTTTCGGCGTGGTGTGGACAGGCAGCATGGGCACATCGGCCCTGGCGTAATCGTCCCGATACATGATTGCCAGACTCCAAAAATGGAAAGGCGTCCACAGGAAGAGGATCAGCGCCAGAATGAGCGCCCCCGGACTGTTCCAGTAACCGGCGGCGGCGCTGCCGCTGAGCACGGCGGCGCTGCCCGCCGCCCCGCCAATGACGATATTGAGCAGGGTGCGTGGTTTAAGCCAGATCGTATAGATGAACACGTAGATGAAAGCACCCAAAGCCAGGAAAAAAGAAAGCGGTTTGTTGAAGGTGAAGGTGACAGCTACCGGCAGCAGGATAAGCAGGGAACTGACCCAGGGTACCCATTTTGGATTGGGAATCTCGCCGTTGACTAACGGCCGTTTCTTCCTCGTGCGCCCCATTTTGTCATCTTTGTGCCGTTCCAGGTATTGATTGAAGGCCGAGGAGCCTGCTGCTGCCATGCCGCCTGAGACCAGGACGAGCAGCAATGTATTCAACCCAGGCCAGCCTTCGGCTGCCATAAATGCGCCGCCCGTCGCCGCCAGTAGCAGCAGCATCACAATACGCATTTTGAAAAGCACCATCAACATGCGCAGGGTTTCACGCAGGTTAGTGGGCGGCGTTGATAATGTTGCCGGAACCTCTTTCAATAATGTTTCATCGATTGTACGGGGTTCGGCTGTTTCTGAAACGGTAGACATGCTGCCTCCAAAACATTTGAGGAAAATTAAGTGGGCGGATTGTAGCAAGCTTCACAGATGGCAACAACCGGACAAAAATGCCTCTCATCGCATCCTTTAAAATGTAGAGTGTAGAGATAGAGGGCGAGGTTGTCTGGCGAACTCCTTTCTATCTCTACACTCTATCTTGTTGTAATAGTACAACTAAAACCTCTCGGGCCTGTTGACTATTTTTTATGTCATGTTAAACTGGCAGGGACATGGGTATGCGCATGAGATTGAAACGGGCAGGGCAACAATTGTGGGCTGTGCTCGGCTATCCTTTTCGAGCAGTTGGCCGTTTGCTGGCAAAGCTAGACCAGTGGACGGCGCCCCTTACCAGACCGCTTTGGCGTTTCATGGGCCGAATGGGACTGGCTTTACGCAGCATTCTAACCTGGGTTATCTGGAAACCGATTTGGGTTGTGACCATGCCCTTCTGGCTGCCGCTGTCGTGGCTGTGGGAGGGGGTGCAGCGCAGCCTGCTGCCGCCGGCGCAGCGCTTCGTCGGCCGCTTGGGGCTGGCGATTCGGCGGCTGCTGACGTTTGGGCTGCTGTTGATATGGCGACCGTTTCGTTTTTTTGTGTTACGGCCGTTACGCTGGCTTTTTGTTCATCTCATTTGGCCGGTGCTGGTATGGTTGGGCAACAAGACCCGCCGCTACTGGCAGGGGCGGTGGGAGGCTTCAGCGCCGCGCCGCAGCAAACTGCGCCGGCAGTGGGCATCCAGATGGTTGGTGTGGCGGGCGCGGTGGTATGTGTTCATCCATCGCCCCAAACCACCGGCAAAGGCGGTGTTTGCCCCGCGACTGCCCCAAGACGCCAAACCACACACGCGCTATGTTCGGCTGGCAACGGCCGTTACCAGTATCTCCATCCTCTTTCTGCTCAGCTTCATCACCTGGCAGGAACAGCAGCCAGACCGGGTTTCGGCCGGTGAAGGCCCCAACCTGCCCAGAATCATCGTCGCCACCCCCTCTCCTATGCCCGTCACCGCCACCCCCACGCCGCGTCCCACCATCGACGTGCGCCTGACGCCCTGGCCCACCCCCGACCCGCTGCAAACGGGCGGCAGCGTGGCCTTTACCTGGAATCGGGATGGTAACAGCGACATTTACGTGCTGCCGGTGGGGCAGGCCGAACCGGTGCGCCTGACCCAGCATCCCGCCGCCGATCGTGATCCTGCCTGGAGTCCAAACGGCCGTCAGATAGCTTTTGCCTCGCATCGTGATGGCAATTGGGAAATTTACGTGTTCGATCTGGATGAGGGCGACCTGCGCCGCGTGACCAACAACATGGCTTTCGACGGCGCTCCGGGCTGGTCGCCGGATGGGCAGTGGCTGGTATTTGAGTCTTATCGAGATGACAACCTGGACATCTACATTATCAAGGCGGACGGCAGCGAAGGCCCCTACCGCTTGACGGAAAACGCCGCGCCTGATTTTGCCCCGGCCTGGTCGCCGGGAGGCCGCCACATTGCCTTCACCAGTTGGCGCACCGGCAACAAAGATATCTTCCTCCTGTCTCTGAACGAAGTGACCGATGAGGCGGCGGTGAACCTGACGGCTTCCCCGGACGGCCATGAAGACGAGCCTGCCTTTTCGCCAAACGGCCGTTACCTGGCTTATTACGATGACAGCGCCGGTTTCCCGTTAATCTATGCCGTACCGCTGTCTGAAAACTACCGGCTGGACGGCAAACCTGTCAGCCTGGGACAGCAGGGGCGCTTCCCTGCCTGGTCGCCTAACGGCGAGTCGCTGGTATTTGTGCATGAAAAGGGCGGGCAGCATTTTCTCATTGCGGGCAGCCCCAGTGGTTGGGGAGTAGCGCCGCAAGCTTTGGCTTTGAACGGCCGTTTAGAAGACCCCTCCTGGACCTCAAACCCGCTCACGCCGGCTCAAATCGACCACATCACTGCCCTGGATGCCCGTTACTCCGACATCCCGTTATTCACCGAAGCGCTCAAAGCACCGGCCAAAACCGGACCGCCGGTCGTCCTGTTTGAGATGCCCGTCAACGCGCCCTCGCCTTACCTGAGCGACCGGGTGGACCAATCCTTCCTGGCGCTGCGCCAGCGGATGCAAGAGGACGCCGGTTGGGACTACCTGGGTCAACTGGACCACATGTTTGAAGCGCTGGACGAGCGCCACATTCCCGGCGCCGACCCCCGCACCTGGAACAAGGCCGGGCGCGCCTTTGATTTGCCCTACCAGGAAGCGCTGACCTTTGAGCCGCGGGTGGAAGTGGTGCTGGAAGACCACGACCTGGAGACCTACTGGCGCGTGTTTGTGCGCACAGCCGCGCAGGATGGCAGCCAGGGTGAGCCGCTGCGCGAGCTGGCCTGGGATTTCCGCGCCCGCTTTGGCGACGAGCCGCGTTATTATGATGAAGGCGGCGTGATGAAGGAAGCGATTCCCGGCGGCTACTATGTGGATTTCACCAGTCTGGCTGCCGATTATGGCTGGCAGCGCGCGCCCTCATCCCCCAACTGGCGCACCTTCTTCCCCGGCATTTTGTTTGGTCATTTTGAGAACCGGCAGGGGCTGACCTGGGAAGAGGCGATGCTGGAAATCCACGCTGAGGCAGACTTTTCTGCCACGTTTGGCGACTAGATGAAGTTCCCCCAACCATCCGAAATTTTTGCCCCCACCCTAACCCTCCCTCGAATGGAGAGGGAACAGACCCCCTCTCCCCTAGGGAGAGGGCCGGGGAGAGGGAAGCCCTTCATTTTCTTTGCGTGCTTAGCGGTGCTGATGCTGGCAGGCTGCGGCGGCGCGTTGGCGCTGCCCACGGCCGTTCCACTGGCAGTGGCGCCGGAAACAGCCACGGCGCAGGCGGCGGCAGAGGAGACTGAGGTGGTGGTGAGCGATGAAGGGATGGGGGAGGAAACGGCCGTTTTCCCCAGCCATGACGACACCATCCCCACCCCCGCCGGAGATGGTCTGCGCCCAGAGCAGATCGTGCAAAACTACGTGCGTGCAGCAGCCCCGGCAGCGCGCAGCACCGAAGAATGGCGGCCGCCGCCGATGGCCGCCCCCCTCTCCTACAATCCCGACGACCACTACTGGCTCATCCGCCCTATCCCTTCCGGCAAGCGCAACTATGACCTGGAGTGGTATCCCTTCGGTAACGACGTACAGGCCGCCGACATCCCCCCTTACCGCATCCACCACGGCATCGACTTCCCCAACGAAACCGGCACGCCCGTGCTGGCGGCTGGCAGCGGTACCGTCATCCATGCCGGACCCTTTCCCAGCCCTACCAACGGCGTCAATTACTACGGTAACACAGTCATCATTCAGCATGACTGGCAGTGGCAGGGCAAGGACGTCTTTACGCTGTATGCCCACACCCTGGAACTGTTTGTGGCCGAGGGCGATACGGTGGATCAGGGGCAGGTCATCGCCGGGGTGGGCAGTTCCGGTGAAGTGACCGGGCCGCATTTGCATTTGGAAGTGCGTGTAGGTGAAAACACGTATGCCAACGCCCGCAATCCCGCCCTGTGGCTGGTTCCCTATGAAGGCTGGGGTACCCTGGCCGGCCGCATCGTAGACAACCGGGGCCGTCCCATTACCGGCGCCAAACTCCAACTCAGACCTCCCGGTTCTAACGAAATCCTGCGTCAGCAAAGTACCTACGCCACCACCGTGCGCGCCGATGACATCTGGCAGGAAAACTTTGTCATTGGTGATGTGCCGGCGGGCAAGTATGAACTGCACATCACGGTGGCTGACGTGGCCTACAAACGAAACGTGGAGATTTTTTCGGGGCAAACCACCTATGAGACGATTGCCACGGAATTCAGCTTCATCCCCACGTCTACCCCCATTCCTTTGCCGACCCCTGTGCCCACTCTGGCGCTGCCGGGCGCCGTTCAGCCTGGGGACCCGCTGTTGATTGCCACGCCTACCCCGGAATCTTAAAGAGCGACAGTTGCGCCTAGAGTGCGCGCACCCTCGTGCGCACGCGCCCTGCCCCCTCAACAAAAACCCTGCGTAACCATTTCCCTGCGCAGGCTGAGCTTGTCGAAGCCATCCTCCTTCGACAGGCTCAGGTCCCTTCGACAGGCTCAGGGGGCTAGTGCCGATGGGTGATTGACAGCCAATTTGTTTGTTATGAATAATAGGGGCTGGCGTTGGCGCTCCGTCTGTGCCGGCACATCCCTGATTGGAGGAAAACGAATGTTATCGAATACTGCTCCTACCCTTGCTTTTCACTCCCCATTTTCGATGCCCGTTATGGTTTCGGCGCTGCGCCGCGGCGAGTTGTCTTTGTTTGCCTACCTGGATGAACTGGAAGCGCACTTCGAGGAACGCGAGCCGGAGATTCAAGCGTTTGTGCCGGAAAACGGCCGTTTTGCCCGGCTGCGGCGTGAAGCGGAAGTGTTGTTGGCAAGATACCCGGACCCCGAGAAACGGCCGTTGCTCTTTGGCCTTCCCGTCGGCGTGAAAGACATCTTCCACGTGGATGGCTTTGTCACCAGAGCCGGTTCGCGCCTGCCGGCGGCGCTGCTGCAAGGCCAGCAGGCGGACGTGGTTACCCGGCTGACGGCGGCGGGCGCTCTCATTTTAGGCAAAACGGTGACCACCGAATTTGCCTACTTCGCTCCTGGCCCAACGCGGAATCCTTACAATGTGGGTCATACTCCAGGCGGTTCCAGCAGCGGCTCGGCGGCAGGGGTGGGCGCTGGCCTGTGTTTGTTGGCTCTTGGCAGCCAGACCATTGGCTCCATCAATCGACCGGCTGCGTACTGCGGCGTCGTTGGCTTGAAACCAACCTATGACCGCGTGTCAAAAGCGGGCGTCATTCCCCTATCTCCCTCCGCCGACACGGTGGGATTTTTTGCGCCAGACGCTGCCAGCGCCAGCTTTGCGGCCCCCATTTTCTACAGTAATTGGCAAAGGGGAACTGCGCCGGCAGACAGGTTGATTTTGGGTGTGCCCACCGGTCCCTATTTGGACCATGCTTCCTCAGAAGCGCTGGCCCATTTTAATGGCGTGCTGGAAAAATTGCGTCAGGCTGGCTTTGTGATTCAGTCCGTACCCGTGTTGGCAGACTTTGATGACGTTGTGCAGCGTCACCAGACGCTGGTGGCGGCGGAAACGGTGCAGGTTCATGCGGCCTGGTTTGCTCAATACCCGGACCTGTATCATGCCAGGACAATTGACCTGATCCGGCGCGGACAAACTGTGTCGGCGAAAGCGCTGGCGGCTGCTTTGGCCGGGCGGGAAACGCTGCGCCGCCAGTTGAGCGCCGTCATGGCGGAAGAAAGGGTCGATCTCTGGCTGTCGCCGTCGGCCGTGGGCAGCGCCCCGGCCGGGCTGGACAGCACCGGCGATCCGGTGCTGAACCTGCCCTGGACTCACGCCGGTCTGCCGACCATGACTCTGCCTGCCGGTTTTAACGAGCATGGGCTGCCGTTGGGGCTGCAACTTGCCGGCCGCTGGTATGGCGATGAGGCTTTGGTTGCCGCGGCATTGTCGTTGGAATCAGGACTGCAAAATATTTGAGTAAGCGTTTCATGTTGCCGGTGGCGGGTGGCGTGTCAGGGGGATATGCGCGTCACTCGTTGTATTCCCTGAAATAACAACTGGACACTGGCGTTTTTACCCGCTGCCCATGCAGCGTGATTTGCCCAATTGCGTTACATGGGCAGCGGGCAGTGTGCTTTTTGCCAGACTCCAGTAACAATCCATGAGCAGGGCGCACCACGATGAATGAAAAGGCTTGTTAGTAACGGCTTTAGTCGTTTAACCGCTGAAGCG
>JAWOGU010000653.1:0-7112 GCA_046496595.1 Chloroflexota bacterium
AGCTTCAGCGGCACCACGGAAGAATGGCTGATGTCGGCCGAGTATATTCTCAGTCATGGCAATAACAACGTCATGCTCTGCGAACGGGGCATCCGCGCCAACGAAACGGAAACGCGCAATACCTTCGACGTCAGCGCCATTCCCGTGATCAAGCATCTTTCCCATCTGCCCATCATTGCCGACCCCAGCCATGCGGCGGGTAAATGGGAATATGTGGGCGCGCTGTCACGGGCGGCTGTGGCGGCCGGCGCGGATGGCGTCATCCTGGAAGTGCATCCGCAGCCGGACCATGCCTGGTCGGATGGCCGCCAATCGCTCAAACCGGAGCGTTTCGCCCAACTGGTGAGAGACATGCGCGCCATTGCCCTGGCCGTAGGCCGAGATGTACCTGAAACCAAAACGGCCGTTCCCCTCAACGGTCACAGCAGTCAGGCAGTCTGGTAGTCGGTTAGTCTGATAGTCGCTCAGTCCCGTAGACTAACCGACTATCAGACTGATCGACTATCTGACTAAATACGAGAAACGTGGGTATAATTGTTACCAGTTCAACTGGTCCTTTATAAACGGCCGTTCCCACAAACAGTGAACAGTGTACAGTGAACAGTTTACAGTGAGACCACGCCACTGTTCACTGTAAACTGAAAACTGTAAACTGCCCAAAACGGCCGTCCCACAAAATTTCCCGTAGGAGGCAACTTTTTCATGTCAGAAGAACGCATCAAAGTAACCTATTCCACCTTAGCCAGTCCCGATCCCCGGCTGCACCAGCTTTATGACGAAGCCGTGGTGCGGGCCAAAGCCGCTTTTGGCAAAACCTATCCCATATTCATCAACGGCGAAGAGCGCTTCGCCGAAAAAACCTTCGAGAAACGCAGTCCGATTAACCTGGACTGGGTGATGGGTCACTTCCAATACGGCTCCGCCCAAGACGTCGACGACGCTGTCGCCGCCGCTAAAGCCGCCTTCCCTGCCTGGAGCAGCCGCCCCTGGCAGGAGCGCGTCAGCATTATGCGCCAGGCCGCCAACCTCATGAGCGACCGCCTGTTTGACATGGGCGCCAACATGAGCCTGGAAATCGGCAAGAACCGCCTGGAAGCCCTGGGCGACGTGGAAGAAACGGCCGACCTCATCCGCTACAACTGCGACGCCGTGGAGAAAAACAACAACTTCAACTTCCAACTATTAGCCGAAAGTGATAAACATCACAACCGCAGCGTCCTTAAACCTTACGGCGTGTGGGTCGTCATTTCGCCGTTCAACTTTCCCGGCGCGTTGGCGGGCGGCCCTGCGGGCGCGGCCCTCATCGCCGGCAACACGGTGGTGCTCAAGCCCGCCACCGATACCCCCCTGACAGCCTGGTTCCTCACCGAATGCTTCCGTGATGCGGGCGTGCCCGTCGGCGTGTTCAACTTCCTCACCGGCAGCGGCCGCGTTGTGGGCCAATCGCTCATCGACCATCCCGATGTAGATGGGATTACGTTTACCGGCAGTTATGACGTGGGGATGAATATTTTGCGTACGGTGGCAAACGGCCGTTATCCCCGCCCCGTCATCGCCGAAATGGGCGGCAAAAATCCCACCATCGTCAGCAAAAAAGCCGACCTCGACAAAGCCGCCATGGGCGTTATGCGCTCCGCCTTTGGCCTGCAAGGGCAAAAATGCTCCGCCTGCTCCCGCGTCTACGTCCACAAAGACGTCAAAGATGAATTCGTGCGCAAACTGGTTGAGAACACCCGCCAGATCAACGTAGGCGATCCCACCGACAAAGAGAACTGGATGGGACCCGTCGCCAACGAGAGCGCTTTTAACGACTACAAAAACTTCGTGGCCGATCTTCGCGCCCACGGCGACATCCTCTACGGCGGCGAAGAACTTCCGGGCAACGGCTACTACGCCGCCCCCACCATCGTCGACAATCTACCGGAAGACCATCCCCTCTGGAAACAAGAGATGTTCCTGCCCATCGTCACCATCGCTCCCTTCGAGGACCTCGACGACGCCATGGCCCGCGCCAACGACGTGGAATACGGCCTCACCGCCGGTTTCTTCAGCGAAGACGACGACGAAGTGCAGTGGTGGCTGGACAACATCGAAGCTGGCGTGCTTTATGTCAACCGTTCCTCAGGCGCAACCACCGGCGCCTGGCCTGGCTACCAATCCTTTGGCGGCTGGAAAGGCAGCGGCTCCACCGGCAAAGCAGCCGGCAGCTTCTACTACATCCAGCAGTACATGCACGAACAAAGCCAGACAGTCGTAGATTAAGGATGAGGGATGAATGATGAATGGAGGCTCATCCTTCATCATTCATCCTTGATAATTTTCAATGAACAATTCAAGCAAAATCATCACGATGGCGGAAGCTGTCGACCAGTATGTGAATGACGGCGATTGCGTCGCCATTGAAGGCTTTACGGCGTTTATCTGCTTTGCGGCGGCGCATGAAATCATTCGCCAGCAAAAGCAAGACCTGACGCTGGTGCGTATGACGCCGGACCTGGTTTATGACCAGATGATCGCGGCGGGCGCAGCGAAGAAGCTGATTTTCAGCTATCTCGGCAATCCGGGAGTGGGCAGCTTGAACTGTATTCGCCGCGCCGTGGAAAAAAGCATCCCCAAACTGCTGGAAATTGAGGAATATTCCCATTTCGGCATGGTCGGCCGCTACATCGCCGGCGCCAGCAAGCTGCCCTTTTTCCCGGTACGCAGCTATGTCGGCACGGATATGGCCGAAGCCAATCCCCTCATCAAATTTGTAGACAGTCCTTACGGCGATGGTCCGATTGCCGTGGTGCCGCCTATCAATCCGGACGTGGCTTTCCTCCACGCCCAACGCGCCGACGCTAAAGGCAATACCCAAATCTGGGGCTTGCTGGGTATGCAGAAAGAAGTCGCTTTTGCCTCCAAGAAGGTGGTGATCGTGGTAGAAGAGATTGTGGACGAAGAACTGATTGCCCGCGATCCAAACCGCACGCTTATACCGGGGTTGGTGGTGGATGCCGTCGTCCACGAGCCATACGGCGCCCATCCCAGCTATGTGCAGGGCTACTACGACCGCGACAATGCCTTCTACCTGGACTGGTCGGAAAGCTCCACCGATCAGGGAGCCACGGAAGTCTGGTTGCAAGAGTGGGTCTATAACGTAGCTGATCGAACCGCCTACCTGGCGAAGTTAGGCCAGGAACGCATTGACAGTTTAGCGCCTGGCGAATTGATGTCTGATCCGGTGAATTACGGCCGTTATCAGTAACAATCTGCAAGGAACATGACGAGCAGCGGGGCGTGCACAGGTGTTTTCTCAATTCCTCTCTGGCAAGGGCGGTTCACGAACCGCCCTTGCTTCAATCACTTGAGGTCCTATGTACAAAAAAGTATTGCTATTTGGTTTACTGTTCATCCTCATCGGCTGCCAACAGGCGCAGCCAACGCCCACGCCGGTTCCGCAGCCATCGGCCACGCCCCTACCCACACCCGATCCGAACGCGGCGATCAACGCCGCCACCTTTGCCGCCAATCAACGCCTAGGGCGCGGCGTCAACCTGGGCAACGCCCTGGAAGGCCCCAACGAAGGAGCCTGGGGGCTTTATTTGCAAACGAAGTATTTTGAGGACATCGCCGCCGCCGGATTCGACCATGTGCGTGTGCCCATTCGCTGGTCCACCTACGCCGATATCGAAGCGCCCTACACCATCAACGAGCAAATTTTTGAACGGATTGACTGGGTGATTGAACAGGCGTTTGCCAACGACCTGGCGGTGATCATCAATAACCATCACCACGAGGCTATCATGCAGCAGCCTGAAACTCAGTCGGAGCGGCTGGCGGGCATCTGGCGGCAAATTGCGGAACGCTACCAGGATTATCCCGACACGCTTTATTTTGAAATTCTCAATGAGCCGAACAACAAACTGGACAGCGCGGCCTGGAATGAGATTTTCCCTCAGTCGTTGGCCGCCATCCGGGAAATGAACCCGGAACGACACGTCATCATCGGACCGGATATGTGGAATAATGTGGAGCGTCTGTCAACATTGGCGCTGCCGCAGGATGACCGGCGAATCATCGGCACCTTCCACTATTACTTGCCACACGAGTTCACCCACCAGGGCGCTTCCTGGTCTTCAGCCTACGAGGTGAAGGACATGCCCTGGGGGTCTGAGACGGATGTGAAAGCGCTGGCAGATCATTTTGACGGGGCATTGGCGTGGTCTGAGGCGATGGAACGGCCGTTATACATCGGTGAGTTCGGCGTCTATTATGCCGCGCCTGAGGAGTCGCGTATCATCTGGCTGAGGACGGTGCGCGAAGAAGCGGAAAAGCGCGGTTTCTCCTGGTCGGTTTGGGATTTTGGCACCGATTTTGCCATTTACAATCTGCCCCGGCAGCAGTGGCGTGAACCGCTGTTACGGGCTTTGATACCGGAAAGTTAAGATGCACGGCAAGTATCTTCTCAATAAATCGCGGCGGAGTTGGTTGAGCCTGTCGAAACCAACGGCCTTCGCCGAACCAACGGCCTTCGACAAGCTCAGGCCTCGTTGCCCACGAAATTTTGAGAAGATACCACGTCAAGTTATTATCCAGCCTTGCTTAACGCAGCAATAACCTGACGGGCTGTGGGAATAAATAGCAGGGGAGATTTGAGATACAATTGGAGCATGGTAGCGACCCGCCCCTGCGTCTATATTTCTCTGGTTTTATTGGTCTGGCTGGCATGCGCCTGCCAACCGGAATCATTGGCGGTGACTGTCCCGACTCAAGCGGCAACGGCCGTTCCTCTCCAACTATCTATCGCCGCCATCCACCAGCCGCTGCCCGCCACCAACACCCCCGCGCTCAGCCCCACCAGACACCAGCCGACGCCTACCCTGCCCGTCACCTACACGCCTGAACCCACTGCTTCTCCCAGACCGACCCAGCGTTTTTTTGAACCTTTAGAGATGACGCCGTCCGGAACGGCCGTTCCCCCGCCCCGCCAACCTTTCCCCAAAAGCAGCGCCGTCACCAACATCGTCCTGCTCGGCAACGACGTGGATCAGGTCCAGGGCGGCCGCACCGACAGCATTATCGTCATCTCCATCAACCGCGACGCCAAAACGGCCGCCATGCTCTCCTTGCCCCGCGACCTCTACGTCGTCATTCCCGGCTGGCAGATGACCAAAATCAACCTGGCTCTGCCCCACGGCCACGGCGTCGAATATGCCAACAGTGGGGGCGGCGGTCTCATCAAAGACACCATCGAATACAACCTGGGCATCCCGGTAGACTACTACGCCCGCATCGGCTTCGACGGCTTCAAACAAGTCGTTGACACCCTGGGTGGCGTCGAAATCATCAGCAACTGCAAACTGCGCGACTGGCGGCTCATATCACCGGAACTGGATCAAACCATCGAAGAAAACTGGGAACAGTTCACCCTGGAACCCGGCGTCCACCAGATGGACGGCGACCTGGCGCTGTGGTACGCACGCTCCCGGCGCACCACCAACGACTTTGAACGCGGCCGCCGCCAGCAGCAGGTACTGCGCGCCATCTTCAATAAAGGACTGGAACGCGACACCCTGGCCGACATCCCGGACCTGTGGCGTACCTACCGCCAATCCGTGGAAACGGATTTAACCCTGCCCGTCATTTTGGAACTGGCTGCAATGACTGAAAAGGACGCGCGCGTTGTCGAACTGATCCTCAGAGAAAGCAATGATGTTTTACGGGCCAGGCCCGGAGCAATCATTGTCGAGCACCGCTTGGGTTTTGTCTGTGCAAATGCGGGGATCGATCATTCCAATGTTTCGCCCCTTAAACCTTCCGAAGGTTTCGAAGACTTCCAGAAGGGAAACCCTGAAGATTGGGTACTGCTGCTCCCCGAAGACCCTGATTGCTCCGCCGCCATGATTCGCCAAACATTGGAAACCGAAACAGGCGCAAAAATTGGCGTGCTCATCATCGACTCGCACGGCCGCGCCTGGCGTAACGGCACAGCCGGTGCAGCGATCGGGCTTTCCGGCCTGCCCGGGCTGGTCGACCTGCGCGGGCACCCCGACTTGTTCGGTTTTCGGCTTCGTATTACCCAGGTCGGCGCAGCGGACGAGCTGGCCGCAGCCGCCAGCCTGGTCATGGGACAGGCCGCAGAGGGCAAGCCCGTGGTCCACGTGCGCGGGTTTCCCTATCCGTTGCGCGAGGGCTCGCTCAATGAACTTCTGCGTCCCAAAGACCAGGACCTGTTCCGCTGATCCTATCGCTTGCAACGATCAATCAAACAGCGCTTTAATAGAAATCTTATGCACGTTCGGTACAATCAAAAGAGACATTCATCACAAGCTTTATTGGACAGCACAGAAAGCGACGTGCTTACCAATATATTCTAAATCTCCAGGAGGACAGACCATGAATTTTCCAGAAGAGTATCTGGATCTACTTACAGATGAAACTAAAGCATATGCATATCTGGCCACCCTGATGGCGGATGGCACCCCACAGGTAACGCCCGTCTGGTTCAACACAGACGAAGATCACATCCTCGTTAACACAGCAGTAGGACGTACCAAAGACCGCAACATGAAGGCACGACCACACGTTGCACTTTGTATCGCCGATCCAAAAAACCCGTATCGTTATGTACAAGTTCGGGGAAAGGTAGTTGAACATACTACCGAAGGAGCCAATGAACACATCGACAGCCTGGCCTGGAAGTACCGCGGGATAAAAAAGTATGATAACTACCAACCAGGCATGCAGCGCATCATCTACAAAATCTTGCCCGAAAATATTGATGAACATTAATGACCATCGAAGCTAAAAGCGTGACCGAAAATATTCATTTATTTTTACGGACACGCAGATCGGTGCGCCGCTTCAAGTCGGACCCCGTGCCTGCTTCCACGATTGAGCGGATTCTCGAAACCGCCATCCATGCCCCTTCTGCTCACAACCTGCAACCCTGGCGCTTTGCTGTCCTACAGGGCTTATCCGCTAGAAGACGTCTAGGCCAGGCATTGACCGCGAAAATGCACGCAGACATGACAGCCACAGGCGCGCTACAAAGCGAAATCGACTCGCGCGTACAACGTTCCCTGTGCCGTTTGGAAGAAGCGCCGGTTGTCATCCTGCTCTGCCGTGAC
>JAWOGU010000730.1:0-5026 GCA_046496595.1 Chloroflexota bacterium
CTCAATCCGCGCTGGACGGTGAACGCTATCATCAGCGAGCCGCTGCGGGTGCATGATCTGCTGCCTAATGAAGAGGCGCGCATTGAGCGGGTGATGGAGCTGCTGGAGTTGGTGGGGCTAAACGGCCGTTACCGCAACCGCTTCCCCCACGAATTTTCCGGCGGCCAGCGGCAGCGCATCGGCATCGCCCGCGCCCTGGCCTCTAACCCCGCCTTCATCGTCTGCGACGAACCGATTTCGGCGCTGGATGTGTCCATCCAGGCGCAGGTAGTTAACCTGTTGGAAGATTTACAGGCGCAGCTCGGCCTCACCTACCTGTTCATCGCCCATGATTTGAGCATGGTGCGCCACATTTGTAACCGGGTGGCGGTGATGTACTTGGGCGTCATCATGGAACTGGCGGAAACGGATGAACTGTACGACAACCCGCTGCATCCCTACACCCAGGCGCTGCTGTCGGCCGTGCCCGTGCCGGACCCCAAGCTGGCCCGCCAGCGCCAGCGAATCCTCCTCACCGGCGACGTGCCCAGCCCGATTGATCCGCCGTCCGGCTGCCGCTTCCACACCCGCTGTCCCATCGCCGCCCCGCAGTGCAGCCAGGCCGTGCCGGAGTGGCGCGAGGTGAAAGAAGGGCATTGGGTGGCGTGCCATTTGGTGGAGTAGAGAGGAGGAAAAGGGGGGAACGGCCGTTTCCTTCTTGCAAATACGTATCCATTCGGATACAGTGTGAGATATGTATACTATTCTTCGCTCCAATGAATTCGACAAATGGTTATGGAAAATTTTAAAAAATTTGATGCGGCTGATTATCTAGACAGTGAAGAAATGATCGCTGAATATCTGACCGCTGCGCTCGAAGATGAAAATCCAGACGTATTCCTGGCTGCTCTGGCCGATGTAGCTAAAGCGCGCGGCATGAGCGCTATTGCTCAAAGTACTGGGCTTGGCCGGGAAAGTTTGTACAAAGCGCTCGCTCCTGGCGCAAAACCGCGCTATGACACCATCCTGAAAGTTCTTAACGGTTTGGGCGTCAAGTTAACGGTTACCCCCTGATAAGCACATGAAGGCTGAATATGATTTTTCAGAAGGAAAACGGGGAGCCATCCTGCCAAGCAAGGGTAAAACCCGCATCACCATTTATATCGACGACACGGTTCTTGATGAATTTCGCACCAGAGCGGAAGAAGCCGGAACAGGCTATCAGCTATCAAACCATGATAAACGATGCTCTCAACGAGTACCTAAGCAGCAGTTCTGAGAAGCCAGTGACAGAATCTGCGCTGCGCCGCATCCTGCAAGAGGAATTGCCAAAGTGGGATGTGTAGGATCTGCAAAATGATGACAACGAATTTGAGTAAGGAACGAATTCGTTCCTTACTCAAATTCGTTGTCATCTCCTTAAAAGGAGCCACCCCATGACCACCCCCATCGAAATTACAGAAAAATACGAACGCAACGGCTGGCCTGCCCTCCCACGACCCGACCTCAAACCGCCTCCCGGCTGGAGCCTGGAACTGATCAACTCCGTCAACCTCATCCACCACCACAGCCTCTCGCCCGATGGGCAAACGCTGGCTTTCTGCTGGCAGCGGGATGGCGAGACCAACATCTACACTATTCCCAGCAGCGGCGGCTGGCCCAGGCGCATCACCGTCGGGCGCAAATCGACCCCCTACTGGACAGACAGCCCGCCGCAGTGGTCGCCAAACGGCCGTTTCCTCTCTTTCACCATGAACGGCCACGTCCACGTCGCCCCGGCTGATGGCGCCGGCTTAGCGCAAAAACTCACAGACTTCACAGACGCTGCTTTTGACCCCGTATGGATGCCCGACAGCAATCACCTTATCATCGGCGTTTCTCGCCACGACTGCGCCAAGCTGCTGCTCACCGACCTGGACGGAAGCTGGCCTTGCGCCCTCACCACCAGCGAAGACGGTGATGATTTCGACGCCCGGCCCTCGCCAAACGGCCGTTTCATCGCCTACACCCACCGCCCCCTAGACGACCTCAACCGGCTCGATCTGCGTCTGGTGGAAGTGGAAACCGGGCAGGTGCGCCAGTTGGTCGGCGCGCCCAAGCAAAAAAGCTGGCATCCGCGCTGGTCGCCCGACGGCGAGTGGATCGCCTTCCTCTCGCAGCGCCCTGACTTCAACGAAGTATCGCTGGTGCCGCCAGACGGTTCCGGCGAACGCCAGTTGACCCATTTAGGACACGACGTAGTCGAATTCAGTTGGCAGGGAGGCTCCCTGGCAGCCACCGTCAATCGCGGAGGAGCAGTTGATTTAGTCCTCATCGACGCCGAAAACGGCAGCGTCACGGACCTGCGCGCCGGACTGGGCGTCTACGCCCGCCCCCGCTGGTCGCCCGGCGCCTTCGACAAGCCCAGTGCAGGCGGCTTTCTCACCGTCGAATACCAGGACGCCGTCACCCCGCCCGACCTTTACCGGCTAGACCTGCCCGGCGGAACCATGACACAGCTCACCTTTTCCAACCCGCCCGCCCTGGCCTGCCTAGCCCAAGTGACGCCGGAACGTATCAGCTACCCCAGCTTCGACGGCCTGGAAATCCCCGCCTTCCTCTACAAACCGGCCCGGCCCAACGGCGCCGCCATCCTGCGCCCCCACGGCGGCCCCACCGACCAGTGGCGCTTCGACTGGGATCCGCTGGCGCAATACCTGGTCGCCAAGGGCTACACCTTCCTCGCCCCCAATTTTCGCGGCAGCACCGGTTATGGCGTTGCCTTTGAACACGCCAACTACGACAACTGGGGCGTTGGCGACACGCAGGACTGTCTGCACGGGGCACGGTATTTGCGTGAACTGGACTGGGTACAGCCAGACAAAACCGGCATCTTCGGCTCCAGTTACGGCGGTTACATGGTCGCCTGCTGTTTGGCCCGCGACCCCGACTATTTGTTTGCCTGCGGCGTGAGCAAATTCGGCGACGCCGACCTCTATACCTCCTGGGCGCAGTGCGAACGGGAAACCCGCCTCTACACGGAAATGCAGCTCGGCCGTCCCACCGCCAACTGGCAGGTTTACCAGGCAGGCTCACCCCTACCGGACATGGCGAACGTGCAAAAGCCTATCCTGCTGCTGCACGGCCTGCTGGACGACGTGGTGCCGCCGCAGGCGTCGGAAATCTGGGCGGAGGCGCTGCGCCGCGCCGGCAAAACGTTTGAATACAAGACCTATGCCGGGGAGGCGCACGGCTTCCTGAAGCCCGAAACGGAGCTAGACTACCAGCGCCGCCTGGAGATTTTTATGGACTGGTATTTGCGGCCCGAAACGCCAACGACTTTGCGACCATGATATACTTGTTCAAAAATTATTTCATAACGAAAAGTACGCAACATGATAATGTAAGCCCATGAACTGATAAATAAGCGGGACTGGAATGTGGACGATTACATTTTCGATTTTGCGTCATTCGGAAAATTTTTCAGGCGCGCGCTTACACTCCGTAACGATTACCGAAGAATCCAAAACAAAATTGCATTTTTGCAAGGATTTGATGAAAGCATCAGTTACAAATAGAAAATGTTATGACGGAAAATAGTAGAACAGGCAAGAGCCTCACGTGTGTTCCAGCCGACGCTGACCCAATGCCTCGGGCGGTTTGCTATTTGGTGAATGGAAAAGGTTTTGATCAACCGCGCAGTGTGCGCTGACGGTGGTATTGGCGGATACTTTCCAAGTCAAAAAGTGATAAAATAGCAACGTGAAAATCTACCTTGATTTATGCGCCATTCAAAGACCGCTCGATACATCCAATCAAATTCGGATTGTTCTAGAGTCGGAAGCCGTTCTCGGAATTATTGCTTTTTGCGCCATCGAACAGGTTGAATTACTTTCGTCAGAAGCACTGCTTTACGAGGGCGAACAGAGTTCTTTACCGGTCCGAAAAGAACATACTTCAGCAGTTCTGGCGAAGGCAAAAAGTGTTCTTAACATCACACAAAAAGAAAAAACACGTGCGGCCAAGATCATGACTTTTGGGATCAAGCCACTGGACGCGCTTCACATCGCTCTGGCAGAATCCGGAAATGCCGATTATTTTTGTACCTGCGACGACAAGTTACTGCGAAATGCAAAG
This sequence comes from Chloroflexota bacterium, assembly GCA_046496595.1. GTDB lineage: Bacteria > Chloroflexota > Anaerolineae > Promineifilales > Promineifilaceae. The sequence goes on from JAWOGU010000730.1 coordinate 4,096, forward strand.
AAGGTCAAAGATTTAGCGGTAAAAGTGCGAAATCCCGTTGATTTGGTTCAGGAGATTGAAAAATGATTACAGATGCAAGACCCTTAATCGAAGTTAATCAGCAAGCAATCAGCCTGCTCTATAAAGAATTGGGCGTGATTGACGCTGTTCGTTTTCTCAAACAATTTACGCAAGGCTATGGAAATTATACACAAGAGCGAGAAGTAATCTTCGCGAATAAGTCCCTTGATGAAATTATGAGTGAAATCGAAAAATGGAGAAATACAGTAAAGTAGCAAGTTCGTGAGCGCAGGCTTATTAGTGTGCAGCCTATTTCAAGTTCTTACCACCCCCGAACAAAATCACCCAGCCTTCCATACTCGTCCGCTAGCAGGTAACGCAAATCGTCAAGTTGGCCCGCAGGAGAAGGAATCGATGACCGAATTTTTTGCCTACGAAGACCTGACCTGGCCCGACGTGGCCGCCCTGCCCCCCGACACGCCGCTGCTCATCCCGCTGGGCGAAGGCTATGACCTGGCGCGACTGGCAAGCGCCCTGGGCAGTCCGCCGCGGGCAGGGCTGCTGCCGCCGCTGCCTTTTGGCTGGCGCGGCAGCGGGCTGGCTGTGCCGGAAGCGCTGTTGGGGCAATTGTTGAGCAATTTGCTGGACAGCTTGCGCGATGATGGTTTCTCGCGTGTTTGCGCCCTGACTCCGCAGGGCATCGATCTGGGACTCGGCGCGCAGCGCATTGCTTTGCCCCACGGCAGCCAGTTCACCCCTGCTCCGCTGCTGCCTGAGTCTGAAGCGCTGGATAAGGTGATTTTGATTCCCATCGGCCACACCGAACAGCATGGCTACCACCTGCCGCTGTCCACCGACACGTTGATTATCGGGCATATTGGCAGGGAAACAGAAAGCATCAACCCCACTCTCACCGCCTGCCTGCCGGTCT
>JAWOGU010000017.1:0-12662 GCA_046496595.1 Chloroflexota bacterium
CAGTAACGCCCAGCGCACTGTCGATTTTTACACCGGCGTTTTGGGGCTGCGTCTGGTCAAGCAGACGGTCAATTTTGACGATCCAGGCGCTTACCATCTTTATTTTGGGGATGAGACAGGGCTTCCGGGAACGGCCGTTACCTTTTTTGAGTGGCCGCATACACCGCAGGGCCGTCCGGGTATCGGCGGGACTCATCACCTGGCCCTGGCAGTGGCCGATTATGACGGCCTGCTCAAGTGGAAACGCCGCCTCACAGACCTGGGCTTGTCGGTAACCGGTCCTTTGGGACGCCACTACTTCACGTCTATCTACTTCCGCGATCCGGATGGGGTGATTCTGGAAATCGCCACCCTTGGTCCTGGCTTTGGCGTCGATGAGCCATTAGAAACTCTCGGCATGGAACAGCGGGAACCGCCTCAGGACATGGTGATCAACAATCGGGATGAAGCAAAAATTGCAGCCGCCGCCTGGCCGGAACCGGTACCGGTGATTACGCCGGACATGGCTTTGAGCCACGGGATGCACCACATCACGGCTATTGGCACGGACATTCAGCGCACCGATGCCTTTTTCAGCGACCTGCTCGGACTGCGACGGATAAAAAAGACATCCAATTTTGACGATCCGACTTCGGCGCACTGGTATTGGGGTGTGGAAAACGGCCGTCCGGGCAGCCTCATCACCTACTTTGAGCGTGATCCGAAAGACAAGCGCTACCACACCGTGCAAATGGGCGCCGGGCAAACCCACCATTATGCCTTCGCCGTGCCTCATGAAGAAGCGCAGCTCGTCACCCGCGAAAAACTCATACGCGCCGGACTGCGAGTCTCGCCGGTGATGGATCGCGTCTATTTCAAGAGCATCTACACCAACGACCCGGACGGGCACATTGTGGAAATTGCCACCGCCGGCCCTGGTTTTCTTTATGATGAAGCTGTGGAAACGCTGGGGACCACTCTCAAGCTGCCTCCCTGGCTGGAGCAGCACCGCCCCACCATTGAAAATGCCCTGACGCCGCTGAGAATCCCGGCGTGATGCGTGATGCGTGATGAACTTTGGTCACGCATCACGCTTCACGCATCTCATGTTTTCTAGTGATGATGTTCGTGCGAAGACTCAGACAAATCCAGCAGGAAATCGGTGACGATGTCGTTGAATTCATCGATTTGTTCCAGGTTGACCACATGACCGGCCTGAGGAATCACCGCCAACCGCGCGCCATAAATGGCGTCAGCCATCGCTTTGGCCTCGCTCACGGGAATGAGTTGGTCGTCCTGACCGTGGATAACGAGCGTGGGCACGTCGATTTCGGCCAGGGTCGGTGTTGAGTCGGGTCGATCCCGCATGGCGGCCAGGGCGCCTACCATTCCTTCGACCGAAGTACTGCTCATCATTTCTTCCACAAACTCGGCCACTTCGGGGTCGTCCTGGTAAGTTTTTGGAGAGAGTAGTTTAGGCAGCATGTCGGCGGCAATAGCTGCCACGCCTTCCGCCTCGGCCTTGGCGGCCATTTTATCGCGGTTGGCTTTCGCTTCGGCGGTATCGGGTTTGGCTTTGGTCGATACCAGGATGAGACCGGCGACCATTTCCGGGTATTGGCGGAAAAATTCCAGGGCGACATAGCCGCCCATGGACAGGCCGCACACGACGACAGGGCGGGAAATCGCCAGATAGTCGAGCAAACCGGCGCAGTCATCGGCCAGCATTTCCATGGTATAGGGACCGGGCACAGGCTCAGAACGGCCGTGACCGCGCAAATCCGGCGCAATGATCCGCGCTACACCGGAAAGGTCTTCAATCTGGGGTTCCCACATGGCGCTGCTGAAGGGAAAACCGTGGATCATCATCATCGTGAAGCCCTCGGCGCTGTCTATAAAGGCCAGCCCCACATCTTCCGTATCTTGTGTTTCTTCGTTCATCGTTATAATCCTTCCTCATTATCGTCACCAAAATCGAACAGTTCGTTAATGGATTGGTGCGAATAGTTGCGGTGAATCGCTTCACCGATAATAGGCGCCACTGAAATCACGGTCATGTTAGACGGCCGTTTTTCGGCGGGCAAGTAGACAGTATCTGTCGTAATAATTTCTTCAATTTGCGGAATGGAGGCAATACGCTCATATGCGCTGCCCAGGAAAAGCCCATGCGTACAAATCAGGCGGATCGATTCGATGCCGCTTTCCACCAGCATCTTGCTCAATCCCACCACCGAGCCGCCGGTGGCAATCTCATCATCATAGACCAGCGCCGTTTTAAAGCCTCTCACCTGCCGCCGGATCAGGCCGCCAATTTCCACCTTGGTATCGGAAATGCGCGTTTTTGACGCCGAGGCAATGGGCAGTCCCAGGCTGCTGGCAAAACGCGCGGCTGACTCCGCCCGGCCCATGTCGGGCGATACGACAACGGTTTCTTCCGGGTTGAAGTTCAGCGGCCGTAAATACTCGGTAAACAAAGCGCGGGCAGTCAGGGGATCGGCGGGCATACTGAAGAAGCCATGCACCTGCGCGGAATGCAGCGTCATCGTCATGAAGTGGGTAGCGCCGGCCGTTTTCAGCAAATCGGCAATCAGCCGCGCCGTAATAGAAATGCGCGGTGCATTCTTTTTATCCGACCGCGCGTATGAAAAATAGGGGATGACGGCATGAATCTCAGAGGCGCTGGCGCTTTTGGCGATGTCGCACATCATCAGCAAACTAAGTAAATGATCGCTGACCGGCGTGGTGAGGGATTGTATCAGGTAAACGGCGCGTCCGCGCACGCTGGCGCCCAGTTGAATATACAAGTTATCGTTGCTAAATTTGGAATAATGGGCCACATCCAGGGGTACCCCCAGATAGTCGGTTATTTTTTTGGCCAAAACAGGATTAGAACGGCCGCTGTAAAAGCGAACATCGTTCTCATCTATCAATGGTTTGCTGCTGTTCATCTCTCTCTTCCTCTCCTTTTAAACATAGCGAGAGCAAGAGTCTGGTTCTTGCTCTCGCTTTTCACTTTGTCAAAAAGATACGGGCAGCCCCAGGGCAACCTGTAAGCGGGCTTTGTATGCTTTTGCCGGTATCTCCACAGCGCCAAAACGGCGCAAATGTTCTGTCATGTACTGCACGTCTAGCAGCAAAAAACCCCGGCTTTTTAAGTGTTCAACCAGGTAAACGAGGGCAACTTTGCTGGCGTCTGTTTCGCGTGAAAACATGCTCTCCCCCGCAAAGAGTCCGCCCAGCGCCACTCCATACAAGCCGCCCACCAGTTTGCCGTCCCGCCAGGTTTCTACGCTGTGGGCATATCCCAGTTGGTAAAGCCTGGTATAGGCTGCCACGATGTCTTCATTGATCCAGGTACCTTCTCTGTGCGGCGTGGGGGCGGCGCAGCCAGCCAACACAGCGGCAAACGCCGTATTGGTGCGCACAATGAAGCGGTTTTTTTTGAGGGCGCGTTTTAAAGAACGAGGTACGTGAAAGTCATGCAGCGGCAAGATCGTTCGCGGATCCGGATCATGCCAGTACAACTCGCCATCTTCATGGGCCATCGGAAACCAGCCCTGGCTGTAAGCGGAAAGCAGTAAATCAGGCGGCAAACGCATAGTTATCTTAAAGAACGAAGCGGTTCGCTTTACCGGCCAAGTCAATCTTGCCGACCAAGTTCCTCCAGAAAACGGATACTGGTTTCAATGCCCAGGTACAGGTTGGGCAGGTAGAAGCGTTCATTGGGCGCGTGGATTTTGTCGTCGGGCAGACCAAAGCCCATGAGGACCGTTTCCAACCCGAGGTGCTCTTGAAACTGACCCACGACCGGGATGGAACCGCCTTCCCGCATAAAAATGGGCGCTTTGCCATAGGTTTGCGTATAGGCGGAAACGGCCGCTTTCATGGCGGGGATGTCCAGGTCTGTGATGGTGGCTGGCGCGCCGCTGACGCCTATGATGTTAACAGTGACGGTGGGCGGAGCAATGGCCTGCACATATTGATGAAAGGCGGCGGCTATGTGCTGCGGATCCTGATCGGGAACGAGGCGCATAGAGAGTTTGCAATGAACGGTCGAGGGCAGCACGGTTTTGCCGCCCGGACCGGTGTAGCCGCCGATGATGCCGTGAACGTCCAAAGTGGGGCGGGCGCCGAGGCGCTCGATGAGGGTGTATTCCGGTTCGCCCCAGGTTTGCGGCGCGCCGGTTTCGGCCAGCCAGGCCTGCTCGTTGATGGTGTACCGCGCCAGGGCGGCGCGTTCTTCGGGCGAAAGCGGGCGAACGTTGTCGTAGAAACCGGGGATGAGGACACGGCCGTTTTCATCCTTTAATTTGGCGATGATGTGGCCTAAGACGTTGAGCGGGTTGTCGATGCCGCCGCCGAAACTGCCGGAGTGAAGGTCACGAGTTGGGCCGATGATGTCCATGAGCAGGTAACACATGCCGCGCAAGCCATAGACGATAGAAGGCTGATCTTGGGCGATCATGGCGGTGTCTGAGACGAGAGCGACGTCTGCTTTGAGCAGTTCCTTATTTTGGGGGATGAAAGCGTGCAAACCGGCGCCGCCGCATTCTTCTTCCCCTTCCATAATAAATTTGATGTTGACGGGTAAACGGCCGTTTGCCTGCAAATGAGCCTGTACCGCCTTCACGTGAATAAACGCCTGTCCTTTGTCATCGGATGCGCCGCGGGCGTAGAGGTAATTGTCGAGGATAACGGGATCAAACGGCGGCGTGTCCCACAACTCAAAGGGTTCGGCGGGCTGCACGTCATAATGGCCGTAGATCAGCACCGTGGGCGCAGCGGCGCCGGCGTGGAGCCAATCGGCGTAAACCAGTGGATGCCCCGCTGTTTCGATGATTTGCACGTTTTCCAGGCCGGCTTCGCGCAGGGCAGCAGTCAGCCAGTGGGCGGCGGCGCGTACATCCGGGGTGTGGTCGGGTTGGGTGCTGACGCTGGGAATGCGTAAAAAGTCGATGAGTTCTGCCAGGTTTTTTTTCTGGTTAGCCTGGGCATATGCTAAGGGGGTTGACATAATTACTCCATGTGGTTTCGTAAGTGGTGAACGGCCGTTGATCCGATCCCCCTCACCTATCTGCGTAATTTTTCAGTGCAGGTATAATTCTGTACTTGAACACGCATTATAACGTACAGGATATTGAATGACGACCCAAACAGAGACTCAAAATACTCTTTCCCCGCAAGCTTACCTTGAGAGCTTGCTTTTTGTTTCCAGCGGACCGGTGCCGGTGTCGCGGCTGGCAAAAGCGTTGGAAATCACAACAACGGCCGTCGAGGCGCTGTTGTCTGAGATGGAAGCGGACTATCAACAGCGCGGGCTGCGGCTGCAATGGAGCGATGCGGCCGTGCAGTTGACGACGGCGCCGGAAACCAGCGAGGCAATCGAGCGCTTTCTGGGATTGGAACTGACGACGCGCCTCAGCCAGGCGGCGTTGGAAGTGCTGGCGATTGTGGCCTATATGCAGCCCATGACGCGGCCGCAGGTGGACCACATTCGCGGCGTGAATTCGGATGGGGCGCTGCGCACGTTGTTGAGCAAGGGGCTTTTGGAGGAAATGGGGCGGCTGGAGACGCCGGGCCGGCCGATTTTGTATGGCACGACGCCAGTGTTTTTGCAACATTTTGGGTTGAGCGGGCTGGTGGAGCTGCCGGCGTTGAGGGAAGAGGAAGAGGAGTAATTAAGTCAGGAATTCAATCTGAACATCTAAATCGAAAGCATCAATTGGCAAGTTTTTTACTGTATTATCAGCGTCTAAAATGGAAAAGAATAAAACGAATTCTAAAAATTACAGATTATTTTTCTTATCTATTCTGTTATGGGCGCAAATCGTCATTGGTTTGTTTTTGTTTTCCTGGCGCTATAAATTAATTATCTTCGATAACTGGGGAATTTATATTACGCCTGTTTCAGAAACCCTTCCCTCATTCTTGCAATTTGTTAACGACCATTGTCCTGAAAATGCTCGGGTAGTTTATCTCGCCAACAATACCACACTTGAACCTGGGCAGAGGCGAGCAATCGTTCGTTACGAACTATATCCCCGCTTTGTTCATTTGTTAGATTGGGCTGAAGCAAACTTGCCCTTAGATAACCAGGAAGAAACTTATATACAAATCCATGATCGAATCAGGTCTTTCCAACCGGATTGCCTTATTGTGGAAGGCATCGTCGGCGATCTGTCGATACCTGGAGAAAAATTCATGTTTGATCAAGAAAACTATTTAGTCGTACTCTCAGGTGAAAATTAATACGATGCATCTGGTTATCGGCGTTCTCAGTATATTTCCAGTTTTATTAGCCGGAGATTTACTGGTTCAATTATTCAATACGCCAAAAACAAAATCGATCTGGGTAAGAGGCCCTTTGGCGTATGGCTTTGGTTGGGGACTTGTCTTATTAATTCTTCTCTATACTTCCTGGATTTTCTCCCAATACGCTCTCTCAATCACTGTCGCATTTGTTTTCATGTTAGCACTAACAAACCTTGTGCTGAACAGAAATAAGATGCGCCATACGGTTGGAAATATAGATCTAAATTTTTCCTGGCAACGAATTACCTCCATCCTTCTTCTGATTTTTTTCAGCAGCTTAGTCTGTTTTGCCAGTTTCAAACTTGATTTGGGTTTCGATGGAATACGTGTATGGGGATTGAAAGCAAAAATTCTATTTCATGAAGCATATTGGTCAACCGAAAACTTATCCTGGGTATCTCACCCTTCCTATCCATTATTAGTTCCCGTTATGCAAGCATGGGTCTATTCATTTATTGGGAAAGTTGATGTCAATATTGGAAAACTTCCAATTGTATTCTCTTACCTGGCCTTGATTAGTCTGTTTTTCGGTTCCGTAAGATACTACTTGTCAACTCTATTGAGTTTACTTTTTACTTTTTTGCTCGCTCTCACACCACAGTTGGTTACCGTTTCAGCCATATCAGGCTATGCAGACGTCACTCTTGCGTTTTATATTTTAAGCGGGATCCTTTTTTTATTTTTTTGGTTCGCTGATAGAAAGGTTGGCAATCTTTTCATTGGCGCAATGATGCTCGCTTTAACGACTACAGTGAAGCGTGAAGGTAATATTTATTGGGCTTTATCTTTTTGTTTTCTAGTGCTATTTGTTATTTTTATAAGCAAACATCCACTCAAAAAAAACATCCAATCCGTCGGTATCTATCTTTTGCCAGCAGTTTTTGTTGTCATGCCCTGGTTTGTTTATCTTAAGCTTAACAATATCTCAAACGCTGATTTTTCACCCATTTCATTACAGGGTTTTATAACCAATACGGTGCAATTCCCTGTTATCATCTCTTCTTTTTTGAAGCAACTGTTTGTTTATATTCCAAGTTGGGGCATTCTCTGGTGGATCTTTGTTTTTGTCACTTTAACTCGCTGGCGTTCTTTTAGAGCTTTTGAGAATGTCTATTTATGGGGCAGCGCTGTCCTTCCTATTATTTTATTGGGATTTGCATTTATATATTCTGATTGGGAGCCTCTTATTAACCACCTTGCCGTCTCTACTGAAAGAATTGTTCTACATGCAGCCCCTCTCGCCTGGCTTTTTATAGCGCTCCAGACTTCAGACCTTGATTTATGGTTAAAAAACACTCTATTCCCTCACGCTAATTCCAATGGCTGATAAACAATTTTGTCTTTAATTTGCAGGTGCATTTCAGGAGAGATTTGCTGCATGAAGCACAGAGAGGCTTTCGATAGGGGATGGTTCGGCTGGCACGTTTTTGCACTCACTATGGTACTGATGGTAATGGGGTGGCGGCTGGCGATATCCCGAACGTTTTTCACAGTAGATACTGCTCTACGCTTTTTACAAGTGCGGTCATTAATTGATCAGGATTGGCAAACGCTGGCTGCCATTTATCCGGCGCGTTTTGCGGATCCAAATTTGCAATTTGTGCCTTATTACTATGGGTATGGTGTTGTACAAGACGAGATTTATTTAAGTATTAGCCCGTTTTTCCCGTGGCTTTCTTCGTATTTATATGTGTGGTTAGGGTGGTTGGGTTTGGTTGTGCTGCCAGTAATGGGCGGGGTGTTAACGGCCGTTTTCATTTACAAGCTTGGGCAACTGGCAGGCGTTAAACATCCACGCTGGTTGTTTTGGAGTACTGTATTGGCGACGCCCCTGTTATTTTATAGCCTGGAGTTTTGGGACCACAGCATTGGCGCGGCGCTGGCTGCGGGAACTGTTTACTTGCTGGCAAAGGGAATGGTAACCCGGCAAAAGCTACCAGCGTTTTTAGGGGGCGTGGCACTTGGCCTTGGACTGGGGCAACGACCGGAGCTTTACATGTTTGCCCTGGTTGTTGGTGTGATATTTTTATGGATGTCGTGGCGGAGCTGGCAGCAGTGGCTGGCGTTTTTTACCGGGGGGCTGCTCGTCACACTCCCGTTATGGTTGTGGCAGTATCGGTGGGTAGGGCATCCCCTGGGTATGGGCGTTGCCCCTAATTTATTTGGATATGGTCAACCTGAGGCGCGTATTTTTGAAGGGGCTGTTATATTATCCCCCATCGCTAAAAAGGGACGGTTTTTATTTTACATTGAGGGACGGGATCTGGTTACGTTTCTGGCTGCATGTGCTGTTTTGTTGGGTATCGTGATACTCGTATGGGTTGTGCGAGTCCCGAAGTTGCAGAAGCCAAAATGGATGTGGGCAGGAACAATTTTATGTGCTGTAGGTTATCTGCTGTATGCGATAACAGCCTGGCGCCACCCTGTAACGGGAGTACTTTCCACTTTCGCGCTAATGCCATTTGTGTTGTTCTATGTGCCAAATAATGGGCTGGCGGCTCAGACTCATCGTATCTATCGATTTGTGGGGGGAACGGCCGCTTTATTTGGTTTATTAATGTTCCTAATTTGGCCCACCTATGGCGGTGAACATCAATGGGGAGCACGTTACCTATTACCTATCTATCCCCTATTCCTTTTTATCACTTTTTATGTATACACTTACTATGAGCCTCATCTAGACGTTGTTTTACAAAAGTCTTTCAGGAGCGCTTTTTATGGGTTGCTTGTATTAAGCTTCGTATTGCAAGTGGCAAGCGTACACTATCTTTATCGAGTACGGCAGGACAACGGTCTCGTTTTAGATATAGTAGAAAATTTGCCAATCGAGATAATTATTACAAATCATCCTTTTTTGCCAACAGATATGAGCGCGGCTGAAGACAAGGGTTTTTTATACGTAGCTGATATTACTGGCATGGAAATTGTGTTACCGCAATTATACGCGAATGGTATTCGACGTATTGGCTTAATTCCTCTTGTGCCCTACGCCTGGGAAGAATACACGGGTGATATCATCCTGGAAGAAGCCGCCTCGTTTGTATACGATTTGCGCCAATCGCAACGGCCTTGAGTGTTATTATGCATGATCGTTTTTCTCTTTCTTGGGACACCATATTGTTGTTGATCTTGATGACGCCACACATGTGGTTTAATCCCGCCAGCAACGCATTGGTTGTAGTCCTCCTGGCTGTCTATGTTTTGCTAGATATTTTCGGTGGAGATCAGGGCGAGGTGGAATCATCGGAAGCAAGCAGGCGAGAGCGTTGGCTGTTTTTAACGCGGTTTGCGATTGTCATCTTTATGGTAGCAGTGGCGGTGGTTTTGCCCACCGCCTTAAATATCATTTGGCGTTTGCAGGAAGGCCCAGCCACATACGCACATGATGGTTTAATTCAAACAGAAGAGGCGATTAAGTATATATTGCAGGGACAAAATCCATATACTGAAGACTACGTGAATACGCCAATGGCTGACTTTGCAGGCCAGGAACCTCCGATAACGGACTTGCCACTTTACCATAATCCCTATTTACCATTCTTGTTTCTGGTGTCTATTCCTGCTTACTGGTTAAGCGAGATGTTTATGGGTTGGTACGATCAGCGATTGCTGTTCTTAGCTGCCTATTTTATGACTTTGCTGCTGCTATTGGGAATGGTAAACGGCCGTCGCCAACAGCTTACTGCTATCATTGCCATCGGCCTTAATTTTTTATATGCGTATTACCTGGCGGATGGCCGCAACGATGTGATGGTCTTATTTGGCCTGGTTTTGACGACGGTGCTGCTCGTCAAACGGCATGTTGCGCTTTCGGCTGTTGTCTTGGGTATGACAGTCATGTTAAAACATTCCGCTTGGTTTTTCTTGCCGTTCTACTTTGTTTATCTCTTACCACCAGGGCGACTCACCATGCACAGCGCCCGCCAGCTATTGCGCCTGACATGGCCGTTTCTAGTCACGGTAGCACTTATTCTGATTCCATTTTTGCTTTGGGATGCCTCTGCGCTATTCGATGATACGGTCGCCCACATTGTCGGTTCTGGTGAAGACACGCTTCCCATTCGCGGATGGGGCCTCAGCACCTTGTTATTGAGCTTTGGCGTTATTCCTACGCCAGAAACAGATTTCCCTTTTATCATTTTTGTTCTATTGCTTGGGCTGCCCACGCTCTATCTGACGCTGCGGCAGCAATGGCGGCACAATACAATACAATATATGTGGGTTGGATTTGCGCTGTTCTCGTTCGTGATGCAGTTTTTTTCTCGTTTTTTCAATGACAACTATTTTGTGTTTGTGCTACAAGCCTTGATCATCGGCCATTTCGCCCGATCTGATACTTTTCACACCACGACAGATCACTAATGTCAGAACAAGAAAAAGTACCCTTGCTGTCGGTTGTTATTCCCATGTTCAATGAGGAAAGGGCAATTACAACCTTGTTAAACAAATTGATTGCCGTGTTGCAGGATCATGTTATGGAGGATGGATTTGAGATTATCGTTGTAGATGATGGGTCATCTGATGAATCGGTGGAGAAAGTGCGAGAGTTGGCTTATCCACAGGTTCGCATCCAGCAGCACCCATACAACATCGGCAATGGGGCAGCCATAAAAACCGGCATCCGCCACGCCAAGGGGGAGTACATTTTGCTGATGGACGCCGACGGGCAGCACCAGCCGGAGGATATACCTCGCTTGCTGGAACAGGCGCAGAAGTATGATCTGGTGGTGGGGGCGCGGACGAGAGGGTCGGAAACGGCCGTTCACCGTGACCTCGCCAACTTCATCTACAACAGCTTCGCCAGCTACGTCTGCGGCCGCAAAATCGAAGACCTCACCAGCGGCTTCCGTATTATCCGCGCCGACATCGCCAAAAACATGGTCTACATGCTGCCCAACACCTTCTCCTACCCCACCACCATGACGCTGGCAGTGGTACGCAGCGGCTACAGCCTGACTTACGTACCCATTATGACCCGCAAGCGGGTGGGCAAGAGTAAAATCAAGCTGCTGCGTGATGGCTCTCGCTTTTTCATGATTTTGTTTAAGATCGCCACGCTCTTTTCGCCGTTGAAAATTTTTGTTCCGTCCAGTATCTTCACGTTTTTGCTCGGCTTTGGCTATGGTCTATTCAAAGTTGTCGTTTTGGGTACTCGTTATGGACCAACTTCAGCGATGCTTATGACTATTGCAGGGCTAATTTTTTTAATTGGGCTGGTGTCGGAGCAGATTACTTACCTGCGCTATGATCAAGGGCGATGAAACACCTACTAGTTGTGTCCACATCTTTTCCCGACGCCGCTTTTCAGGCAGGACAGGAAGCGGCGGGGATGTTTGTCTATGATTTTGTGCTGGAATTGGCGCGATGGGTGCGGGTAACGGCCGTTATCCCAACGACCGCCTCTCAAAACAGTAGAGAGCAAATAGACAACCTGACCATCCATCGTTTTCCCGTACCCAGTTTACCCCTCTCTTTACTCAAACCAACCAATCCAACGCAATGGGGTCACATTATTAAAACCATGCGCTCTGGGCAAACGGCCGTTTTAGAAGTGACACAACACAACCAGATAGATCATATATTTGCTTTATGGGCGCTGCCGTCGGGTTACTGGGCCAAAGTCGCCGGCAACAAACAGGGCGTGCCTTACAGCATATGGGCGCTAGGCAGCGACATCTGGAGCCTGGGCAAAGTTCCGCTGATCAAAAATGTGCTGCAAAATGTCCTCCGTCACAGCCAATACCGCTTTGCCGATGGCTACCAATTGGCCGATGACGTAAAAAGCCTAAGCGGGCTGGAATGCGCCTTTTTGCCCAGCACGCGCAAACTGCCGGTGACGGCCGAAAAGCAGTTGGCGGCCGCACCTCCTTATAAACTGGCCTTTCTAGGGCGCTGGCATCCACACAAAGGCACAGACTTGCTATTGGAAAGCATGCACCTGCTAACAGATGACGATTGGCGCAAAATTGAGGCGGTACAAATTTGTGGTGGGGGGCCGCTGGAAGCGTTGGTACATGAGGCAGGGAAGAAATTGCAGGAAAACGGCCGTCCCGTCACCATTCGCGGCTATCTGAATCGGGAAGAAGCGGCCGACTTGTTGCTGTGGGCCGATTATTTGCTGTTGCCTTCGCGGATTGAGAGCATTCCTGTCATCTTCTCCGATGCGTTGCAGGCTAAGTGCCCGCTCATTGCCTGCCCGGTTGGCGACATACCACGCTTGATGCAAACCTGCCATGTGGGTGTTTTAGCTTCTGCTACAACCGCTCAAGCGATGACGACACTCAATCGTGCTTCGACGGGTATCCGTGGAGGCCATGGCGATCATGCTCTCTCCGACCCCAATACGCGAGATCATCGAGCACTGGCCGGGC
>JAWOGU010000088.1:0-21558 GCA_046496595.1 Chloroflexota bacterium
AAGCCACTACTTTGTCTCTGCTTAAGCCCCTAATATTGAACAAGAACCTGGTCGAGTATGGTGGCCATCTGGCACTATCCACTCTTCAGCACACAGCTCATCTCACACGACAGGTTTTTCGTACGATGTATTGATGGTTATTTGGTTGTTAAGGTGGATTTCTCTATCTACGATGTATTGATGGATGACAAATAACCAATAACCATTTACCGATAACCATTAACCATTTACCATTATTCTCCCCTCTTACGTTATACTTCCCACATGAAACCCACCCGCCTCCTACTCTCATGCTTCACCATCATCAACAGCCTCATCATAGGGTTCTGGCTCATCCTCCACCCCCTCACCCTCCATTCCCAAGAACCACAGCCCATTCTCCCCTCTGAACCACTTCACAAACCTGTCCTGAGCCTGCCGAAGGATTCACAATTCACAATTCACAATTCACAATTCCCTTCCAAACTCGACGCCCCTCTCCAACAACAGCTCGCCGCCGCCCCAGACGACAGCCCCATCCGCGTCATCATCTACCTCCACGAGCAGGTAGACCCCGCCCAACTGGCCCAAACCACCCAGTCCACCGCCGCCGCCCATGCCCAACTGCTGACACAGTTGCAGCAAACGGCCGTTTCCACCCAGCAAAACCTGCTCACCGCCCTCACCCAAATGGAACAGGCAGGTACCGGCAGCGCCGTGCGCCCCTTGTGGATCATCAACGCCGTCGCCGCCGCCGCCGACCCTGCCGCCATCGCCGGCCTGGCCGCCCGCCCCGACGTCGCCGCCATCCGCCTGGATGCATCACGCCCCCTCATCCAACTACCCGCCCAGGCGGAAAAGTTGGCTGAAATCTGGCAGACAACCGCCACAGCCGCTGACGAACCTTGGGGCATTGCACGAGTGCAGGCCCCCCACGCCTGGCAAGGTTTGGGTATAGATGGTTCCGGCGTCACCGTGGGCATTATGGACAGCGGCGTCGATTGGCTGCATCCCGATTTGCTGCCCAACTATCGCGGCAGTCAGGGCGGCGTGGTAAACCACAGCGGCAACTGGTACGACGCCGTCGTGCCCACCACCACCGTCCCCCACGATGTCCTCGGTCACGGCACGCACGTGGCAGGAACGGCCGTTGGTCAAAACGGCATCGGCGTCGCTCCCGGCGCTTCCTGGATTGCCGTCAACATCGCTTCCCCCGGCGGCCTTATCTACGACAGCGACGCTCACGCCGCCTTCCAATGGCTGCTGGCCCCCGCCGGTAATCCCGCCCTCGCCCCGGACGTGGTCAACGGCTCCTGGTCCGGTCCTGGCTTCACCACCGCCTTCCTGCCCGACATCCAGGCCCTGGAGGCGGCCGGCATCATCACCGTCTTTGCCGCCGGTAACGCCGGTCCGGATCCGGAAACGCTGGGCGCGCCTGCCAGCTACACCCAAACCATCGCCGCCGGCGCGCAGGATGACCGCAACGACGTCGCCTGGTTTTCTTCACGCGGTCCCTCCCCCCTGCACGCGGACTATCACCCGCATCTCATCGCTCCCGGAGCCAGAATTTACTCCTCCCTGCCCGGCGGCAGTTATGGCTATTACAACGGCACCTCGATGGCCGCGCCGCACACCACCGGCGCCGTCGCCCTCATTCTGTCCGCCGACCCCACCCTATCCCGCCAGGCAGTGACGCGCATTCTCACGGAAACGGCCGTTCCCATTTCCACCACCCATCCCAACATGGACAGCGGCTGGGGGCGCTTAAACGCCTATCAAGCGGCGGCGCAAGCGGCTCAACATGGCGTCCTGACCGGCATTGTGCGCGAAAACGGCCTGCCCCTGCCCGGTATTCTCGTCACCATTACCACAGCCACAGGGTATGAAATGGGTTTTGAAACGGATGAGAACGGCCGTTACACCGCCCCCCTGCAAGCCGGAACCTACCAGCTCACGGCCGCCCCCTTCGGCTTTGCCCCTCTCTCCCTGACCAACGTCACCTTGACCACCGGAACCACCACCACCCGCGATCTGTCCCTGACCCGCCTGCCCTCCGGCACGCTCATCGTGCAGTTGTTGGACGCAGAAAGCAATTTGCCGGTCCGGGGAACCATCGACATCCTGCTCACCCCGCTCACCCTGGAAACCGACGCCTATGGCGTCGCCAATGTCAAACTGCCCGCCGGAAACTATACCCTGCGCGTCAGGACCACCGGCTACGAAATCACCTACCTCGATGTGACCCTGCCCCCAGACCAGAATGCCGCCCGCACCATCCCGCTGACGCCCGGCAAAAAGGTGCTGCTGGTAGACACCGGTGGCTGGTACTACCGCAGCTACCGCACCTACTTTGCCGACAGCCTGATCCGGTTGGGCTACGCCTTTGATACCCATGAAATCACCAATCCCATTTATCCCGCCTTCCCCGACCAGTCCATCATCAACAACTACGACATGCTCATCTGGTCATCGCCCCTGGATTCGCCCGGCTACATCGGCGCCAACGAAGTCGTTACCGACTATTTAGGCCAGGGCGGCAGCCTGTTCATCTCCGGACAGGACGTGGGGTATTATGACGGCTATGGCTTCTACACCCAAGTCTGGTGGTACCGGGATTTGCAGGCCAATTTGTTAGGCGAGGTCAATTCAACCGGCCCCATCACCGGCTCCGTTGATACCGACTATGCCGGTCTGGCTTTCACTTTGAACACGGCCGACAGCGCAGGCAACCAGGCTTTCCCGGACGTGGCGCAGCCCCGCGCCAACACCTTCTCCCAACCGATCTTTCACCTGGATGACGATCTGCCGGTGGGACTGCAAGCCGGATTGTGCAAACCATTCCGCCTGAGCTACCTGGGTTTTGGTCTGGAAGGGGTGGGCGACGCCGCCAACCGCGACGCCATCCTGTCCCGCTCGTTTGCCTACTTCGACTCGCCGCGCCAGGAAACCGGTCTGCGCTGGCAGCCCGCCGCCCTGGACGATTTTGCCCCGCCCGGCGTGGAGCTGGTTTATCCGCTGCACATGCAGCACCTGGGCGAGATATTCACCGACACCTATTCCCTGCGCGTTGACCACGCCCAATGGCCGGTTTCGCTTTCCACCGCCTCGCTAGAATTGGGACCATGCGCCAGCGAGATTCTCACCGCCACCGTGCAAATCCCGGCTGACATGGGCCGTGACGTGGTGCATGAGTTTGAGATAACGGCCGTTTCCCAATCCGACCCCTCCGTGCAAATCTCCATCCCCTTCCACCACAAAACGCCCGGCCACATCCTGCTCGTAGACGACGACCGCTGGTACGACCAGGAAACCGTCTACCGCGCCGCTCTCAGCGAGGCCGGTTTCGTTTTTGACGAATGGAACATCGGTTGGGACAACAACCGCCGGGGCAGCCCCTCCCAGGCGCTGCTCAACGCCTACGACTTTGTCATCTGGTACACCGGCTACGATTGGTTTGCCCCCATCACCAGCGCCGAAAACAAAACCCTGTCGGCCTATCTGAGCCAGGGCGGGCGCTTATTCCTGTCCAGTCAAGATTTCCTTTACTACAACCACAAAACCGAACTGGCCCATACCCAGCTTGGCGTCATTGAATACCAGGAATCGATCACGCCCACCCAAATCTATCTGAGCCAACCGCTGCTGCCGCCCAACCTGGCCGAACCGCTGCCGTTGACCTATGGTAACTTCCAAAACAACGGCGACGGCGTCATTCCCCAACCCAACGCCCTCCCCTTTGTGTGGCACGATCAGGCCATGGCGGCCGGCGTCGCCAACCGGCTGCCCGCCGCCGGTTCGGCGGACAAGGCTGGTTTGTCGCGTTCCGTTTTCTTCGGCTTCCCCTTTGAGAAGCTGCCGGATGACAGCCGCGCCCCGCTGCTGAACAACATCGTGGGCTGGCTCACGGACCTGGGCGACTCTACGTTTGAGGTGGACCGGCGCAGCGGCGCGCCCCATGCCGCCCGCACCTACACCATCACCCTGCGCAATGACGCTCTGGCCTTGCCCAATCAGGTGAGCATGACCAATACGCTGCCCATCTCCCTGACGCTGCTGCCCGCCTCGCTCACGGGCGGCGCGGTGTACGACGCCGCTTCGCGCCAGCTTACCTGGCAAGGCAGTCTGGACGGCGGCGCAGTTCACGTCATCACCTACCAGGCCATGCCCCACAGCGGGCTGGCGGCCGGTGAACGGGTCGATAACGAATTGACGATTGCCTACGAGCGCCATCCGGCTGCCTTCAGGCGCACGGCGTCCTTTTGGCTGGACGCGCCGGACTTTTCCGGCTCCCGGCTGCTGGCAGAAAACCTGAGCAGCGGCCAAACACAGCAGCTCATGTATACGCTGGTCATTGGCAACCAGGGGCTGCAAACGGCCGTTGCCGTTTCCACCACCCTGCGTCTGCCTGCCGGGATGAATGTCATCACTTCCACGCTGAAAACGAGCGCCGGTACAGTCACGCTTTCAGAGCAAGCTGTATTTTGGCAGGGAGACGCCAGCCCCATTCAACCGGTCACTGTGACGATAGGCGTGTCTCGAACCATGAGCGTATCGGAGCCTGAATGGGTAACGGCCGTTGCCTACCTGCCCGACAACGTCACCAATCCTGTCACCCTGGGCCTGCTTACCCATTTGCCGCCTTATAAACATTACTTTCCTATCATTGCCCGCAGTGAATAAGTTCAGGTATCATCAGCCTACCTGGAAAGATTGGACCAATCTTTGAGATTGGTCCAATCCAAATGCACACTATCGCAAAAACACGGAAAAATCATATGGCCAAACGTACCCCCAACCACACCATTCTCGTTTACGTGGAAGACGAACCCAACATTGCCCAACTTCTGGTAAGTGGCTTGGGCTTATTCGGCATTACCGTGCATCCCGTCTACATGAGCGCCGAAGCGCTGCTGGAAAACATCGACCAGCCCGGCTTTGAACAGGCGGACCTGTTTTTCTTCGACATACGCCTGCCCCGCATGACCGGCCTGGAACTGGCGAAAGAACTGCGCAGACGGGGGGAGAAACGGCCGTTTGTCCTGGTAAGCGCCTGGCCTGCTCCCTCAGAAGCAGACCTCAGCGCCATCGACGCTCGATTCTTACCCAAACCCTTCGATTTCCCGGACGTCATCCAAACTATTCAGCAGCTCATGCAAAACAAGGAACTATAACCCACGAATCTCATGGCTGCGGCAAAATCTTCAGACTCCCCCCTGCCCAAACTCGTTCAATACGCCCTTAAAGGCATTCCGCATGAAGTCATCCTCTTTCCCGACGCCATGCGCGACGCCGAAGAAATAGCCGCTTTCCTGCAAATCCCGGCCGGGCAGGTATTTAAAACACTGGTCGCCATTCGCCCCGACAATCAAGGCAAACCATACCTCGCCATCATCCCGGCAGACGGTCAGCTAAACTTGAAAGCGCTCGCCAAAGCCGCCAACGAGAAAAAACTCGTCATGGCAAGCCACGCCCAGGCGGAACAGCTTACCGGCCTGCAAGTGGGCGGCATCTCAGCCCTGGCTCTAAAAAATCGCGGCTTCAAGGTCTACCTGGATCAGTCGGCGCAGCAGTACCCGCACATCTGCGTCAGTGGTGGCCAAAGAGGGCTGGACATTAAGCTCTCCGTCTCAGACCTCCTCCGCCTCACCGGCGCCAAACTGGCAGACCTGATCTCGTAAGCCGCGGGAATGGGTATTGGAGATTGAAGATTGAAGATTGAAGATTGGAGACAACGGCTCACGGTTCAAGGCTAACGGCTCACGGCTCACGGCCAACGGCTTACAGCTAACAGCTCACAGCTAACAGCTAAATAATTGGAGAAAACAACATGAACGCCATCACCCCAGACTGGGTAAAAGACGCCATTTTCTACCAAATTTTCCCGGATCGTTTTGCCATCAGCGCCAATCATTTTGGCAAAAACGGCGTACCGCCCAAACCGCTGAACTTGCAGCCCTGGGGCGCGGCACCCACGGTCCACGGCTTCCAGGGCGGTGACCTGTTCGGCGTGATTGACCATCTTGACTATCTGGTTGACCTGGGCGTCAACGCCATTTATCTCAACCCCATCTTTGCCTCAGCTTCCAACCATCGCTACCACACCTTCGACTATTTTCAGGTGGACCCCATTCTCGGCGGGAACCAGGCGCTGGCTGCCCTGCTGGACGCCGCCCACCGCCAGAACATTCGCGTGGTGCTGGACGGCGTGTTTAACCATGCCAGCCGCGGCTTTTTTCAGTTCAATCATTTGCTGGAATGTGGTCCCGAATCTCCTTACCTGGACTGGTTCCAGGTGAAGAAATGGCCGCTCGACGCCTACTCGGCCAAACCCAATTACCGCGCCTGGTGGGGACAGGCGGCACTGCCCGAATTTAACACGGACAACGAAGCGGTGCGTGAATTTTTGTGGCAGGTAGGCACGTATTGGCTGGAACAGGGTATCGACGGCTGGCGGCTGGACGTGCCCAACGAAATCGACGACGACAGCTTCTGGCAGGAGTTCCGGCGGCGCTGCAAGGCAGTCAACCCGGAAGCCTATATCGTCGGAGAACTCTGGGGAGAGGCGGAACGCTGGCTGCAAGGGGATCAGTTTGACGGGCAAATGAATTATCTGTTTACCCGCGCGGCCTTTGGCTTTTTGGCGGGCAAAAACATAGACCAGACGGACACAGTGAAGTGCGGCTACGGCCGGATTCCGGCAAGCAGTGCGCCCCGCTTTGGCGCGGCGCTGACGCACATTTTCAGCCAGCTTTATCAGCCTGAAATCACCCTGGCGCAGTTGAACATGCTGGGCAGCCATGACACGCCGCGGCTGACCAATGTGGTGAATGGGGACAAAACGGCCGTTTCCCTCCTCTTCCTCATGCAAATGACCCTGCCTGGCGCGCCCAACATCTACTACGGCGACGAAATCGGGCTGCCCGGCGGCTACGACCCGGACTGCCGCCGCGCTTTCCCCTGGCAAGATGAATCAAGCTGGCGCCACGACCTGCGCGCCGACGTAAAGCGCACGATTCAACTGCGCCGGGATCTGCCCGTTTTGCGCCGCGGCGACTTTACCGTATTACTGGCTGAGCGCGGCGTGGTGGTTTACCGGCGGCGGATAAAGGGACAAACGGCCGTTATCGCCTTCAACGCCAGTAAACAAAACCGCACCATCACCCTGCCGGCAGGCAGTTTCAATGGCGCGCTGACTGTCCACCTGGCCTCTACTGAGACCAGTTCCAATCTGGCAGACGGCGATACCATCCAACTACTTCCGCAAAGCGCAGGAGTATGGGCTAATTAGGGGATGGCAAAACGGCCGTTACCCAGTACTTTAGTCAGCTTTTTGATGATTTCTCGGATATTTAACGGTGAAATCCTTCTTTTTTAGTATCATGTAAACGGTTTGCCTGACCGGACTGGAGTCTTCGTCTGTTTTTGGGTAAACTTATCCTAATGGCTATCAGTGCCTGCAATCTATCAGCTAAATTATTGAAAATCAGCGAGCAAACCGCATGAATGAATCTCTGGTCAAAACAAGAACGCCAATTGATCCCGCCAACGCCCATATTCTGGTAGTGGAAGATAATGTATCCAACTTTGTCCTCATTGCCCGCCTCCTGGCTTTTATGGGGGTGCAAAAATGCGAGTGGAAAACCACCGGCTGGGGCGTCGTTGATTTCGCCAAAACCATGCAGCGCATCGATCTGGTTCTGATGGATTTGCGTCTGCCCCACGAAGACGGCTACGAAGCGCTGCGCCAGATCCGCGCGGACGAAAGTCTGCGGGACACATTAGTGGTAGTGGTCACGGCGCATGGCAGCAGCCAGGAAATGAAAACAGCCCGCGAAGCCGGTTTTGACGGCTTCCTGGTCAAACCGCTCGATGCGGACAAGTTCCCGGATCAAATCAGACAAATTCTAAACGGGGTGCCCATTTGGGATTTGGGCATTTAGCCATGACAAGATTCCCGGCGCTTGCCGATTTATTGACCATACGCACCACGGACGAGGAAATTCGGCAAAAAGGGCAGCTTGTTCAAATCCTCATTCTCCTGTTAACGGCCGTTGCCTTCGTCCGCATTACCCTCTCTCTTTTTGACCTGCTCAGGCACGGCTGGAGCCAGCCTGAGGGTTACGCTTTCCTGGCTACCTTATTCCTGGCGCCGTTTTTTTGCCTGGGCGGACTGCTCATCGTTAGAAACGGCCGTCCCACCTTAGCCGCCCACCTGCTCTTCATCTTCCTCAACACCGCCATCTTCCTCATCCTGCTGCAAGCCGACGAGCCGCACTCCTACCCCTATCTCATGCTGATCTCCATCGTCGCCATTGCCACCATGGCCTCCGTTAAAGCCAGCATCACCTACGCCTTCCTGGTGATCGTGCCAATAGCCGGCTACTACCTGGTCCGCCAGCCCACACCGGACTATCTGGAAGACCTCGCCAACTATATCCTGGTGACGCTGGCCGTCAGCGCCGCCGCCTGGATCACCGCCGACCGGATGCAAAAATGGCTGCGCCAATCTACCAGCCTGGCAGCCCAAATGGAAACCCAAACGAACCAATTGGAACGCCGGGCGCAGCAGTTGCAGCGCAGCGCCCTGGTAAGCCAATCCACAGCCAACATCCTGTACCTGGATGAACTGCTCCATAACATGGTCTACACTATCCGCGATCAGTATGGCTTTTATTTTGTCGCCATCTACCTGCTCGACCAGAACAAAAAAAACCTGGCGCTGCGTGAAGCCACGGGCTCAATTGGCGATGAATTAAAAGCCAGGCGCTTCCGTGTGAACCTGAAAACACAGTCCATCATCGGCTGGGCCGCCCAAAACGAAACGTACCGCTTTACCCATGACGTGCAGGCCGATCCCTTCTATTTCCGCGATCCGCTACTGAAAGAAACGCGCTCCGAACTGGCGCTGCCGCTCATCGCCCGTGGGGAAGTGATGGGCGTCTTGGACGCTCAAAGCCGGGAAACCGGCATTTTTGTCGAAGAGGACGTAGCCGTTTTACAAATTTTGGCGAACCAGTTAGCCGTCCACATTGACAATGCGCGTCTCTTCTCGCAAACAGAAGCGCATCTAAACGAAACGCAAACCCTGCTTAACTTAAATGAAGCGCTGACCTCAACGCTGGACGTGGGTGAAATTTATCGCCGCGCCGCTCGCATGTTTGCCGTGCAGTTAGAGGCGGATCGCAGTCTCATCACCAATTGGGACGACGACCAGGACACAGCAGCTTCTCAGATCATATTCACGGTATCGGGAAACGGCCGTTCTGAATCCGACTTCAGCATGACGCCCTACACCTTTCCCCTGGCCCACTTCCCCAATCTAGGCAGCGTCCTGAAAAACCAGAATACCCAGATAGTCCAAACCGACAGTGAAATTCTTTCCCAACCCGAACAAACCTTCCTGACCGAAATGGGGCAGCACACCTGCCTCATGGTCCCGCTTTCCCACGGCGCAACACCCCAGGGACTCGTACTCATCTTCCGTAAAATCTCCAGAACAGATTTCACCCAGGCAGACATTCAACTGGCCCAAATCATGGCTAATCAAACCGCCACCGCCCTGAACAACGCCATGCTCGCCTCAGAAGCCAGAGGGCGCGTGGCCGAACTCAGCGCCTTAAACCGGCTTAGCAACCGTCTCTCCATGGCCCCAACCTTACCTGCCATTTTTGATGGCATCCGGCGCGAGGTATTTTCGCTGTTTGAAGTGACCACCCTGTCCATCATGCTCCTCACCGCGGACAAACAACATTTTAACTGGGCATACGGCTACGAATACGGTCAACAGTTGGATCTATCCAAAATCGGCCTCTTAAAAATTTCCCAGGGTTTCAGCGGTCAGGTGCTCCGCATCAAACGCCACCTGCTCATCAACAAAGACTTCGCAGAAATGATGGAAAAATATCAATCCGTCAGCGTGGGCGCCCTCTCCGCCGCCTGGTTAGGCATTCCCCTGATCGTCGCCAACGAAGTCATCGGCGTCCTGGTCGTAGAAAACGACAATGATCCCAATGCTTTTAGCGAGCGTGATATCGCCTTGTTGGAAACGATTGCCGGCGCAGCCGCCATTGCCATCAACAACATCCTGCAACTGCAAGAGATTCAGGCCGCTTTGAAAGCGCAGTCGGAACAACGTCTTCAGTTGGAAACGGCCGCTGAAGTGTCGGCCACCACCAACAGCATTTTGGATTTGGACGAGCTGTTAAAACAAGCCGTCAATGTGATCAAAGACCGGTTCTCCCTCTACTACACCGGCATCTTCCTGAGCGACGGGCTGTCTAATCAGGCGATCTTAAAGGCAGCCACCGGAGAAGCGGGACGCATTCAAATCGAAAAGGGGCATCGCCTGCCCATTGGCGGGCGCTCCCTCATTGGCGGCGCCACCGGTGATGGCCGCGCCCGCATCACCCAAGACGTCACCCAAGACGACGAATGGCAGCCGAATCCCTATCTGCCGGATACCCGCGCTGAACTGGCCCTGCCTTTGCGCGTGCGCGGCGAAATCATCGGCGCGCTCACGGTGCAAAGCAGGGAACCTCATGCCTTTTCACCGCAGCTAATCAGCATTCTGCAAACAATGGGCGACCAATTGGCAGTAGCTATCGACAACAGCCGTCTTTTGACAGGCGCGGAAAACCGGGTCCAGCGGCAGCGGGTTCTCAACCAGATCAGCACCCAACTGCACAATACCAGCGACATAGACGAGATTGTGCGTATTGGCCTGCAAGCCTTGTCTGAACAGATGAACGGCCGTTCCGTCCATCTTTCTCTCGGCAAACCACCCAGCGCAGCCAGCCAAAACTAACCATCATGATTACACACCCAAACCCCGGCGCCACCACTACCGTTCTATGGCAAAGCCTCGAAAGCGACATTTTGACCGGCATGGTCGAAGCCTTCAGCCAATACGCCGCTGAAAACCGGGATAAACTAAAATCTAACCAGATGGGACCAGAGATCGCCCGCAGCCTCTACACCCTGGCGCATCTATTTCTGGATGGCGAAGCCACTCCATTCGTCGTCGCCACTGAGGCGGCAGACCTGGCAAAGCAAGGGCTGGCGCTCTCCACCGCCACCCACATGATGCACGCCGCCACCCGGCAAATCCCGCTGGAAGCCCAGGCTGAAGCTACTCCTCTGTTCTACGCCAGACTCAATGAATTCCAACTTATTTTTCTGGAAAAACTGGCAGAAGCCAGGGAAGTGATGCACCTGCGAGCGCAAGAAGAATCCCAAATCGCCATGCAGCAGGCGCTCTACCAGCAAATTGAACAACAGCGCTATCTACGCCAATCCGTAGAACTGCACAGCCGCAGCCTGAACCAAATCTTGCAGCTTAATGCCAGCCTGACCCGCGCCGCCAGCGTAGAAGAACTGCTAGACGACGCTGTCAGCGGCATCTGCCAGGCGCTTTCTCTGGACCACGTTTCTATTTACGAAAAACCAAACGATAACGACGAATGGCTGCTCCGTACCACCACCGCCCCCATTCAGGCACAGGCGGCGCCCCAAGAAGCCGCTATCGCCGCACTCCTGGACCGGGTACAGACAGGCGAAGGGGAGTTTGTCAGCCAGCACCGCGTTTCTCAAAAGATGAAAGGACTGTCCATTGTCATCCCGCTGCCGGTCAGCAAAACGCATCTCGGCGCTCTCATCGCCGTCACGACCAGCCCGGAACCGGAAGACACCCACGAACTGCCCATCCTGCTGCGCACCTTCAGCCAGGGTATCACGACCATGTGGCGTAATCTGAATTTGCTGTTGGAAACCAGCCAGCGCGCCCGTGAACTGGAAATTCTCCACGGCCGTTATGTAGACAGCGTTTGGGGGTCCGCAGATATCACCCTGGAAGCCAATTTCAGCCAGCGCGGCCTGGAAATCGAGCGCAAACAGCAAACAGATACGCCCGCCGTACCGGAAAACTACACTAACCTTCCCCTGCGCATTGGCGACCGCGCCTTCGGGCAGGTCAACATCCCGGGCAGCATCGTCCTGTCAGACGAAGCCCAAACATTTGTGGCAGACCTCATCAAAGAAATGGGGTCCGCGCTCAACAATGCCTACTTGCTGCAAACCACACGCGCCTACTCCAACCAGCTTCAAGTCGCTTCAGAAGTCTCCCGCGCCGCCACCACCATCCTCAATCCCGATATTTTGATCCAGCAAACGGTGGATCTCATTCAGTCTCGTTTCAATTTTTATTACGTCGGCCTGTTTTTGGTGAACGACGCCCGTACCCACGCCGTTTTGGCCGCAGGCACCGGCGAGGCGGGACGTGAACAGCTTGCCAGACAGCATCAACTGCCCGTGGGCGGCAAGTCCATGATCGGCACTGCCATTGCCCAAAACGAAGCGCTGGTGGAGCAGGACGTGACCCAGGCGGCGGCCTTTGCCCCCAACCCCCTGCTGCCGGACACGCGATCGGAACTGGCTTTGCCGCTGCGCTCTCATGGCGACGTGATTGGCGCGGTGACCGTGCAAAGCATTGAAACGGGCGCGTTTACGCCGGAAACGATCACGGTGCTGCAAAATCTGGCCGACCAACTGACCACCGCCATCGTCAACGCCGACCTGCTGACACAGGTGCAGTCCACGCTGGCGGAAACGAGCAGGCTGTATGAAAACGGCCGTTTCCTGTCTGAAGCCCGCAGCCGGGATGATGTACATAAAATCCTACTGGAATTCGCTGCCCAATCCGGGCTGGCCGATTTTGTGCAGCTCATTACCCTGGAACAAAACAATCCAGAGAAGCTTACCACCGCCAATCACTGGGGCCGTACCACACAGCCAGACTGGCCTATGCCAGACATTTCACGCCAGCTATTTCCCTTCGAGGCGCCGTTAAGCCAAAATAAAATTGTGCGCCTCACCGACATCCCCAGCTTCAAGGATGAGTACCCACACCTCACTCAACTATTAGCCAGCGACGATATCCGCACTATCAGCCTCATCCCCATCACCGTGGAAAACAACTGGCTTGGCGTCCTCATCCTGCAAGCCAAGGCCGAAAAGGCGCTCTCAGAGCGGGAACTCCAGCCCATCCACACGCTGGCAGATCAGGCCGCCATTACCCTTGCCAACCAGCAGCTTCTGCGGCAGACTGAGCTGTTATATCAAATTGGCCGCTCATTAAGCCAGGCGCTCACCCGAGACGACGCTCTGGAAATCGCGGTGCATGAAATCGCCAACTACACCGGCGCCTCTCAGTGCCGCATCGTTTTATTTGAAGATCTGGAAGGAGTGGGCAAAATAGTCGCGGCCACGCAGCCCCATCCCGCCAACAACTTGATCCAATTCTCCACCAGCGGAGATTTTGTTTACGACTATCTTAACCTGCAACGGCAGCCTTTGTTGATCAGTGATTCGGAGGCTGAAATCCCCACCAATACCCTGGCGCAGTACCTCTACCCTTTTCACGCCGCCGTTTCACTGCTCATCCCTTTAGCCAGCCAGCAGGATTTGATCGGTTTTTTGGCGATAGATGCGCGGGGAAAACGGCCGTTTACCACCGGCAATATCATCTTCGCCCAAACCGTCGCCGACCACCTCACCACCCAAATCGAAAACCTCAAACTGCTGGACGAAGCCCTCACTCGCGCCCAGGAGCTTATCTTCCTGAACCAAATTCAATCCAACATCTCCAGCATCTTAGACATCAAGCAGTTAAGCAAAGTCACCTACCGCGAAGTCGGGCGGCTCATCGACACCACCTTCTTCCTCATGGCCCAGTACGACCACGAAACCCACAAATTCTCTCCGCTGCTTGCCATGAAAGAAAATCAAGCCATCGACATTCCCAGCCAGGTCCTTTCAGCCGACAATCCCATTCGCCGCTTTTTAGAAACAAACAATACGGAAATCACAGACGCCAGTTCCCCGTACCTGCAAGCCATTCCCACCCTGGCCAACGCTCAATCTGGCGTCTGGATCCCCTTCCAACGCGAAAACATGCCCGCCGGACTGTTATGCGCCCTCTCCTACCGGCCCAGAAACTATCGGGAAAATGACGTACAGCTTCTGCGCAGCATTGCCACTCAGGCCAGCCTGGCTATAGAAAACGCCAGCCTTTTTGAAAAAATCCAGGCCAACATCGAAGAACTGCGCGAACTGGACAACATGAAAAACCAGTTTCTGGCCAACATGTCCCACGAATTACGCACACCGCTCAATTCAATTATCGGCTTCTCCCGCGTCATCCTCAAAGGCATCGATGGCCCCATTACCCCGGCACAGGAAGAAGATCTCACCTCCATCTACAATAACGGACAGCACCTGCTCAATCTCATCAACGAAATCCTCGACATGGCCAAGATCGAAGCCGGAAAAATGACCTTGAGCTTTGACAAGGTAAATCTGGGTGAAGCCGCCAAAACCACCCTGGCCAATATCCGCAGCCTGATCAAACCAGATGTCGAACTCATCAGCGACATTGCCGATGGGCTGCCCGACATTGAAGCCGATCCCATTCGCATCCGCCAGATTCTCATTAATCTGCTCTCCAACGCGGCCAAATTTACAGATCAAGGCTATATCAGCCTGAAAGTAAACCGGCAAGACGACGACCATCTTCAGATCTCCGTCACTGATACCGGCCTGGGTATTGACCAGGAAGACATCGACAAACTGTTCAGGGCGTTTGAACAAGTAGACAACTCCACCACGCGCACCGCTGGCGGCACCGGCCTGGGTCTGCCTATTACCCTCTGGCTTGTGAAAATGCATCACGGCGATTTGTGGCTGGATACGGCAGCGGGCAAAGGCTCAACTTTCTACATCAGCCTGCCTATCGTGCAGCCCGAGGAACCGGCAAACGTCGTTTTCAATGCCTAAAAGCGATTTACCATCCATTATTTTCAATCAACGACAAGCCCCAAGTATGAGAACTTTTTACATTTTTTGCCGAAACTGTCAGGCCAGATTCCCCTTTGAGAAACCATTAACCGCCTGCCCCACTTGCGGCGCCGGTTGGCTGGATGCTGCTTACGATTACCCATATGAGAGGGAAACGGCCGTTTCCCCCTCCACCCACTCCCAAACATGGCTCCACAAACTGTCCACACGCGGCGCCACCCTCTGGCGCTACCGCGAAATGCTTCCCCTACGCGACGACCAGCACATCGTCTCCCTGGGCGAAGGCTGGACCCCGCTGCTGCGCGCCCACAACCTGGGCCTCATGCTCGGTCACCACAATATTTACATCAAAGACGAACGGCAAGGCCCCACCGGCTCCTTCAAAGACCGCCAGGCCACCATCGCCGTCAGCGCCATGAAAGAAGCAGGCATTAAAGAAGCCGTCGTCGCTTCCACCGGCAACGTCGCTATCGCCTACTCCGCCTATGGCGCTCGCGCCGGCATCCACATGTGGACCTTCGTCACCAGCTCCGTGCCTGCCGACAAAATGCGCGAAGTCGCCCTCTACGGCTCCGAAGTCATCAAAGTGGCCGGCACCTATGACCAATGCAAACAGGTCGCCGCCGATTTCGCCGCCAACAAAGGCATCTTCCTGGATCGCGGCATCAAAGGCATCGCCGCCAAAGAAGCCATGAAGACCCTCGCCTACGAAATCGCGGAGCAGCTCGGCAGCATCGCCGCCGGCGCTGACCCTTCCGCCCCCAACGGCAGCCGCTATCCCTGGCAGGCCCCCGACTGGTATTTGCAAGCCGTCAGCGGCGGCCTGGGACCGGTCGGCGTCATGAAAGGCTTCCAGGAACTCTACGACATGGGTCTGGTGGACAAACTGCCTAAAATGGGCTGCTTCCAATCGGCGGGATGCGCCCCCATGGCTAATTCCTTCCACAAAGGATTGGCTGTCGCCGAAAACGTAGACAACCCCATCACCGACATCACCACCCTGGCTACCGGCGCGCCCGGCGAGGCTTACACTACCCTGCGCGAACTCATCCTGAAACATGGCGGCACGATTGACGCCATCGAAGACGCCGAAGCCTTCAAAGCCCTGCAAATTGTGGCCAGTATGGATGGTATTTCGGTAGAACCGGCAACGGCCGTTACCTTTGCCGGTCTCATCAAACTAATTCGAGAAGGCGTCATCCAGCCCCACGAAACCGTCGTCGTCAACTGCGCCGGTCATACCTTCCCCGTCGAAAAACACATCGTTGGCGAACATTACGCCCGCGACATGGTCCTCACGGAAAGCAGGACAGACTATATGGGCCGTCAGGAAGGTCTTCTCACCGCCCTGGAAGAAATAGACGACCGCGTTCAACGCATTGCCATCCTGGAAGATAACCCAGATGCCAGCCGCCTCATTCGCCGTATCCTGCAATCCCAGGGCGAATTTCTCATCGACGAAGCTAATAATGGACTGGATGGCTTAAAAATGATAAAACAGAGCCTGCCCAATCTGGTTTTGCTCGACCTTATGATGCCAGGCATAGACGGCTTTGGCGTCGTCAAAGAAATGAAAGTAGATCCGAAATTACGTGATATTCCAATCATCGTTATCACCGCTAAGGAGTTATCGGCTATTGAAAGAGCGCAACTAGACGGTAAAATAAAGGCATTGTTACAAAAAGGCTCCTTCCTGGATTCAGAACTACTCAATGACATCAAACGGGCTTTACCCGGTTCGTAAGCGGCTGTGATACAATTTCTATGGAACCCATCATGAACAATAAAGGCGCACGCATTCTCTACATTGAAGACGACCACGCCAGTCGGCGCCTCGTCGAGCGGGTTTTAACCAGCCGTGGTTACGAGGTATATGTCGCCAGCGAAGGGCTGGAGGGCATTAACCTGGCCCGCGAGAAGACCCCGGAACTCATCCTGATGGACATTAACCTACCCAACATGGATGGCCGAGAAATCACCACCCGTTTGCGCAGCCTGCCCAACTTCTCCAACGTGCCCATCGTCGCCCTCACCGCCAACATCAGCCCAGGCAGCCGCGAACTCGCTCTGGCGGCCGGCTGCACCGGCTTCATGACCAAACCCATTGACGTCGCCACCTTTCCGGCCGACGTGCAGCGTTTTCTCCAGGGCGCAGCCGATCTACTCACCCCCGACGAACGCAGCCAGCATCTGGAACTCCACGCCCAAAATCTGGTCGAACGCCTGGAAAACAAAGTGCGCGAACTGCGGGCCGCCAACAAGCGGTTGATGGAATTAGACAGTCTCAAAAGCGATTTTATTGTGCTGGTCTCTCACGAACTGCGCACGCCTCTGACTCTGGTCAGCGGTTATTCCCACCTGCTGGCCGAACAAGTGCATAACAAAAACGACCTCATCCCCGCCCAATCCATCGTAGGGATTGCTGAAGGGCTGCAATCTGGCGTCACCCGTATGCAAGAGGTCATTAACGAGATCATCAGTGTGGTGCGCATTTCTTCCGGCACGTTGGACCTTTCGTTGGGACCTGTGCGTCTCCCAAAAATTATCGCCGACATCAAAAACACCTTCCAGGAAGTGTGCGAAAAGCGCAATCTCAATCTCATCATTGACGATTTTTCCGAGATGCCTCTCATTCAAGGCGATGGCCGCCGTTTGCAAGCAGCTGTGGAACATGTGGTGGGCAATGCTGTCAAGTATACGCCGGATGGCGGCGAAATCCGCCTGATGGGCCGCAGTGTCAAAGACAAAGCGGTAGATATCATCGTGCAAGATACCGGCATCGGCATTCCTATTGACGAACAGCGCCATATTTTTGACCAGTTCTATACGTTAGGCGCCATCGAACACCATTCGACGAGCAAGTCTGCTTTTCAAGGTGGGGGGTTGGGCCTGGGACTGGCCATTGCCAAAGGAATTATAGAAGCGCATAACGGCCGTATCTGGGTCGAAAGCGAACGGCGTGACATTGAATCATTGCCTGGCAGCACATTCCACATTTTGCTGCCGCTGCATCCGGGTGAAACGCCACCTATGTTTTAATAATTTAAGACTCACCTCACCCTGCTAATGCCCGCACCTCCTGACCCGACGCTAGAAACCTCGGCGTCACAGCCCGGCTCTGAAGTAAAAACCCACCCCTTCTTACATTCACAAGAACAGGAAACGCAAAGCCTGAAACGTTGGCGGAAGGGTCTGTTTTGGGCGCTTCTTTCGCCGTTGTTTTTAGGAACGGTGCCCATTTTGGCGAAAATGGCTTATGCCCTGGGCGTCACTGTACTCACGGTGGTGGCCTTTCGCACGGTGTTTGCCGCTGTGCTGTTGTGGGCAGCAGTGCTCCTGTTTGCCCGGCATACCATTCGCACTTCAAAACCGGCCGTTTTGAGCAGTATGCTGGCTGGCGGCATTAACGGCATTGGGTCGCTGTTCTATTATGCCAGCCTAAGCCGTATTGATGCCTCTTTGGGGCAGTTGATCAATATCAGCTACCTGATTTTTGTGACTATTTTGCTGCGGATTGCCGGTCAGTCGATTTCATGGTTGACGTTTTTTCGCACGGGGCTGGCGGTGTTTGCCATGTATCTGCTGACGGTGGGCGGCCTGGGTGAACCGGACTGGATTGGCGCGAGCATGATGCTGATTGCGGCGCTAACCTATGCCATTCAGCTCGTTCTAAGCCAGCGCATTATGTATGACGTGCCCGCCCCGACGATGACGCTGTATGCCATCACAGCGATGGCAGTGGTGGTCACGGCAGCCTGGCTGCTGTTCCCTTCGGATTTAACGGCCGTTTCCCCCATTGGCTGGCAGGTTATTTTTTTCATGGGCCTGACCACCGCCCTCTCCCGCCTGACTTTGTTCCTGGGCGTCAAGAGCCTGGGCAGTATGCAAACCGCGCTGCTGGGGCTTTTAGAAGTCATTGTCAGCATTGTGCTGGCTATCTTGTTGCTCAACGAACAGTTAACGGCCGTTCAATGGTTAGGCGCTTTTATCATCCTCATCAGCGTGCTGCTCGTGCGCTACGAACGGAATATGCCCAACTTTATCGACTGGTGGCGCTTGTTCTGGCGCTTCCGCATCGGCAAACAGTAAGAAACCCACACCCGGCAACATCGTAACTACTAAGCCATCCCAGATGTGGGAATGACCGGTTCACCAAGAAAGGCGTTATACAAGGCGTCAATGACATTGTGGCCTTGTTTACGCACTGTTGAAATGTAGGAGCGAATCTGGCAGAACGTATCGGCCCCGCTTTTTGTACGGAAGGCTCCCGACACTTTTTGTTTGACCTTTATCATTCTGACGTCTCGTTCGGCCAGATTGTTATCAAACGGAACGCGGAAGTCATACATAAAAGCCAACACCCCGGACTTGTGCTTCTGCAGACGGTCGAGCAGGTTTTTGGGCGGCGACTGTTTGGGTCGCCCTCGCTTTTTGGGAGGTGGTTGGGCAACACGTTGGTTGATCTGCAACCCCTCAGTTATGAGCTTGTCATACACTGCTTCATAGAAGGTCAGGCGTTCCGGGGGCAAACTCAGCGCCAGCGCGGGGGTTGCTTCCACTTCTGCTTTGATGGTCAAGAGCAGTTGGGCCATCTTGACCGCCCAGGGTTGTTGATATTGTTCCTCGATAAATTTCAACTCGCGCAGGTGATGGGCGTTGCAGAAATCATGTTGACAGGCGTCAAAGTGCATGTAAGCGGGCAAATGGTCATGAACTGCTTGCCCTTTGAATACAGGCAAAATGCCACCCGCTTTCATGCCTTCCTGCCCACGGCGGCGATGGACGTGGTAATGGGTCAACTGCTCGGTGCTGGCAACATGCAGCCAGTGCAACTGCTTTTCGACGCGCAATCCGCTTTCATCAAAATGCGCGACGGCCGCTTGCTGGAGTTGCTGTTGAATGCTCTGAATACTGGGCTTGATGTGTTCGGCCAGGCGCAGGTTGGCCTCAAGCACAACTGGTTCGGAAGGCCCATGCCCGTAGAAATCCGTCAACAATTCTTCCGTGCGGGCCAAAGGAATGAAGTGATAGTTGTTCAAGTAGCTGGCCTGAGCCTGTAAACGCGGCCCATACTGGGTGGGTTGCTGGACATTCGCCGGGAATTGTCCTTTGACTGTTTGGCGGCAACCAGGACACTGCTTGATTTCGGCCTGATATTCTGTTACCTCAATCTGGACAGGCGGAACGTCAAAGACCTGCCGTCTTTCGTACCCGGTTGGGGCAACCTCTGACAAGTCAGTTTGGCAGTGGGGACAATGGGCCGCTGGGTGTCGTTGTACATGGTGTGGCTCAGCCACCATTTTCAGGGTACCCCCTTTGTGTCCGGGTTGGCCGCCGATGGCTCGTTGGCCTTTCTGGCGCAAGCTTTGCGTTTTGGGCTTTTTCAGGCCATCGCTGCTCGGTGGTTTGCTACTGTTATGGCTATCCTTGGCTAATTGATCCTGTAACTTTTGGATAGTTGCGGCTTGACTGGCGACTTGTTTTTCCAAAGCGTCAATCCGCTGCAATGCAACCAACAACAGGTTGATTAGCATTTCTTTGTCGAGCTTGTTGAGTTGCTCGCGGTCAAGCTGTTCTAATGGCGGCATGGCTTACTATTTTTGCCTGAGTGTGTTGAATTGGTGTTAGATTTTGATATGAGTTCCATCAGCAAGTTTATTAGAAGCCTACTGGCTTAGTAGTCACGCAACATCTACGCTAACGCCAGAGATTGGCTATAATAACCGGGTATGTTTGGCGTCAATCCAAAATTTGACAACAACTCGCAGCATATTTAGCAGGGATGACAATTCATGACTTCAACTCAACTTATCGAAGGCGACGCCGCCTTTGACCAACTTGCCGCGGAATGGGACGCATTGGCCGCCCGCGGCATGACCAACACTCCTTTCCAAAGCCACGCCTACCAACAAGCCTGGTGGCGGAATTTGCATCCCGAAAACGGCCGTTTATTCACCATCGCCGTCCGGGATACCAACAACCAGCTCAGCGCCATCGCCAGTTTATATCTGAACAACGGCGCCCTCTACTTCAACGGCTGTATCGAAGAAACTGACTACCTGGACCTCATCGCCCCGGCGGAAGCGGCGGAAACCGGCTGGACGGCCGTTTTTGAGGCCCTCACCCAGCCCGATTTCCCGGCATGGCAGGCTGTGAAACTGTGCAACATCCCCGCCGCCTCGCCCAGCCGGGCCATCCTGGCCGAATTGGCTGAAAAACACGGTCTTATCTGGAAAGAAACCGTCGCCGAAGTCTGTCCCGTCATCAGCCTGCCCCCAACTTTTGACGAGTATCTGGAATCGTTGGACAGCAAACAGCGCCGCGAAACTAAACGCAAACTGCGCCGCGCCCAGGGCGGCGACGCCCAATTCGTGCAGGCCGACGCCAATAATTTACCCCAGGCAGTAGATGACTTTTTAGATCTGCTGCAAAAAAGCACCTTTGAAAAACGCGATTGGCTCAACGAAGGCCGCCGCGCCATTTTTCACGAAACTGCTCAGGCAGCCGCCGAGGCAGGCGTGCTTCAGCTCTTGTTCATGGAAGTAAACGGCCGTAAAGCCGCCACCCTCTTCAACTTTGATTACAACAACCGCATCTGGGTTTACAACTCCGGCCTGGACTCCGAAGCGTTTGGACAGCTCAGCCTGGGTGTGGTTCTCACCGCCAAAGCCATTGAATGGGCCATCGAAAACGGCCGTTCCGAATTCGACTTTCTACGCGGCAGCGAAC
>JAWOGU010000157.1:0-30902 GCA_046496595.1 Chloroflexota bacterium
TCGGGCAGGGAGTTGCGCGCCGAACGACAGCCGGCGTCGTAACAAAGCTGGTAAATGGCGTGATCGGTCCAGCCGTTGCCGTAGTAGCCGGGATTCAGGCCATACTGGAACTGCCCGGTGTAGGGCGGCGCCCATTCGTTGGCGTTGTCGCCCTGCGCCAGGCCGTTGATGACGATGGGTAGATAGACAAACGATTCGGCTTCCTGTCTGGCGGTGGTGGGGGATGAGGAAACGGCCGTTATACCCAATACCAATCCCAAACAAATACTCAACAACACAATACGACTTTTCATTACCAATACTCCTTGTAACTTGTATGTTTAATGGTGATGGGTAATCATTGTGATTATCCCAAATCTACCGCAGAAACTGGGTGAAGTTGGATTGTAACAGAGGCGCCGACCTCGGTGTATAGATTAGCTCCCCAGTTGCCTGCTAACCAAGAGAACGGACGGTATCTTAGGCCCTGAGGGTAGTTCGTCAGTGAGCTTCTATTACGCAAGTTAGTTCGATGGGTCAGCATCTGCGACAAATGACAAACAGGTTGGATCATGAATAACTCTTTTTTAGGTATCGACATCTCCAAAGAGAAATTTGACGCTCATTTAATCCAAGACCAAGAGACTTGGTCTGGGCAGTTTGACAACAGTTCTCAGGGGTTCAAGCAGTTGCAGAAGTGGCTGAAGAAGCGACGAATTGACCAGTTGCACGCTTGTATGGAAGCCACCGGTAGTTATGGCGAGGCTCTGACCTATTTTCTGCATGAACAAGGCTACCAGGTGAGTGTCGTCAATCCGAAAATCATCAAGCACTATGGTCAAAGTAAAATGCAGCGGAACAAAACCGATAAACTCGATGCCCGGCTCATTGCCCAATATTGTCAGAAAGAAACGCCCCGCCTGTGGCAGCCGCCAACAGAAGCAGAGCGCACGCTTCAGGCATTAACCCGTCGCCTGGATGCGCTCATGGCTGACCGCACTCGAGAGAAAAACCGCTTAACTGCCAAAACCCACCCGGATGCGGTCAAGCAGTCTATCGAAGAAACCATCGCTTTTTACACTCAGCAGATTGAAAAGTTGGAAGCGCAGATTCAAGACCACATCGACCACCATCCGCACGAACTCCAGAAAAAGCAGCAATTATTAACTTCCATCCCTGGGATTGGCGACAAGACGGCGGCTATTCTTTTGGCTGAATTACCGGACATCGCCTTGTTTCAATCAGCCAAGCAGGTCACTGCCTTTGCCGGTTTGACGCCCAAGCAGCTGCAATCCGGGAAGATGAACCGTACTGGCGGTATCTATAAACTTGGTTCACGCCGTTTACGAACAGCTTTGTATTTCCCTGCGCTCAGCGGCAAGATTCACAATCCCATTTTACGGCAGATGGCAGATCGTCTGGCCGAACGGGGCTTGACAGGTATGTCGGCCGTCGCCGCATTGATGCGGAAATTATTGCAATTGGTCTATGGCGTCCTGAAATCAGAACGGCCGTTTGACCCTGATTATGTTGTAAATGTTCAAGTTACCGCTTGACTTTTAACACGGTATCTATACACGTAGGTTCCCTGAGCCTGTCGAAGGGAACCGGGCTTCCACAAGCTCAGCCCTCGACAGCGCTGTATTGTTACGAATAAGAAAGAAAATCGGCCGTTTTCAAATAAGTATGCAGTAACCGTCCAGACAACGGTTATGGGCGCCCAATTTCTTGAAAAGCAGCTTCCATCAACGCCCATCTTGGGCTAGAAAACTCTGGCGTTTGCAGCGGATCATTCTCTTCTTCGCTGCCCCTATCTCGTCCTATTTTTTTAGTAGCCGCCGATAAATCAATAAAAATATCCAGGCGTCCTAAATGGGTGATAACGGTTTGCACCAACCATTCTGCGGAAACAGGTTTGCATTCTATTTCTTCTATCACCAAAAGACGGCGTCCCACCGCTTCCACACTTTCTCTCATGAATCGTAAAGTTTCATGGGGTAACCTTTGACAAATAAGCGCCACGTCGGCGCCTTTGTGAGTGAGCTGTGTAACGATCCTTTGCAAAATACTCATGTCGTTCCCCACGAGCAGCACCACTTTATCTCGTAGATAATTTTGGCGGTTGGCGGCCGCGAAGCTTCTTTGGGCCGGGTACGATGGTCTATTAGTCATTTTGACCTCTCGAAAAGACATATTTTTCCAGTTAAGGATTATTTCGATAATCCTATCATTCGATAATCCTATCATAGGAGAAACGGCCGTTTTATTAAATAGACAGTGGTACAAAAAAGAGGTACAGATAAAGGTATAGACACTTTTTTCATGATCTGATCATGTTTTTACTTGCCGGGAACGAACCAGCAGCTGATCCAGCCGCTCAATAAGGTTTTTTATTTCCGGTGGAGGTTGTCCATTTTCAGAAGGTTCGGCCTTCTGCGCTAACTGCTGGAACCGCTTTTCCAGATCCGTGAGCTGCACAGCCGTTTCTCGCTGACTCCTAACCGCCTGATACGTCTGTTTGATCAACCCCTCCAGGATGGCCGCCAAAGGCGGGGCTGCAATCAGTCCCCAGAGGCCAAAGGCTTCAAACAAGAGCAGGATCATAAAAACAGACAGCAGCAAGCTGCGCCGTTTACGCCGCCAAATACGCGGTTCTATAAACAGTTCTAACCCTCCAAAAACCACCAGGGTGTAAGCGGCCAGCCCTAGACCTATCCAAGGGCTTTCCATGCTTCCTAAAAAGAAGGCGGCCACGGCCGTTATCAGGCCGCCTAACAAAGGCACAAAAGCCGCCAATGCCCCCCAAAAGGCAAACAACAAGGGAAACTCCACTCCCATCAACGCCGCTCCTACCCCTAAAAACACGCCTGCCAACAGGCTTTGCATGAACTGACTGTGCAGGTAGCCGCTAACGGCCGTTTCCATGTTAC
The DNA here is from genome assembly GCA_046496595.1 of Chloroflexota bacterium. GTDB lineage: Bacteria > Chloroflexota > Anaerolineae > Promineifilales > Promineifilaceae. Next base: position 2,910 of record JAWOGU010000157.1, read on the forward strand.
GCCAACTGTCTCGGGCAAAGGTTCGCCGCTGCGCCGGCAGCAGCGACAACCACAGACGCTCAAACCGATATTGATCTACGCTCCAATAAACACTCAATACCAGCAGCAGCAGCAGACCGCCCAACGCTGCCGCCACATTTTGAGTAGCGGTCACAATCACCGGCAGCATCTGCCCTAACTCGTTTTCTGGTTCCTCGATGTAAGGATAGGGGGCCGGCAGCATTTCAACGGCCGTTTGCTGCCACGCCATGCCCCCTTCCCAACGCCGCAGCAGGGCTTCATACGCTATCACCGCCCGGTTCGCTGCCGTATTCAGCTCCGCCAGCAGCAAATCGCCCACCAGCAGCAAAAGCAGCAGCAGTCCGCCAATGCCCACCACGTACAATAAAAGCTGCGCCACTCCTTTGGGCAATCCCCGCGCCACCAATCCTTCCACGTAGGGCCGTATCGTAGCCGCCACAAACAACGAGAATACAAACAAAAGCAGCACCCACTTAAACTGCCACAGAACTAGCAGAACGCTTAAAGTCGCCAGCGCTGTCGCTGAATACTTCATAATCCGCTTCATTCCGTTTCTTCCCCGTGACCGGCCAAAAACTTTTCCAACTCCAGAGCAATCGTTTCCACCTCATCCTCCAGCGCATCCGTCTCGGCAGAGGGTACGTCTCCTTTATGGCGCACCTGGCTGCGCACGTCTTGTACCAGTTGTTTCGTTTCATACCGCAGCACACTGAGCCGATCGCGCCTGGTTTCTGTCTCTTCCACCCCTTCCCGCTCCCGCACAAACCATCGATTGAGCAGCAGTTGAATAACGGCCGCCAGAGGCAGGGCAATTAAGGCCCCTAAAATGCCAAAGAGCGAGCCGAAAGCCAGCAAAGCCAACAACGTCACCAGGGGACTCACGCCAATCGTGCGTTTCATTACCCGCGGCACCAGCAGGCTGTTTTCCAACTGTTGAATGAGAATCGAAGCCACAATGACCCAAAAAGCGGCCGTTGGCGAGATGGAAAGACCCACCAAAAAAGCCGGGACCGCTCCTAAAAATGGTCCTGCAATCGGCACTGCCTCCAGCAGACCGGCCACAATCGCCAGCAGCAAAGTGTGGGGCAGGCCAATCAAGCTGTACGCGGCAAAAGCCATCACGCCGATGATTAAGCATAGCAGTGCCTGGCCTAACAGATACCCGCTGACTTTACTTTCTATGTCCTGCACCAGCTCTCGAATGTCGCTGCGCTTTTGCATGGGAAGGAGGAGAAAGGCGGCTTGTTTGATGTGTTCGCCTTCCAGTATCCAGTAAAATGCGAGTAGTGCGACGACGACCAGGTGGAACACTCCCCGCAGCACACGCTGGCCCTGGATGAGGGTTACGGCCAGCGCTTCGTTGACGGTATCGGTTTCTATGTCTGCCGGCAGGTTGGTGGGTGATATCTCTACGGGCAGAGAAAACAGGAAACGGCGCAGAAAAATGTTGGGCAGCCGCTGCAAGTTCTCGCGTATGAACTGGTAGCCATCGGCCAAACTTTGCTGCACGGCCGTTCCTTGCTGCGCCAGTACAGGCAGAGTCAGCCATACCAGAAGACCCAGCAGGAGGCTAATCGCGCCATAAATCAGCAGGATGCCCGCGCGTTTATCAACCCCTCGTTTTTCCGGCCAGATAACGGCCGGGCGCAACATCGTGCTGAAGATTAGAGCGGTTAGAAACAGCAGCAGCACGATTGGGAAGCGGAATACCAGCCAAAAACAAAAGAAAACGGCCGTTATCCCCAATGTCCACCCTATCACCTGCCGCGCCGGAATTTCTGGAATTTCCACCCGCTCCATCGCTGTTTATTCTTTTATCATCTGGCGGCCCAGGCGGAACCAGGCCAGTAAAAATAAAACGGCCGCAAAGGTAAACAACGCCAGTATCAGCAGCAGCGGCGGCCTCTGTCCGCGCAGCATCACATCTTGCAGCATAACCGTGCCATACGTGGCGGGCAGCAGCCAGGAAACGATCTGCACCGGCAGCGCCAGCCGGTAGAGAGGCAAGAAGAAGCCGCTAAAAAAGATGGCGGCCAGCAGCGTCAACATGCCGTATTGGATGGCCTGGCTGTCACTGCGAGCCGAAAGAGAAATGTGAAAACCTAGGCCCAGGGAAGTAAGCAGCAGAGCAAGAACAACCAGTAAAAAATAGCTCCAGGTCCCTAATTGGGGCACACGCAGCACAAAAATGATGAGAGCGGTCAGCACGACCGCCAGTATGCCAGTCAATAACAGATAGCTTATGTACTTACCTAGAAGCATCTCAAAAGCCGTAACCGGCGCGGCGCGGAACAGCTCCATAGCGCCGCCCAGTTTTTCACGAATGATGCTCAATCCGGCCAGGGTGATGGACAGATGCTGTAGCAGCAGGGCAATGACGGCCGGCACGTAAAAATGCATTGGTTCAATGTTCACCTGGGTAATGCTTAAAGATTCGCTGCGAAAAGGCGCCACCAGGACAGCGCCGTCCATTTCCTCGTACTGCGCCAGCAGTTGGTCCAGTCCTGCCAGCTTGTTTTCCACTTCAATTACCCGCGCTTGCCCTTCGTTTAACGTCGTGTCATCCTGAGTCGCCATCACCAGATCGTTTGTCTCGGTTTGCAGCAATTCCAGCTCCGTCATCAGCGTGGTGACGGTGTCGGTCTGACCACCGGCTTCTTCCAGGCCGGCGGCTAAGGCCACGCCGGAGCCAAGCGCCAGCGTCAGCAAGCTTATCTCTTGCTGGAGAGCGCTGGCCGAACTTTGCGCGCGCAGGCGCTCTCCGGCGGCCAGCGCCTGACGGGCGGTGGCGGCGTGGGCTTTTGCCTCAGCCACATCGTCGCGCCACTGCCGCGCTTCTTGTTGGCTTTGGGAAACGGCCGTTAGCAAAACTTGTTGATTGATCGCTTCAATATAACGCTGGCCCAGAATCTGGATATACACCTCTTCAAGCGGATCAATTTCATGGTGGTAAAGCGAAAAGGTGGATGGCTGGTTGCTTTCCCAGTCCGCTGTCGGGTCCCGGGGCGTGACCACTACCAGATCCACTTCCTGGTTTCGCAGGCGTTCATCTGCTTCGCTGGCGTCGTGGGTGATGCCGGCAAAGATAATCTGTTCGCTCATAGAGGTGGCGTAATCTTCCACGGAGTCTTCCAACGGGCTGCCTTCCGGCACGACAAACAAGGTATGGAGGGTGCGCGGTACGTTGAGGTAGCCCAGCCCAAAGATGAGCAAGATGAAAAAAGGGCCTAAAATGAGGGAGAAAATGAGCCGGGGCTGGTGCAAGATGGTGCGGATTTCTTTGCCGATGAAAGCGAAGATGCGGATGACTGCCTGCCAGAGAGCTTGCGCTGTACGTTTAATCATAGCTGCCTGCCTCGGCAACGGCCGTTTCTTGTTTAATCAACTTCACAAATACATCGTCAAACACCGGCTGGTACTCACTGGCCGATTCCACCGCGATTCCTTCCCTGCTGCACCACTCCATCAGCAGCGGCAGGGTGACGCTGGCATCGTCTACCACCATTTCCACCCCTTGATCGCGCAGGCGGCTGGCTTTACCCTCCAGCACAAATGGCTGGCGGCGCAAATCGTTAAACTGACTATCTATGAGGAAGTGGGCAGTGTGCAGGTGGATGATGTCGCCGCCTAAGGCCCGGCGACGCAGATTGTCGGGCGTTTCTACCATGAATAAACGGCCGTTTGCCATAACACCCACGTAATCACAGTAAGCCGCTTCACCCACATATTGCGTGGTGATAAAAAGCGTACAGCCATCCGCCTTCAACTCCTGAAAATAGTCCCAAAATTTACGCCGCAGTACCGGGTCAATACCGGCTGTCGGCTCATCCAGGAACAAGAGCCTGGGACTGTGCACAATAGAAGCCGCCAGACTGAGCCGCCGCCGCATTCCTCCCGACAAATTTTCCACCTTTTTCTTTTCTTGCCCGGTCAGCTCCACCAACTCCAGCAGCGCTTGCAGCCGTTTCTTGCGCCGCACCGGCACACCATATAACGAGGCGGCGAAATTCAGGTTCTCCCATACCGTTAGATCCGGATAAAGAACAAACTGCTGCGGCATATAACCAATTTGAGCGCGTTCCTGGCGGCCAAACTGCTGCGGCGTTTTGTGCAGCACTTCAATTTCACCGCTGTCTGCCGCATAGATCCCTAAGAGGAGACGGACACTGGTGGTTTTACCGCAGCCACTGGGGCCAATAAAGCCAAAAATGATACCTGCCGGAACGTCGAGGTTGAGCTTCTCCACGGCCGGGACGCCATCGAACGCCTTACTCACATCATGCGTCCATACAATTGAGTTTTTGTCTGTTTCCTTGAGCATTCGTACCTGCCTGAGTAACTGTTCACCGAACTGTTTTGTCTATGCTTAACATAAAAATGCCTCCGTACAAAGTACGGAGGCATTGATAAAAGGGGAAGTGGTTAAACTTAGGCGCCCCTGCGCAGTAACCCAACAAGAAAGAGAAGGATAACGGCGCCTGCAATCGCTATTAAGAGCGTCCACAAGTTAAAGCCCGAATCACCTGGAAGTCCTAACAATCCGGCCAGGAATCCACCAATGACGGCGCCTACAATACCCACTACAATATTAGCCAGAGCGCCCATTTGAGCGTCGCGGCCCATAATCATACTGGCAATCCAACCGGCGATTCCACCTAAAATAATCCACAAAACTATATTAACTAACATGTTTGCCTCCTTTGCAAATATAAGGAAAAAAGTAAGTCTTTCTAACACCATTTATCATACGAAAAGAAAAAACCAGATTCCATATGTATGGATATAGAGCAGAGATATAGATTATCTATATATTGACCTGGTATTAAGGTTCTAAATCGCTGGGCACCCCTTGCGGATACAGCGTAGCGATCATTTCCCAAATACGCTCAATACGATTTTCTGAGTTGGGGTGAGTGGTAAAGAATTCGGGCTGCTGTCCGCCGCCGCTGCTTTGTTCCAGTATTTCCATAACGCCAACCATTGCCCGGGGATCATACCCAGCGTTGCTCATAAATTGCACACCTAAACGGTCTGATTGCAATTCGTCGTCACGGCCGTATTTCAGAGTAACCAGCTTGGAGATCAAAGCCGACATTTGAGCGGTGGAGAGACCGCTGTTAGGGTTCTCCGGATCATAAGCGGCTATGACGGCGGCGCCGCTTAACCCTTGGGCCAACTGTTGCTCGGCAAGCTGTTCGGCGGCATGACGGGCCACCACATGGCCCATTTCATGAGCCATAATGCCAGCCAGCTGCCCTTCTGTTTCCAGCAAGTTATACAAAGCGGCCGTAATGAATATCGGGCCTCCCGGCAGCGCAAAAGCGTTGACGGTTTGCTCGTCGGCCAGTAAGTGACATTCAAACGGCCATTCTGTCTGGCCCACCTCACTGTTGTTGATTAGGCGGGCGCACACTTTATCCAGGTGATTTTGTAAATCCTCATCAGAATGTAAACCGCCGTGCATTTGGGCCAATTCCGGCGCGGCTTGTAATCCCATAGCGATTTCTTCCCTGGGGGATAAGGCTACTTGCTGGGTTTCGCCTGTAATGGGGTTGAATTCGCTGGAAGCAAAGTAAGAAATAACGGAAATGGCCGCGATAACCAGGGCAATTAAAATGCGTCCCTTGCTGAAACGGCCGTTTCCGCCTTGTCTGGTTGTTCTAGGAAACATGTTTTATCCTTATTATTATCGTCCCCATATCAGCCGAATGGCGTAGAGAGCAATCCAGAAAAGCAAAGCATAGACAGCCATGGCGATAATGGAAGAAAACTCCAAAACGGAACCATTTATTGAAGGAGTTGAAGTTAAGCCCGTAAAAGGAGCTAAAAATGGCGCTGTTACACCATAAACAAAACTGGCAAAACCACTTTCAGGGTTGGCCGCAATCAGCTTTAAGAAGACGCGAAAAGCAATCAATATCTCTAAAATAATCGCGATGAGCCAGATAACCCGATCTCGTTTACGATAGCGACGATAATAAACCGGATCATCATACTCATCTAATGCGGGATAGGGGTAAGAATCTTCAATGATGGGGGGTTCTTGTGGTGTCATATCAAACGCCTCCAAGTTATGATTTACAGATTCACGCAATTTAATCGTAAGTCAGGAAACAGATAGGTTGAATGGGGTGAATCCCTACTTTATCTGCGCTTTTCCTGTTGTTTCCCTGTATGACTGCGAATGTATGCCAAAAGGTAGGGTAATTCCCCATCGGATAGTAGGTTTTCCCCCCATATATGAAACGGCCGTTAGCTTGCATACTAATACATATTTCGCAGATGGTGCAGATTTTCCTTTCGGGTAACTTTGCGCCTTTGCGTGAGCTTTTATGGTGAAAAACCATGTTTATTGATTGAAAAACCATAGAGTCGAAAAGGAGAACAAACCATGAACATTATCAAAGTTGCTTCAAATTCACGTGTATCAGCGGTGGCAGGTGCAATTGCACACGCGGTACGGGAAAACGGTGGCGCTCAGGCTCAAGGCATTGGGGCGGGCGCAGTCAATCAAATGGTTAAAGCAACCATTACAGCCAAACGGTTTCTCGCCGAGGAAGGCAGCATGCTTACGTTTACCCCTGAATATGTAGATGTTGATATTCAAGGCGAAGAGCGAACGGCCGTTCGTTTGATTATTACGGCCACCAACGGCGATGCGCCTGTTTCCAGGCCGGCAGCAGGAATGATGGCCGTGGGGGCTGCCGATTAAGAAGGGGCAAGCATAGCTTAACAAGTTTCTTTACAGAGGCAGTTTCAGTATGACAACTGCCTCTGTTTTTTCGTTTCTAAGCGCCATCCGGCCAACAAAGCGAGGTCATAAATGAAAATTGTAACAGGCATATTTACTCAAGAAGAAGCCATTGAAACAATCGGCTACTTAACAGACAATGGCTTTATGTATGAAGATCTTTCACTAATTTCCTCTGCTGCCGACATTCCGGAATACCTGGAAGGGGAAGCGGAAGAGTCCGCCGTCTCAGGCGCGGTGGTGGGCGGGGTAGCGGGCAGCGCACTTGCCGCCCTGGGAACCTGGGCCACTCCTGCCATCCCAGGATTTGAATCCATGATGGTGGCCGGCCTGCTGACAACGACCCTTGGCGGGGTAGTGGGCGCCTATTTGGGCAGCCTCTACAACCTTCGTGCTGAAACCAAAACGGGAATGGAAATTGACCAGGCGTTGGAAGCGGGCAAAGTGCTGCTGGTGGTGCGGGCGGACGGCATGGGAGCAGAAACAGCCACCTCGTTTATGACGAAAGGGGAAAATGTCGAGACGCATGAGGTCGCCGCGGAAGACTTTAACGAGGAAGGCTAGGACACATCAGTCCTCTCTTCCACGTATTTAACTCCGCGTAAAGTAAGTAAAATAATCAGCGTGGCCCCAATGGCTAACAGAAACTGGTTCAAAGCCGCGCCTATGCCCACTGCGCCCACCAGCAAAAGAGAAGCAGCTGTCGTCAGCCCCTCAATTTGGTTTTCGCTCCGGTTGCGGATGATGGTGCCTGCTCCCAGGAAAGTGATGCCGGTGATCACCGCTTCAATAATACGGATGGGATCCGCCTGAATGAATGTTTCATCCATTCCTATCTGGGGAATCAGTACTCTGCCAAAACCGGTGAGCAGCGCCGCAGAACCGGCCACAAGCATGTGGGTGCGCAAACCCGCCGGCTTGTCGGCCCTCTCGCGCTCGAAACCAATAATCCCACCCAAGATCATGGCCAATACCATTTCAGCCAGTATTTGTAGTTGAATGATAAACATATGATTTTTACCGATTCCCTAAGCGCCGTCCGCGCTTTTTTCTTGGGGAGTGAGACTGTCGGTTTCTTGCAGCCACTTTGCTGAAAGCTGCTGGCCCTCTTTGATCCACTGCGGGGCTGCTTCCCGTTCTTCGTCCGGGCGGTCCATGATGAAGGCGGCCAGCAAACGGCCGTTTTCACCCAACCACCACACGCTAAAACGGCCGTTTGCCACATCCCCGCGCGTAACCGTTTCCACAACCTCCGCAGCATCGCCCCAAAATTCATACGAGAGATCAAACACGTCTGAGAAAAAGTAAGGTACATAGGCGTAAGGCTGGCGCTGGCCCAACAGCGTACGGGCGGCGTGCTGGCCTTGCTGCACCGCGTTGTCCCAATGTTCCACGTGCGCCGTGGCTTTGTCGAAAACCACGTCCTCAAAACAGGTGATGTCGCCCGCTGCCGCCACGTTCGGCATGTTTGTTTCCAGGTAGCAGTTGACCAGGAGGTAGCCATCTTTCGTCTTAAGGGGGGTGCTGCTGAACAACTGGCTGTTGGGGATGACGCCGATGCCGGCGACCACCATATCGGCGGCAATGGATTGACCGGAGCGTGTGATGACTTCTGTTAAACGACCGTTGCCGCCAAACGCCGCGACCTCTGCCTGCGGCAGCAGCTTCACCCCTCGTTCCCGGTAATACTGCTCAAAAAAAGCAGACATCTCCGGCGTAAAAAACGACTGCCAGACCCGTTCCTCCGGGAAAACCATCGTCGTCTCTACGCCTGCGCTTTGCAGCACGGACGCCGCCTCCATGCCGATGAAGCTGCCGCCAATAACCACCGCCTTCTTCGCCTGCCGCGCTTGCTGGCGAATGCGCCGGGCGTCGGTGACCTGGCGCAGGTAAAAAATGTTCTCCAGATCCGCGCCGGGCAGCTCCAAAGTGCGCGGGCTGGCGCCGGTGGTAATCAACAACTTCTCATAGTGGACAGGGCCATCGCTGGTCTCAAGCTGCCTGGCGTCTAGATCCACGCCTGTCACCGGCGTCTCCAGCTTCACCGTGATACCATGTTCTTCGTAAAACGAAGGCTCATTGATCAAGATGTCTGCTACATTTTTTTCACCGGCCAAATAATCTTTGGAAAGGGGAGGCCGCTCATAGGGCAGGGTTCCCTCCGCGGATAAAATGCACAGTTCACCCGCTTGAATGCCATGCGCCACAAATTCTTGAGCGGCGTAGCCGGCGGCCAGGCCGCCTCCTAAAATCACGTACTTATAATTCATCATCACTCCTCAGTAGCCGAGGATTCTAATCCTCGCTTGCACGCAGCGCGGTAAAGGATACCGTGGCTACAGGTTTTCATTTATGGTGGTCGACGACAGTCGATGTCGTCTCCTTAAAAAAATTTAACGCAAGACCCAAATGGCTAGGTCATGGCGCGGGCGTCCAACAGGTGGTCGGCTTCTTCGGCGCTGAGGTAGCCTTTCTCAATGACCACATCCCGTACAGGCCGGTTGGCGGCAAAGGCCTCTTTGGCAACTTCCGCGCCTTTTTCATACCCAATCACCGGGTTGAGCGCCGTCACCAGAATGGCATTGTGCGCCAGCCATTTGCCGGCTTTTTGTACATTGGCTTCAATGCCGGCCACGCATTTATCCTGGAAAGCCTGCATGGCGTTGATCATAATGTCCATGCTCTGGCAGAGGTTGTAGCCGATGATGGGCATCATGACGTTCAGTTCCAACTGCCCGGCCTGCCCGGCCATCATCACCGTTAAATCGTTGCCGATAATCTGGAACATGGCCATGTTGAGCATTTCCGCCATGACGGGATTCACCTTGCCCGGCATGATGGAAGAACCCGGCTGCACAGCCGGCAGGCGTATTTCGTCCAGGCCGGTGGCAGGACCGGAGGCCAGCAGGCGGATGTCGTTGGCAATGCGAATCAGGTCTTGAGCCAGGGTGCGTAAAGCGCCGCTAAAATAGACAGGGTCGGCCATGCTTTGCATACTCTCAAATAAATTGTCGGAGGAGTACAACTTTAGGCCGGTTAAGCGCTCCAGCACCTTGATCATGCGTGGATGATATTCCGGGTCGGCGTTTAAGCCGGTGCCGACAGCGGTGCCGCCGATACCCAGATGGCGCAAACCGGCGGCGGCCATTTCGATTTTTTCGCTGTGCCGGCGCACAGAGCGGGCATAAGCGCCAAATTCCTGCCCCAGGCGCACGGGCACGGCGTCTTGCAAATGGGTGCGGCCGCTTTTGACGACGTCGTCGAATTCTATGGCTTTTTCGGTGAAACCCTGCGCCAGGTTTTCCAGCGCTCGTTGTAATTCGTCCAGACGCCAGAGGCACGCCAGGCGGATGGCAGTGGGGATGGTGTCGTTAGTGGATTGGGCCATGTTGACGTGGTCGTTGGGGTGAACCGGTTTTTGAGCGGCGTCCAGGCGATATCCCAGCAGTTCGTTGGCGCGGTTGGCGATGACTTCGTTGGTGTTCATGTTGTGGCTGGTGCCGGCGCCGGCTTGAATGGGATCGACGAGGAATTGGTCCCGGAAACGGCCGTTTATCACCTCGTCCGCCGCCTGCATGACTGCCTGGGCGATGGCAGAACCGGAAACTACTTTGTCGCCCATCTTTTTATCCGTAAACAACCCCAGATCGGCGTTCACTTCGGCGGCGGCTCGTTTAATAATCGCCATCGCCCAGATAAAAGCCGGATATTGGGCCAATCCGCTGATGGGAAAGTTGTAAATAGCCCGCTGTGTTTGGGCAGACCAGTAAGCATCAACGGGAACTTTAATTTCGCCGAGAGAATCTTTTTCAACGCGATACGTAGACATAATTCTTATCCTTCTAGCAGGAGAGTTTCCGGATCTTCTATTAATTCTTTAAGACGCGACAAAAACAGCACGGCTTCACGGCCATCAATCAGGCGGTGATCATAGCTGAGCGCCAGGTACATCATGGGCCGGATAACCACTTCACCGTCCAGGGCGATGGGTCTTTCTTCAATGCGGTGCATGCCTAAAATCCCCACCTGCGGCGTGTTCAAAATGGGGGTGCTCAGCAGGGAACCAAAAATGCCGCCGTTGGTAATGGTAAACGTGCCGCCGCGCAGATCTTCCAGCGCCAGCGAGCCGTCCTGCGCCTTTTGGGCCAGGCCGCGAATTTCCTCTTCAATCTCGGCAAAGGAGCGCCGATCGGCATTGCGCACCACGGGCACTACCAGTCCTTCTTCAGCGCCGACGGCGATGCCCATGTCGTAGTAATGTTTGATCACCACTTCATCGCCGTCGATCTCGGCGTTCAGCCGGGGAAACGCTTTCAGCGCGCCCACCACGCCTTTCACAAAAAACGACATGAAGCCTAGTTTGACGTTGTGGCGTTCCTGAAAGGCCGGACCGCGCCGCTGGCGCAGGGCGATGACGGCGCTCATGTCGACGTCGTTGAAGGTGGTGAGCATGGCGGCCGTTTGTTGGGCGGTTACCAACCGCTGGGCAATGGTGCGGCGGCGGCGAGAGAGACGAATGCGTTCTTCGGAACGACCGTTTTCGGCTGTTTCTCTCCTGGCAGGGGCGGGGGAAGCGGCTTCCGGCTCGCGGGCGGGTTTCGTCTCTTGCTGTTGCACATGCGCTTCCACATCCTGGCGGGTGATGCGGCCGTTGGCGCCGCTGCCTTTAACCTTGTCCAGATCGACGCCTCGTTCCTGCGCCAGCCGCTGTGCGATGGGCGTGGCCGCTGGTCCAGCGGCGGCTGTTTCAGCGGTGGGAGCAGCCTCGGCCGGTTTAGCTTCGGCGGTTTCTTCGCTTTCTTCTGCGGCGGCTGTTTGCGCGGCGGGCGCGTCTTGTTCAGCCGCTGCGGAGCCGCTGCCGCCATCCGCAGGAGTGGCGCTGTCGTCAATAACGGCCAGAGTGTCGCCGATTTCCACGTCTTCGCCTTGTTCGTGCTTGATTTCCACCAGCACGCCGGCTGCCGAGGCGCTCACTTCAATGTCAACCTTGTCGGTTTCCAGATCGACCAGGATGTCGCCAATCGCCACGGCGTCGCCTGCTTGTTTATGCCATTCGCCAACCGTGGCTGCCACCACAGATTCGCCCAGTTCGGGAACGGTTACCTTAATTGTCATGGTCTACTTCCTTTTGCTGAGTCCTAAAAGCGTGTTCGGTGATTGCCTGCTGGTTCCGGCGGTGCCAGGCGGTGGAGCCTTCGGCCGGACTGGTGCGCGGCGGGCGGCCTATGTAACGGAGAGGGAAACGGCCGTTTGCCATTTCTGTCAGGCAGGGGCGCGCAAAGTTCCAGGCGCCCATGTTGGCCGGTTCCTCTTGCAGCCATATCAGCTCTTCCAATTGAGGATAACGGCCGATTTCCGCCTCAATCGCTTCTTCCGGGAAGGGATACAGCTGCTCCACCCGCGCCAGGGCCACCGCCAGCGTTTCCTCTTTTTCGCGCTTCTTTTCCTGGATCTCCACCAGGTCCATAAAGACCTTGCCGCTGCACAAAACCAGGCGGCGCACGTCTTCGGGATGGGCTATGTCGTCCGGGATGAGCGGCTGCCACTGGCCTTCCGCCAGTTGGCGCGGCGTGGACGCGGCGCGTGGATGGCGCAGCAGGCTTTTAGGCGTCATCACAATCAGGGGCAGCGGATCTTTGACTAAAACGGCCGTTTGCCGCCGCAGTAAATGAAAATATTGAGCCGCCGTGGTGGGGTAGGCAATGCGCAGGCTCGTTTTGGCTGCCAGGTTCAAAAATCGTTCCAACCGCCCGGTGGAATGGTTTGGGCCTTGACCTTCATAGCCGTGCGGCAGCAGCAGCACCAGGGAAGGCGTCTGCTCCCACTTGGCTTTGCCCGAGACCACAAATTCGTCCACCATCACCTGGGCGGCGTTGATAAAATCGCCGTACTGCGCTTCCCAGATCACCAGCCGCTCCGGCACCTGCACGTTGTAACCATACTCAAATCCCAACACCCCATTCTCTGACAGGGGGCTGTTGCGTATTTCAAAGGCGGCCTGGGCCTGCGGTATAGTTTGCAGAGGGCAAAATTCCGCGCCCGTTTCCTTGTCGTAAAGGATGGCGTGACGTTGGCTGAACGTGCCGCGCACCGCGTCTTCACCGGTGAGGCGCACCGCTGTGCCATCGGCCAGGATGGAGGCCAGGGCCAGTTCCTCGGCTGTCGCCCAGTCGATCGTGGTTTCGTCCGGCTGTTCCAGGGCGCGCCGTCTTTTGTTGAGCGCTCGCAGCAGTTTGTCGTTGGGCTGGAAATCAGGCGGCAGGGTGAGCAGGGACTGGTTGAGGGCGGACAGGGTGGAGAGAGAAACGGCCGTTTCCGCCTGCCGCGCCGCGCCGGAAGGTGGGGGTTCTAACTGCGGTTCCAGGGCATCGGCTACCTCTTCAATAGCCAGATTTTCGTACAGGTCTTGCAGCTCTGTTTGGAACCGGCTCTGCATGGCTTCGGCCTCAGCCTCGCTTATCTCCTGGCGGTTGATGAGGGTTTCGGCCCACTGCCGGCGCACCGTCGGGTGATTGTCGATGAGCGCATACATCTGCGGCTGCGTAAAGCGCGGCTCGTCGCCTTCGTTGTGGCCGTAGCGCCGGTAGCCAATCAGGTCGATGAGAAAATCTTTGTGAAACTTTTGCCGGTAAGCAATCGCCAGTCTGGCGGCTTCCAGGCAGGCTTCCGGCTCGTCGGCATTCACGTGGACAATGGGTATTTTGAATCCTTTTGCCAGATCGCTGGCATACAGGGTACTGCGGACGGCGCTGGGATCGCTGGTGAAGCCCAGTTGATTATTGGCGATGATGTGGATGGCGCCGCCTATCCGGTAGCCGGGCAGTTGGTGCATGTTCAACGTTTCGGCCACGATGCCCTGGCCTGAAAAAGAGGCGTCACCGTGAATGAGAATGGGCAGGGTGACGGCCGGTTCAAAGTGGGGCGGGCCGGGCTGGTCTACTTTAGAGCCGGCAGCCCGCGCCATGCCCAACACCACCGGATTGACGTGTTCCAGATGGCTGGGATTAGGAGCGAGTTTGATGACCAGATCGATCACTTCGTCGGCATCCACGTCAATGGCGCGCCGCCCGCCGCTGTGGTATTTCACGTCCCCAGTCCAGCCCATCTCGTTTCGTTTGTGGTAGAAGTCCTGTTGGGCAGGGTCTTTAAACAGGGTCAGGATTTCGGTATACGGCCGTTCCAGCAAATGGGTCATCACGTTCAGGCGGCCGCGGTGGGCCATGCCCAGCAGCATGGATTGAATGCCGGACTGCACGGCCAGACTGGCGATCTCGTCCAGCATGGGCAGCATCATGTCCAGGCCCTCGATAGAAAAGCGCGTTTTCCCAGGGAAAACGCGCTGCAAAAACTGTTCAAACCCTTCCACCTGGGTGAGCCGCGCCAACAGCGCTGTTTCGTCGATGGGCGTCTGAGGGGGGCGAAAGTGACAGGTTTCGGCCATGTGGCGCAGCCAACTGCGCTCTTCAAAACTGCGCAGGTGGTCGTAATCGTAGCCGATGGCGGCGCCGGAATAAATGCGGCGCAGTTCCGTGATGGCGGCCAGGGCGTGGGGGTGGGGAGCGTTGTCCGCCGCCGGTCCGCCGACGAGGTCGGCGGGCAGTTGGCGCAGGTCGGCTTCTGTCAGTTCATAGTAGGCGGGTTCTAAGGCGGGATCGCCGGGCGGCGGCGCGCCCAGGGGGTCCAACTGCGCCGCCAGATGGCCGTATTCACGGATGGCTTGAGCCAGGTTGACGGCGGCTTTGATTTTGGCGGGCTGGTGGGAAATGGTGGGAGAGGGAGAAACGGCCGTTTTCTTATCCCCGGACCCATTGGCCGCCAACTGCTGTAGGGCCTGACCATGCTCGCGGAAATATACCCGCGCCGTCTCATCGACAGACTGCGGATTTTCTTGATAGCGGGCAAACAGGGCAAGCACATAGTCTGCATTAAGAATGTGAAAATCTTGCCAAAAGTTTTCTGTCATTTTGGTTAGCTGCTAAGTACCTGGGCGCCTTGTTCCTCCAAAATACGTTTTGCCTGCGTGAAAGCCTCTTCATCTGATGGCTCCACGATGATGAGTACCCCGCCCCTTTCCAGGCTGCGCTGGAAAAACTGTTCGGCGTCGCCGTCATCGCCGGTTAAATTTTTAGGGAAATTAACCGGAAGCACAGCGCCGCTAAAACCGCCCGCGCCTGCCTGGCTGGCGGGTACCACCAGAGGGCCGGTCTCCGGACTGATAGTGGTTTTATCCATGGTTTGAATAGAGGAATCTTCCAAATTAGCGGCTACCAGTTCATTGACAGCCTCTTCTGCTTGTTCTTGATTGCTAAATAGACCAAATATTTGTTGGGACATGTTTTTTCTCCTGGCTGCTGCGGTAAGGATATTTAGCAGCCATAATTTTGAATGGATAGATAAGCGAGAATGAAGGGAACGGTGCAGGCGATATGGGAGTTTTGAGTAAGCGCGGCGGCGCAATACAGCGACCGCGCTGTTTACTTAGCTAGAGACTAAAAAATTAACCAATTTTTGACAATGTGCCAGGGTATAAGGAGAAGATACAACAGGGATATGTTTTGTTTGCAGGTCGGGCACTGCCCGCCCGGAAAGCGGCTGTCAGGAGCGGGTGACGATGTGTAAAATATCGGCCAGGAGAATGATACCCAGCAGCCTTTTGTCGTCATCGATGACCGGAATGCTTTCCATATCTTTGCTCAGCATCAGTTGAGCTGCTTCTTGAATGGTTGTTTGCACGCCGACGGAAAGCGGTTCATCTTTAATTACGTCGCCCAGAGTGGCGTGCTGTGCTGCCTGAGAGAGAGAGGCAACCCCCGTGGTCTGGGAACTGTTGTCAGGCAAGTAAGGGCTTATTGTTTTGGGGAAAATGACGCCGAGTAAACGGCCGTTTTCGGTCACCGGCAAACTGGATAGACCCTTCTTCACCATAATCTCATGGGCGTGGAGCAGCGGCAGGTCTGATTTAACGCTTGCCGCCTGCTCCGCCGGTAACATCCAGTCGCCTACGGTTCCAAAATCCATTTTTTCTGCCTTTCCTTTGGATGGGGCAGTCATATCCAGGCGGGCCTGAAGGATCTCTTTGCGACCCACAATAAAGCGGCTGCCCCGATCATCTTGTGCTGATTTCTTATTCGCCATACTACTATCACTATGACACATAAGAAGTCAGTTAGCCATAGGTCGCGGTACAGATAAGGATACAAGGGGGGTATAAATTTAGAAAGGATATTGGACTTTGGGGGTTAGCGCTTGGATAAAACCGACTTGTTGGTCTAGCTATCGGTAAAAAATATACCTCATTTATAACCCTGTTACTGTGC
This sequence comes from Chloroflexota bacterium, assembly GCA_046496595.1. Taxonomy (GTDB): domain Bacteria; phylum Chloroflexota; class Anaerolineae; order Promineifilales; family Promineifilaceae. The sequence continues at coordinate 18,999 of JAWOGU010000157.1, forward strand.
CTATACCTATCACCCAAAACGGCCGTTTTCTATACACTATCAGAAGAGGTTCTATGTCTGCGCAAAGAACCGCTCTTCAAAAGAAGGCGAACGCAAGTTGCTGACTTCCGCTGGCTCTCATTCCAGTTATTTTCAAGGAAATATGTATGAACGAAGAATATATGATCGGCCTGACCCTAATCATTTTACTGGGCGTGGGCGCCACCTGGTTAGCCTGGCGGCTCAAACTGCCTTCCATCCTGCTGCTGCTCTTGGCCGGTTTCCTGGCCGGCCCCATTACCGGCATCCTGCACCCGGATGCCCTCTTTGGCAACTTGCTGTTCCCCTTTGTCTCATTTTCGGTGGCGCTCATCCTATATGAAGGCGGCCTCACGCTAAATTTAAAAGAGATCCGGCAGAGCAGGAGCGTGGTACTGCGTCTTATCACGTTGGGCGTGCTGCTTACCTGGGCGATAACGGCCGTTTCTGCCCACTATCTTTTAGACCTGAACCTGGAAATTTCCTTGCTGCTGGGGGCCATCCTCGTCGTCACCGGTCCCACGGTGGTGGGGCCTTTGCTGCAACAGGTGCGCCCCAAAGGCAAAGTCGGCTCCGCCCTGAAATGGGAAGGCATTCTTATCGATCCGGTCGGGGCCTTACTGGCGGTTTTGATGTTTGAAATTATTCTGGAAGGTGAATTGCATCAAGCGCCGCTGATCATCGCCTCTGGCGTCCTCTGGAAAATGGTGGTGGGCATCGTCATCGGCGTTTTGGCTGCCGCTTTGCTGCTGTTGCTGTTAAGGCGGTTTTTAATACCCGACCATTTGCAAAACGGCGTTTCCATTATGGTCGTACTGCTGGCTTTTACCGGCGCCAACTTGCTTCAGGAAGAATCCGGGTTGGTGGCCGCGACCCTCATGGGCGTGATGCTGGCTAACCAGAGCGTGGTGCCGGTGAAGCACATTGAAAAGTTCAAAGAAAATCTGCGCGTATTGTTGATCGCCACCTTGTTTATTCTGCTGGCAGCCCGTCTTACGTGGGCGGAAATCAGTTCTATTGGTCCGGAAGCCATTTTATTTCTGGCGATCTTGATTTTTGTGGCCCGCCCCCTCTCCGTTTTTGTCTCGACGCTGCGCTCCCAACTGAGCATACGCGAACGCATTTTTATGAGCTGGATGGCCCCTCGAGGCATTGTGGCAGCCGCTATCTCCTCTATCTTCGCCTTTCGGTTAATCGAAGATGGCATGGAAGGTGCGGAAAAGTTAGTGCCGCTCACGTTCCTCGTGATTGTGGGCACGGTACTCATCTACAGCTTAACAGCGGAACCGCTGGCCCGCTTTTTAAAAGTATCGGACGTAAACCCGCAGGGGGTTTTGTTGATGGGCGCCAATCCGTTGGGCAGAGAAATCGCCCGCGCCTTGCAGGGGGAAGGAGTGGTCACCGGTCTCATTGACTCCAACTGGCACAACATCTCTCAAGCGCGCATGGCCGGCCTGCAAACCTACTATGGCAACGCTTATTCCGAACATACCTTTGAAAAGATTGATTTTAGCGGTATCGGCCGTTTTCTGGCTTTGACGCGCAATGAAGAGGCCAACGCTCTGGCTTCTCTCCACTTTGCCGAAATGTTTGGCCGCTCTAAAGTGTATAACGTGGCTACACAGCGAGATGAAACAGGGGACAGACGCAAAAAAGCGCCGCTGCATTTAAGCAGCCGCATCTTGTTTGATGAAAAATACACCTATGTCTACTTGAGCGACCGGATAGAAGCGGGAGACAGGATTAAAGCGACGAACATCACGGAAAACTTTAATTTTACCGATTACCTCCAGATGCATCCGGAGGCCGTTCCCTTGTTTATCCTGCGAGTGGATACACTCTACATCTTTTCGCCGGATGAAGAATTAACGCCGCTTCCGGGAGATTTACTGTTTAGCCTGACGCCGCCCTCTGCTGCTAAACAGGCCGCGCAAAGCAGAAAGAAGAAACAGAGGGTAGAACCGGTAGAACCGGTTTACTTATAAGTTTCCTCCTGTTCTGGAGGAGAAGAAGGGGAAACGGCCGCCAGAAACGGCCGTTTCCCCTCTCAACCGGTTAAACCACCCACTTGGGTTCAGCTTTTGCCATCTCCGTAATAATGGCGCGGTTAAAAGCCGGAATATCCTTCGGGTTGCGGCTGGTAACCAGGTTGCTGTCGATCACCACCTCTTTATCAATCCAGTCCGCCCCCGCGTTTTTCAGATCGGTTTGCAGCGTATGGTAAGAAGTCAGACGGCGATTCGCCGCCAGTCCGGCGTCGATGAGCATCCAGGGCGCGTGGCAAATGGCCGCCACCAGCTTGCCTGCCGCAAAAAAGTGCTGCACAAATTCTTGCGCCTGCTCATTTCGCCGCATTTTGTCCGGGTTCATCACGCCGCCCGGTAAAAGCAGGGCGTCATACTGATCGGGGTCTGCTTCTTCCAGCTTAACGTCTACCTCAAACTCATCGCCCCAATCCGTATGGTCCCAGCCCTTCACCGTTTCCCCCGCAGGCGAAATGATGTAGGTCTCCGCGCCGGCTTCTTCCAACGCTGCTCGCGGCCGCGTCAGTTCCTCCTGCTCAAAGCCATTCTCCACCAGAATGGCGACTCGTTTGTTTTTTAGCGGTTCTTGATGGTTCATGAGTCACTTTCCCTGGCGCGATCTTTCAGTTCTGTCACACCTTGCATTTCTGCGCAGTGGGCGCAGCAGTAAATGCTGCCATAGGCTTCAACTCCGTGCCCTACAACCGTCACGCCACAACTTTCGCAGGAGGGGGCCAGCGCGTGGATAGCGCATTCAAAGCTGTCAAAGGTATGGGTATCCCCATCCATCATCACTTGAAACGTTTTATCGTATTGATTACCGCAAACATCACATGTTGCCATTTTAAAACTCCTTTAAATTTAACTTCTGAATTTCATAACTGCTAGACGAGAATTAATGCCCATCTTCAATGACGCCTATTTTGTGGCGATAAGCCAGTTCTCCCCCATACCAGCCGCCGATTCCGAGGATGCCGGCGATTAATAAGGAGAGCAGGATACCCCAGGGTATGACGGCGGCGGCCGGCTCATTCCAGCGCAGCCACAAATTTACAAAGGCCAGGATCAGGGCCAGAGAGTTACCACCAAGATGGATCCAACCCGCGGCATGGGAGCGCGCCCGCTCAATGGTGACAAAGTCAATCAGCCCCAGAACAGCCGCCAACAGCCCCATGACAAGGCCGCCCACAATTAACCAGAATGACATACGCGCCCAGAATTCCTCGGCCGTCAGCCAGTAAACAATGTCGGTTACCAGCGCGCCGGTGAGAAAAGCAATGGGAAAGGGAATGATGATGGGATGTAACGGATGTCCGGCAATAGAAGCCGTGGCTTTGATGCCTTCTTCATGCGTATGAACCTGCTCTTTAATCATGATTTTCCTCTCTTTTTGTGGGTGCCAGTATTTTTGGGGTCTTTGGGAATTCATGGGGTAGCCAGCACCTGGCGTAGGGGCGGTTCGCGAACCGCCCCTACATATGGCGTCAACCCCCTGAAATCCTGAAGAACCGATTTTTGGCTTTAGCTGACTTATACCTGCTCAGCCTGAGCAGCGTTGTTGGCGGCAGCTTTGCCTAAATTCGGCACTGTTCCTTTTGGACTTTTCGAGTGTGATACCAGGGATCTATTGGGAGCACCGGTTTCCGCTCAGCTGAGCCGCCAACGCATGGTTAACTTTCCTCTTCTTCTGCGGATTCCGGGTTCAGCTCCCAGCGGTTTCGGTCTCTTTCTTCCAACTTGTCGGCGGTGTGCAGCGGTTCGTCATCTTCATATTCAATGCCCATCGCCGCCCCAAGTTCATCCACTACGTCCTGATCCGGGGTGGGAGCGGTGCCGCCTACAGTTTCTTGGCCCACGTTAGCATAGTCCCAGGCGGCATCTACATCGCCGCCGGAAAGTTCCGGCGACTTGGACGTGTGTTCTTGCAGCCGCTCAATCAGCTGTTCTCGACCGGTGTTTAACTCCTGTCGCTCTTCCAGGCTTTCCTGGATCTCTTCGTCGTCTGTGTACTCTGCGATTCTGGCGGCATACGCCTCTTCCTGGGCATCCTGCAGCAGATCGATGGTGGTTTCCACGTCCAGATCCAAGGGGGCCTCTCCTTCTTCCGCAATGTCCAGAGAGATAACCTCGGTGGGCTTTCGGTTTTGCCGCTGGCTTAAATTCTCTTTGACTGTTCGCTCTGGTTCCGGCTGCGCGAACAGGTCTTTATCTCTATTTTGTTCACTCACGGTATCCTATCTCTCCTCGTATTAAGTAATTCCATAAATGGACTCTAAACAATTGAAAGACCCGTAGCCGAGGATCCTCAATCCTCGCTTGTCCACAGCCCAGCCCACAGCCTAGCCCACAGCCCACAGCGCGGTAAGGATACCGCGGCTACAATTTCGTTTCTTACCAGATTGAAACAGCTGAATCGCTTAGGCGCTGGCTTTCTTTGTTTCCACAAAATCTCTGAAACTGCGCAAATCTTTTTCCAACTGTGCCCCTTCATCTTTAAATAGGAAAGAAGCGGCTTCGTTCAGCGGTTCGTCTTGCAAAATGGTTTGCATGGTAATAGTGATTTCCGCCTGCCCCTTGGATAGTTCGGTAAAGGTGACCTGCCCGCTAGTCTTCAAATCTCCCTCGATGGTTTTCCAGGCGATGCGCTTGTTGGGTTCCAGGCGCGTGGTTTCCGTGATCCACTCCGCCTCGACATCGTTTGGGCCGGCCATTACCCAGCGATAGGTTTCATCGCCTTGCGGCGTCACGGATTTGATGTATCTCATAAACTGGGGATGACTGGGAAAGTCTTTCCAGGTTTCATACAAATCAGCCGTGTCACTCGTGACAATTATGCTTTTGGTTACTTGCTGTCTCATCGGTTTCCACTCCTTTAAATAGTAGTTGCTTTGTAACTATACAGCCGGTCGAGGGCTGAGCCTGTCGAAGCCCGGTTTCGCCTTCGACAAGCTCGGGCTACACCTGTATAGACACGTTGCTTTTACCTTAACGAGAATTCCGATTCAGATACATATATCGATGCATACAAAGAAGGTACAAACAGGATACAAAGAAGCAAAGCGAAGAAGCACGTCACTAAAAGTTAAATTATTAATTCCGGTAAGACCACATTATTTACGTGTTAATTGGGACGGCGAAGCCAACGAAGGCCAGATTGGGAAAGCGCTGGGACGTGCGTGAAGTGGACGGCCACGACATGCGCCAGTTAATGACCGCCCTGCAAGACGTGCTTGGCGTCGATGATAAACTGCAAGTGATCATCGCCCATACCCGTAAAGGCCGCGGCCCTTCGCCGCTCGCGAGGCCCGGTGTGGCGCAGGTCGTGGGGACTTAACTCCCAGACGCCCAGGATGTCCCGCCCCACGATTTTCACCCGCGCCCCGCTGGCCCGCACCGACATGACCTGGGTGGTCAGTTTGCCATTCTTGCGGCTGCCGCGCAGCAGCGGGCGGCCTCGCTGGTCTAGGAACCAATATGCATGTCAATTCCACGCCGTCTCCATAAAACCTCCACAACTGTCTGTTATGCTTCTTCATGTAAACAAAATACTAAAATACCGCATAGCGGTTCATGGATATGAATAGGAGCGTTACAATGAAATACATAAAAATAGTTGCGATTGGTTTGGTGGTAATAGTTGTTCTCGTTTTGGGCGCATTCACCGTTTTGGCGCAAGACGATCAGCCGACTGTTCCCCCAGCAGTTCCAGGCTACGGCTCTGGTATGATGGGCGGTCAGCAGGGTGGCATGAGGGGTGGACAGCACGGCGGCATGATGAACGGCCAACAGGGCGGCATGATGAATGGACAGCACCGCGGTATGATGGGCAGCTTCTCATTACCGGCCGTTGTCGCTCAAGCATTAGACCTGACTGTTGACGAAGTCCTGGCAGAACTCTCCGGCGGTATCTCTATCGCCGAACTGGCTGCCAACCACGGCGTTGACGCTCAGGCTGTCATTGACGAGGCATTGGCGCAGCACCAGACTGCTCTGGAAACGGCCGTTGCCAATGGCGCACTGTCCCAAGAACAGGCCGACTTGATGCAGGCTAACATGGCCGCGATGATTGCTACCCGTGTTAACGAACCTTGGGGAAGCATGTCTGGCGGACGCGGCTTTGGTCACGGGGCCGGTGGCTGCCACGGTGGGCAGACAACCCCGCAAGGAACCGGCGCTTAAATCAGAAGCGTGGAAAATCAGGAGGAGCGCGGCACATTTCAACCGCGCTCCTCTTTTTTTGTGTCCATTCTCTCATTGTCTGCGCTGCCGGATGTGTTGCAACTCAACGATTGCGGCATAATAGCGATATGAACACAATCCTTATTGTGGACGATGAACCGGAAATCATTCGCATCACCCGTGGTTATCTGGAACAGGCTGGTTATCGAGTGCTGGCAGCCCACGATGGCGCCTACGCTTTACGGCTTTTCCAGCAGGAGAAACCCGACCTGGTGGTGTTGGATCTCAACCTGCCCACGCCAGTGGGCGGCAAACCGCTTGATGGTCTGGACGTGGCACGCGCTATTCGACAAATGCCAGACCCCATAGGGCAAACTCCCATCATCATGCTGACCGCCAGGGTAGAAGAAACCGACCGTATTATCGGCCTGGAACTGGGCGCGGATGATTATGTGCCCAAACCGTTTAGCCCGCGCGAACTGGTGGCGCGGATTCGCGCCGTGCTGCGCCGCATCACGCCTGCGCCCCATGCCATGCCCGCGCAAATTCAGGTTGGACCGCTGGTGATGGATATGGCGCGGTATACGGTGGAAGTAAACGGCCGTTTCCCCACCCTCACCCCCACTGAATTTACCCTGCTGTCTTCTCTGGCTGGCGCGCCCGGACGCGTCTTCAGCCGCACCCAACTGGTTGACCTGCTTGGTCTTGACTATGCCGGACTCGAACGCACCATCGACAGCCACATCAAAAACCTGCGAGCAAAAATTGAACCAGACCCTGGCGAACCGCAGTTGATTCTGACCGTGTTTGGGATAGGGTATAAGTTTAATGAAACGCTTTAGCGAGTTTCGCCTGGGATTATTCGCCCGGTTGATGCTGGCCTTTCTGCTTGTCATCATGGTTGGCGGCATGGTGGCGCTGTGGCTTACGCGTCAGGCAACGGCGACGCAGTTTACCGTATACACCACCGCCAGCAGCCGCCACCAGGCCGAATCGTTGGCTCCAATTCTGGCCGATTTTTATGCGGCGCAAGGCTCCTGGACTGGCGTGGAAGCCTTGCTGACGGTTGAGACTCCCATGATGGGCGGTAGTATGATGCGTCATGGACAAGGCAACAACGGACTGGGGATGTGGGCGATGATGGGCAATCGGCTGCTGCTGGTGGACGAAAACGGCCGGGTGCTGGCCGACACCGAAAATGAGATGGTGGGGCAGCAACTGACCGCGGGTTTGCTGCGCGACAGTGGTGTATCCATCATCAGCAGCGGGCAGCCGGTGGGCACAGTGCTGGTGACCAGCGGCGTTCAATCTGCCACCCAAAATGCGTATTTTCTGCAGCGCGTCAATCAGGCTATATTGCTGTCTTTGTTAGCTGCGGGCAGTCTGGCGCTGGTTTTTGGCGGGCTGATTGCGTGGCGGGTAGTACGGCCGTTACGCCGCTTAACCGCTGCCGCGCAGGGCATCGCCGCCGGTGATCTGGCGCAGCGCGTAGACATTTCGCCCGGCGACGAAATGGGCGATCTGGCCCTGGCCTTCAACCAGATGGCGGAACGTCTTTCGCGGGCGGAGGTGCTGCGCCGCCAGATGACAGCCGATATTGCTCACGAACTGCGCACGCCGCTCACCGTCATCCAGGGCAACATTGAGGCGCTGCAAGACGGAGTTTTCCCCCTTTCTATAGAAGCCCTGGACCCTATTTTGGACAAAACGGCATTGTTGAACCGGCTGGTGGAAGATTTACGCCAGCTTACCCTGGCCGAAACAGGCCAACTTTCTCTTGATAAGCAGCCAACCGATCTCCATGCCCTGACGCTGCAAACCATAGAAGCCTTTCAGCCAGCCGCCGTCGAACGATCCATCATGCTGGAAATTGACAGCCCATCCCACCTGCCGCTGGTTCAGGCAGATCGTCAGCGCGTGCAGCAGGTGCTCATGAATTTACTCTCCAATGCCCTGCGTTATACACCCGACGGCGGCACGATTACCGTTCGTTTGGCGGCGGGTAAACAAATGCGGGTGGTGGTACAAGACCAGGGTCCCGGTATTTCCCCGGACGCGCTGCCCAATGTTTTCGAGCGCTTTTACCGTGTGGAACAGGGACGCACACGGGCCACCGATGGCAGCGGCAGCGGCCTGGGGCTGGCGGTGGCCCGTTCGCTGGTGGAGGCGCACGGCGGGCAAATCGGCGTCGAGAGTCTTCCCAGCCTGGGCGCTGCCTTCTGGTTTACATTGCCCTGAAAACGGCGCCCGATCTCTTTCCCCCCAAATTTTCTTTATGAGCGCGGTTCTGTCAGGCGTATAAAACACGCCATTTGGCGGGGTGCAGCACGCTAAATAAAGGTTTAATATGGTGCTCAATGCTGGTAATATAGAAGGACTGCCATCGATGCCCCATTTTTTAATAACGTCATAACGGCCGTTACCACCCCAACGCTTCCTCTTCATCCCCTTCATCCACTTGCCACATTTAAAAGACGGCCGCTCACTGCTTTTGTTTTTAAGCTCCATCAGTATGAGGTGATTCCAATGAACGACCCTATGCATGAACATCGGGAGGAAACGGCCGTTTCCTCCCCAAAAACACACCACCCGCGCCATTCAGATCAGCAAATGCCGCCAGACCACAACGGCCACGGTGAGAAGCGCGAACAAAATACCCACGCCGGCCATGGCAGCCACGCCGGCCACGAGATGATGTTTCGCCGCCGCTTTTGGGTGTCGCTGGTCCTGAGCATTCCCGTGCTTATCTTCAGCCCTGCGCTGCAAAACTGGCTGGGTTACACCGCCCCCACTTTCCCCGGCAGCGCCTGGATTACGCCCCTGCTGTCCGTGGTAATTTTCGCCTACGGCGGCCTGCCCTTCCTCCGTATGGCCGCCTGGGAACTGCGTGACCGGCAGCCGGGCATGATGATGCTCATTTCCCTGGCGATCACGGTGGCTTTTGTCTACAGCATCGCCGCCCTCTTTTTTGACCTGGGCGAGACCTTCTTCTGGGAATTGGTGACGCTGATTGACGTGATGCTGCTGGGGCACTGGCTGGAAATGCGCAGTGTGCGCCAGGCGTCCGGCGCTCTGGACGAGCTGGCTAAACTCATGCCCGACGAAGCGGAGCGTCTTGACGTCGGCGGCCGTTCCGAAAAAGTACCCGTTGCCAAACTACAAACAGGCGACAAGGTGCTGGTCCGCCCCGGCGCCACTGTTCCCGCCGATGGCGCAGTATACGAAGGCAGTTCCGATGTAAACGAAGCGATGATTACCGGCGAATCGAAGCCGGTGAAGAAAGAAGCTGGCAGCCAGGTCATTGGCGGTTCGGTCAACGAGGGCAGCGGCAGTTTGCGCATAAATGTGACCGCGACCGGCGACGACACGGCGCTATCCGGGATCATGCGCCTGGTGCGGGAAGCACAGGCCAGCAAATCCAAGACGCAGCTTTTGGCTGACCGGGCGGCGGCGCTCCTCTTTTACGTGGCTCTGGGCGCAGCGGTGTTAACGGCCGTTCTCTGGACAATTGCCATTGGCTTTAACATAGAAGTACTTCAGCGTGTCGTTACCGTGCTTGTCATTGCCTGTCCGCACGCGCTGGGGCTGGCTGTGCCGCTGGTGGTAGCCATCACCACCTCGCTGTCAGCGCGTAATGGTATCCTGGTGCGTGACCGGCGGGCGCTGGAAATGGCGCGGGATCTGGATATCATCATTTTTGACAAGACCGGTACCCTAACCAAAGGGGAACAAGGTGTAGTAGGGATCATAACCACAGACAACGTTTCTGAAGAAGAGGCGCTGGCGTTGGCTGCCGGGCTTGAATCTGATTCTGAGCACGCCATTGCGCGCGCCATTATGGTCTCGGCGCAGGAACGCCCGGTTGAACCAACGGTTGTGAGTGACTTTGAAGCATTAAAGGGTCGTGGTGTACAGGGAATGGTAGAGGGAACGGCCGTTTATGCCGGCGGCCCCCGCTTGCTGGAACACCTGGAAATCAAACTGTCAGACGCCATTACCAACTTTAGTCAACAAGCAGGCGATAAAGGGCAGGCCGTCATCTACCTCATTCGTGATACCCGCGTTATCGCCGCTTTTGCGCTCGCCGACGTGATCCGCGAGGAAAGCCGGCAGGCCATTCAAAAGCTGCACGACATGGGTATCGAAGTGGCGATGCTCACCGGCGACAGCCAGGACGTAGCCAAAGCGGTGGCCGCAGAGCTAAACATCGATCATTACTTTGCCGAGGTGCTGCCGGAAGACAAAGACAAGAAAGTACGCGAATTGCAAAAACAGGGCAAGAAAGTGGCTATGGTGGGTGATGGCGTCAATGACGCTCCGGCCCTGACCCGCGCCGACATCGGTATTGCCATTGGCAGCGGTACGGATGTGGCCGTGGAATCGGCCGGGCTGATTCTTGTGCGCTCTAACCCGTTGGACGTGGTGAAAATCATCGAGCTAAGCAAAGCCAGCCAGCGCAAAATGGTACAAAACATCTGGTGGGCGGCCGGGTATAATATCGTTGCTATCCCTGTAGCGGCGGGTATTCTGGCTCCGTGGGGTATAAACATGCCGCCGGCTGTGGGCGCTCTGGTCATGTCCTTAAGCACCATCATTGTCGCCGTTAATGCCCAGACGCTGCGACGCATCTCTTTTACTTAAATACCGCTTCCCGGACCCACCCGCCAAATGGCCCACGTCTCACAAGCCAGATCGCCCTGTTTGTCGAGGAAGGATCGGACTATTATTAAAAATGCTGCGGCCGCAGCATTTTTTTGTAGACATGGATGTTGTATGAGGTGTTATCTACTATTTTTAGCTCTTTTTGTGGCTGCCTGCCAACCTTTGGTTAGCTCACCACTGAACCCTGATGTGGAAACGGGCGTTCCTCCCTTGCCCACATTGGCGCCTAATCTAATCAGCCTGGGGGAAACGGTGTATGTTCAGCAATGCGCCAGTTGTCACGGCGTCAGCCTGGAAGGGCAGCCAGATTGGAAAATGCAAAACGAGGATCGCTCCTTCCGCGCCCCACCGCATGACGCCACCGGGCATACCTGGCATCATGGCGACCTGACTTTACTGGCAGCAGTCCGCTCAGGTGGAGCAAGATTTGCCGATATGAACATCGGCGGCAGCAGCAATATGCCTGCTTATGCGGAAATGTTGACCGATGAAGAGATAACGGCCGTTTTAAGTTACATCAAGAGCACCTGGCCGGAAGACATTCGTTTGTTTCAGTGGGAAGCAACGCTGCGCGAACAAACACAGCAGACACGATGATAAGGAAATGAAAGAATGAAATCTCTTCGAATCTTGTTGGTAACGGCCGTTCTCCTATTATCGGGTCTGGCTGCCTGCACAGCGCAGCCTGACCCGCCAACCCTGGAACCGGCAATTGCAGGGCCGGCGCTGCTCATGTTCTACACGGATAACTGAGCGCCCTGACAAACCATGATGCCTATCGTGAATAGGCTAGAAGATGAATTCTCCGGGCAGCTCACCGTGCTGCGCTTAAACGCCGATGTACCAGAGAGCGCAGCGCTAATGCAGGCATATGGCTTGCGCGGTCATCCCTCATTTGCGTTGTTAGATGGCGATGGCCGTGTTTCACAAACGTTTTTCGGTCCCATAAGCGAAGAGCAGCTGCGAATTTCCATTCAAATGATAGCGCCTTAACGATTGCCCACAGCCAAAATTGACATGA